>CAZNPP010000013.1:19008-56788 GCA_964574785.1 uncultured Chloracidobacterium sp. | reverse complement strand
GTCACTGAGCGCTCAATGCGGTGGACAAAACCTTCCGTCGTTCGCTCGCATTCCTTGCAATCTTCTGCGTGAATACGGTTCTGCCGCAGCTTTACTCTGACGCGGTCGACTTTCCAGCCTTTACGTCGTGCATAGAGAACTACAGTCATAGATATGCAACTGCCGAGGGCGGCGAGTAGCACCGTGTAGGGATCCGGGCCCGCGCCATCACCACCGGCATCGGCGGGCTCGTCTGTAATCAGAGTTTGACCATCTCCATAACTGACTTCGTTCTTCAAGTTCTCCAGCGACGTCACTGTTACTTCGCTCATTAGGCCTCCTTATTAAAAGTCCAAAGTCCAATGTCCAAAGTCCAATGTCCAAACTCCACCTTTGAACATTGGACTTAGGACATTGGACATTGGACTTTGGACATTGGACATTGGACATTGGACTTTGGACATTGAACTTTGGACATTGGACTTTGGACATTTTATACCGCTAAACTCCGTGCGCTCCTTATCAAAACATCGCCAGCATAAGCCATTTGTGCTTGGCTGCTGCACTGAGGCTAATCAATGAAAATTCATGAGTACCAAGGCAAAGAACTATTGAAGAAGTTTGGCGTCACCGTACCTCGCGGATTAGTTGCACGTTCTCCTGACGAGGCATATCACGCTGCAAAGGAATTAGGAACAGAAGTGGTTGTTGTAAAAGCCCAAATTCATGCAGGCGGTCGCGGTAAAGGAGGCGGTGTAAAACTTGCCCGAAGTGCTTCCGAAGCGAAGGAGATAGCCAGGCAGATGCTCGGCATGAAACTGGTGACTCATCAGACGGGACCTGAGGGAAGAGAAGTGCGCGTGCTCCTGATCGAAGAGGGATTGCCGATTGATAGGGAGTTCTATCTCGGAATAGTACTGGACCGTGCCTCCGGCCGCCCGGTTTTTATGGCCTCGGCAGCGGGTGGAATGGACATAGAAGAAGTTGCAGCCAAGACGCCCGAAAAAATTATGAAGGAAGTAATCGATCCGGCAGTGAGTTTTCAGCCCTTTCAGGCACGAAAGATGGCATTCGGGCTCGGAATCCCTGGGCCACTGATTGGTAACGCCGTGAAGTTCATGCAAGCACTCTATAGAGCCTATGAAAAGATGGACGCTTCGTTGTTAGAGATTAATCCGTTTCTTCTAACTAAGGACAATCGCCTGATAGCTCTCGATGCTAAAGTTAACTTCGATGACAATGCTCTCTTTCGTCACAAGGAGTTCCTTGATCTCCGCGATCTGAACGAAGAAGAACCTCTCGAGATTGAGGCATCGAAGTTTGATCTCAACTACATCAAGCTCGATGGCAACATAGCTTGTATGGTGAATGGCGCCGGTTTGGCCATGGCTACAATGGATATCATCAAGCTTGCTGGCGGTGAGCCCGCAAACTTTCTCGATGTCGGTGGCGGAGCATCTCAGGAACGAGTCGAGGCGGCTTTTCGTATCCTGCTTGCAGACGCTCATGTGAAGGCAGTTCTGATTAATATCTTTGGCGGAATAGTACGCTGTGACATGGTGGCTCGCGGGGTTGTGGAAGCAGCTCGGAAGCTTAATATAAGAATCCCAGTAGTTGTCCGCCTTGAAGGAACGAACGTTGAAGAAGGGCAGCGAGTTATCAGTGAATCGGGCTTAAACTTTACGGTAGCAACGGGAATGAAAGATGCCGCTGAGAAGGTTGTAGCTCTGGCGGCGTAAGATGGTAAATGGTGAATGGTGGACGGGATAGGACGGAATAGGACGAAGTGGACAAATAGGTCCTATTCGTCCACTTCGTCCTATTCCACTTTTACGATTAAGGAGCTTTCGAACTTGCCCACAGCTTTCACATTTATTGGCGGTTCAGCACTCCTGCGGTGGCTGGTCCAGATCTGCCGCTTTGGCCTTGCGGCTCTTTTTGCTTTCACCGCAATAGCTAAACTGTCCATGATTACAACGTTTGCTTCGAATGTGGCCGAGTTGCTCAGTTCCTCTGGTATTAACTACGAGCGGTGGATGTGGCCCACCACAATTTTTGTGGTCACTATAGAATCCCTGATTGCCTTACTGCTTCTTATTCCCAGAACAGTGCGGGCTGGGGCCGCCGCAACTGCAGCGCTTCTTCTTGCGTTTGCCGGCTATGCTCTCTACTACGTCTATGTTCTTAGTGGGGAACCGTTAGAATGCGGTTGCTTTGGCGGGATTATTGCCAGTCAATTAGGTGTTAGCACCGCTTTGAGAAATCTTGTGCTCCTGCTGCCAGCAATACTTGTCATCGTTGGGTACCCAAGAGTTAGAAGATCTTTGGCACTAGATTGGAAAACCGATCCGGCTACAAGCTGATAGCAAACAGGAGGGTTCTTGGCAGCAATTACATTTTGGGGTGGAGCCGGTACAGTCACTGGATCGAAATATTTGATCGAGAGTGAAAAGGCCGATGTCCTGGTTGACTGCGGCATCTTTCAGGGCTTGAAAGAGCTTCGTTTACTTAATTGGGAGGAGCCACCTTTTAACCCCGCCAAGCTCAAAGCAGTCTTGCTCACACACGCCCACATTGATCACTCAGGCTATCTTCCGCGTCTTGTAAAGCATGGTTTTAATGGCCCGGTCTACTGCTCACGGGGTACTGCTGACTTGTTAAAGATTATGTTGCCGGATGCAGCCCGCCTGCAGGAAGAAGAAGCTGACTACCTGAACCGGCATCGACTAACTAAGCATTCTCCTGCCTTGCCGCTGTATAACGAAAAAGATGTACGCAAAGCGCTAAAGCTGTTAGCCCCGGTTGGCAACGTAGGACGACCGGTAAGAGTGGCGAGGGGAGTACGTGCGAGCTTTCATAGAGCCGGGCACATCCTAGGCGCCAGCACGATTCTGGTTGAATTGGAGCAAAATGGCTCGACAGCCGCTGGCACGCGAGTGCTCTTCTCAGGAGACTTAGGCCATTACAATCAACCTATAGTTCAGGATCCGGCTCCACCTCCTGCCTCTGATTATTTGGTGGTCGAGTCGACTTATGGGGATCGCCTGCACGCTCCCGAATCCCCAAAGGATGCCTTGGCGCGAATTATTAACGACGCTGCCATCAGAGATAGCCCGGTTCTTATTCCTGCTTTTGCAGTAGGTCGTACTCAGGAGATTCTTTACCTTATTAGGGAACTCGAGGATGAGAAAGCAGTTCCAGTTCTTCCAGTTTGTGTAGACTCTCCCATGGCCGCCGCGACAACCGTAGCCTATACGAATCGAAAAGAGGAACATGACGCGGACTACCTACAGGTTGCGGCCAGACAACGCCATCCCCTGCGTACAAATGCGATGGTCACCTGTTCTTCCAGGGAAGAGTCGAAGCGTCTTAATGAATTAAAAGGGGCACGAGTGATAATCAGTGCGTCTGGAATGATGACTGGAGGCCGTGTGTTACATCACGCTCTGCGAATCCTTCCTAATCCTAAGGCAACCGTGGTATTCGTGGGTTTTCAAGCGGCTGGAACTCGCGGCAGAAGAATCGTCGATGGTGAACCGGAAATTAAGATTTTTCGAGAATGGGTGCCGGTTCAATGCCATATCGAGCGCATTGGCGGCTTCTCTGCCCACGGTGACTGGAAGGACATTCTGAGATGGTTGGAAGGAATGCCTTCAGCCCCGCGGCTTATATTTGTTACCCACGGCGAGCCAGCCGCGGCGTCAGCCATGGCGGGTCACATTGAAGATAGGTTTGGTTGGCAAACCAATGTTCCGGTATATGGCCAAAGAGCTGAGATAGCTTGACGATAATTCGTCGCAAGCCTCGCTTCGACTATACTATGAGTTTAATTCAAACTGCTCTGCACAATAGTTCACCTCTTATTCTAAGGAGTCAATCGAGTGAGTGTATCGGTAGATAGGACAACGCGGCTTGTGGTGCAAGGTATAACCGGTAAGGAAGGTACATTTCATACTAAGCAGATGGTTGAGTATGGAACCAACGTTGTTGGAGGGGTTACTCCTGGGAAAGGGGGAACAGAACACGAAGGTATCCCTGTCTTCAACACCGTTGCTGACGCCGTTAAAGAAGCAGGCGCAAACGCTTCCGTTATATACGTGCCACCCGCCTTTGCTGCCGACGCGATCATGGAAGCCGCGGACGCTGGAATTGCACTAGTAGTCTGCATAACTGAAGGCATACCAACTCTCGATATGGTGAAGGTCAAGGAGTATTTGAGTGACAAACCAACTCGCCTGATTGGACCAAACTGCCCAGGAATAATCTCGCCAGGCAAATGCAAGATAGGTATTATGCCGGGCCACATTCATAGGGAAGGGCGGATAGGAGTTGTCTCCCGTTCTGGAACACTAACCTACGAAGCCGTGGGCCAGCTAACTGCCCTTGGCTTGGGCCAATCGACCGCCATTGGAATTGGCGGTGACCCGATTGTAGGAACGAGTCACGTCGACGCCTTAGCCCTGTTTGAGAGCGACCCTGATACAGACGGAATTGTGATGATCGGTGAAATTGGCGGCACGGCAGAGGAAGAGGCAGCTGCATTTGCGAAAACGAATGTGACAAAACCTATCGTGGCGTTTATAGCAGGCCAGACCGCGCCTCCCGGACGACGTATGGGCCATGCCGGGGCAATCATTGCGGGGGGAAAGGGAACCGCTGCAGAAAAGATGAAAGCCTTGGAGCAAGCAGGAATTCACGTCGTGAAGTCACCTGCTGACATTGGAACAGCAATGAAAGAGGCTCTACAAACGTCAGCCGCTGCATAGACCATTGCAACTTCAGGAAATGTTATGAGTAGCTGCCCATTATGCAATCGTAACTATGAGGACGAGACCTTGCGGTTCTGCCTTGATGACGGAACGCTGCTTCGTTCATCTTCCTGGTCCGAATTCCCGGCTACGGTGAACATGTCCTCTCATGAGGCTGAAAACGCCACAACTGTGACGTCGTTGACGGCACCGCCATTCACACCCACTGCAAAAGAGACGCAGGAGGTTGGGAAAACGGTTAGATCCGCAGTTCCGGTCACTGCTGATAACGCTCGCCGCAACCCGGTTCCCTGGGTGGTATTGGGAATCATCCTAGGCGTATTCGCAATTGTAGTTGTCATAGCGCTTATTGGCATTCAAAGCTCTCTTCGCGCGAATAAAGAAGTTGAATCAGAACAGGCAAGTCCTTTGAAGGATTCTGCTGCAGAGCCTTTACCAGACTCGAAGGAGGAAACAGCAAGTATTTCACGGGTTCCATCGGAATCGTCCGCTTCAATCGAGCAGTCTCCTAAAACCCAAGATAGTGCACGCACGCCCCCAACCGAGCAGACTACTAAAAGCCCGGACAGTGGACGCACTCCCCCTCCGAAACCTTCGCCCGCTGGGCCTCAAGTCAAAGAATCAACAACAAAGAGAACTATTGCAGGGGGAGTTTTGAATGGCAGAGCTATTAGTCTTCCCAAACCTCCTTACCCGGCTATCGCCCAGAAAGTAAAGGCGTCAGGAGCAGTTTTAGTTCAGGTTACCGTCGATGAGAATGGAGATGTTATTTCTGCGAAAGCGGTCTCAGGTCACCCCTTGCTACAAGGAGTATCAGTAGCGGCTGCGCGGCAGGCAAAATTTTCACCCACACTTCTTTCCGGTCAGCCGGTAAGAGTGACGGGTGTGATCACTTACAATTTCGTTAGTGCGGAGAACTGAAGAAGAATGGGAGAACAGACTCGCAAGCAAACACTTGGTATTATTAAACCGGACATTGTGAACGGCGGAAAGACTGGGTTAGTTATTCAGCGCATTCTAGACGAAGGCTTCAAGATCCGTGCAATGAAGATGATTCACATGACCCGGAAAGAAGCGGAGGGCTTCTATGCGGTGCATCGTGAGCGTCCCTTCTTTGACGGATTAACTGAGTTCATGTCAAGCGCTCCCTGTGTGGTAATGGTCTTGGAGAAGGAGGGCGCAGTAAAAGCATGGCGTGACCTGATGGGTGCAACCGATCCAGCCAAAGCCGAAGACGGAACCCTTAGGAAACAGTTTGGTTCCTCTGTCGGTGAAAATGCAGTACACGGTTCTGATTCTGAGGAGAACGCTGCAATTGAGATCTCATACTTCTTCAGTCAGATCGAGAAGACGTAGCCAAGTTGAACAGTGAGATCTTTTGGAGTTTAAAAATGAAACGCTGTCCAACCTGTAACAGAAGTTATACAGATGAGAACCTCAGCTTCTGTATTGACGACGGGACTCCACTTGTGCCCGTAGCTCCGGCAACCGACGCTTCTCGAGGAAGGACGACAAATGACGATACGCCAAGCTGGAAAGCCCCAGCGTATCAACCACCTTCTGATATACAACCGGCTCCATCAGAAAGGCGTAGGGTATGGCCTTGGGTTGTGGGCATATTCTCGATCTTTTTATTGGGTGCCATTGGGCTCGGAATAGCCGCGATGGTTCTTCTGCCACGGCTGATGCGAGACTCCACGAATGATAATCGTCCAACTATTGTTACTACTGTCGAACCCGTTAGACCTGAGAATTTGAACTCTGGTATCGAAGAAGAAGTACAGAACTCCGATGAGCCTCCCAAAGTTGAGGACTCTGACGAAGAAGAAGAAGAAGAGACAAAGGGGCCGCCTACCGATCCTGACAAGGTACTCGCGGACCTGAAAGAATTAGAAAACGAGTGGACCGTGGCAAATATTAATGCCGACAAAAAGGCCCTGGCACGAATTCTTGCAGATGATTACGTCGGTCGAGTAGGTAATGGAAAACCGCATGGAAAAGCCGAGTACCTTCGCACTATCACCCGAGATACATCAATTCAGAGTTGGGATTTTCAGGATCTGAAGGTAGATCTTAAGGGTGACCGAGCCACGCTTACAGGTGTCTTGCAGCTTCAGCTCGAAAACGGTGTTGAAGCGTATCGCTTCACAGATAAGTTTGTTTGGCGGGACCGGCGGTGGCAGGCTGTTAGCTCGGAAGTATCAAGGATTGAGCAAGTAAGTACCTAAGAGAATTTATGTCTATAATTAGCGAAGTAATCGAATCAACGAAGGCTATCATCAAGGGGATGAGTGTCACCTTATCCTACATTCCAAAACGGAAGTGGACAGTTGAGTATCCTGATGAACCAGTCACTGTGCAACCGCGCTATCGCGGGCAGCACCTGTTGCACGTTGACGAACTGGGACGGGAAAAATGTGTGGCATGCTTCCTTTGCGCTGCGGCATGTCCTTCAGAGTGTATTTACATTGTGGCTAAGGATGATCCCAGGCCACCCACCGAGAGGATTGGTGTCGACGAGCGCTACGCTGAGGTGTACAACATCGACTACGGGCGATGCATCTTCTGCGGTTATTGTGTCGAAGCTTGTCCAAAGGATGCAATCACACACGGCTACAATTTTGAGTTATCAGTCTACAGCCGCGCAGACCTGCTAAAGACCAAGGATGACCTGCTGATTACAAAGCAGGTACAGTCCAGGAACTACCGCGTTGCCTCATCCGACGAAGACGTCGATTCAGAGTACAAGGAGGTCTGAGCGGCTTATCCATTCAGCCTAACGGCGACTTTAACGTGGCAGTCTTTCAGATGCCTTATCGTGAATTCCATTATCACTGGGAGTTTGATTTGCGAGCCACCCCCGAGGAGCTGTGGTCGTTCGTAGCTGACACAAACCGCTTTAATTATGATGCTGGTCTGCCCGCCATCGCAGTTTCGGAAGACGAGGCCAAAAGTAAAACTCTGCGAAATGCCAGACGCCGCGTAAAGCTTTCATTAATAGGAATACCTTTAGAGTGGGAAGAACAGCCCTTCGAATGGGTTCGTCCGGTTCGGTTTGGTGTAACGCGAACGTATAGCAAGGGCCCTCTGGAAGAACTGCGAGTACTAATGGAGATGAAGCCTCACGATGGTGGAACACACATTGATTATCATCTCTGGGCCAAACCCAAATCTCTTTTGGGGCTGATTGCGATCCCAGTGCAGCTTGGCCTCATAAATGGGAGGAGGTTTGGCGAGGCTTTCCGGCAATATGATGAGAATTTGATGCGACAACATAACCTGGCAGATCAATCAAAACCACAGGAGCCTTCACAGCGAATGCTAACGCGTCTTGAAGCCTTGCTTGAGAAGCTTGTAAGTGATGGTACGGAGGTCGACTTAGCAAAGGAGCTAATACGATATGTAGAATATATGGATGACTTCTCTTTGGCACGAATAAGACCATATGTTTTGGCCGACCAGTGGAAGATGCCACGCCGCGCTGTACTCGAGGCATGCCTGCGAGCAACGCGTGCCGGCTTATTGGATCTACGGTGGGATCTATTGTGTCCATTGTGTCGCGGTCCACAAGAAACGGGAAACTCACTTAGGGACATCAGTTCCAAAGCTCAATGCGAAACCTGTCAAATAGATTTCAACGCTAATTTTGATCGTTTTGTTGAGATAAGCTTCAGTCCTAATCCTACGATCCGTAAGATCGATGTTAAGGACTACTGTGTTGGCAGTCCTCAGAGAACCCCTCACATAGTTGTTCAGCAGTTAATTCCAGCTCACACAATGCGTTCTCTTCAGTTGCCACTGGAAGAAGGCTCCTATCACGTTCGAGCATTGGGATTAACTGGAGAGCAGTTGCTAAATGTCAGTGTTGCAGGATCATGTTCTCTTGTTCTGACAATTTCTTCTGAGGGGTGGTCTCATGAGGACATCAATGCGTCAACTAACCTATCGCTTGAAATTGAAAATACAACTGACGACGAGCGGTTGTTTATCCTGGAACGTGTTTCGTGGAGCGACCAGGCTACAACCGCAGCAGAGGTGACGGCCCTGCAAATTTTCCGTGATCTCTTTGCAAGTGAAGCACTGAGACCCGGCGAGCAGATTTCCGTGGGAACCTTAACTGTGCTCTTCACTGACCTGCGTCACTCGACGCAGCTTTATCGCGAAATAGGAGATGCCACTGCTTTTGGGGCAGTGATGAACCATTTTGATGTGCTAAGGAAAGCGATAGCCCAAGAGGACGGAGCGTTGATCAAGACGATAGGTGACGCAGTGATGGCAGTTTTTCGAGAGCCAGCAGCGGCTCTGAGAGCGATGCTCTCGGCCCAGAAAATCCTTGCTTCGCCTGTAGAAGGAAGCCTGCCCCTGATTCTAAAGGCAGGTATCCATGTCGGCCCATGCATTGCTGTCACCTTGAACGATAGACTTGATTATTTTGGATCTACTGTGAATATCGCCGCCCGACTGGAAAGCCTCTCCACTGGTAGTGACGTTGTAATCTCAGGTGACATGTACAGTGATCCTGGAGTCCAGGAAATGCTTACATCAGCAGGAGAACTTAAAGCAGCATCGTTCCAGATGTCTTTAAAGGGATTTAATGACGAGAGCTTTGAGTTATGGCGAGTGGGGAGAGCACAAAGCGAAGCTGCGGTTACTAGCGCGTCTGTTTAAGAATTCCAGTGCCCGGACAATCAGGTCACAAGCCTCCATGTCACCACTCCTCGAATCACGTGAAGTATCAAAGATCTACAAGATGGGTAGCACCGAGGTAACCGCGCTTAATAATGTTTCGCTAACAATCACCTCGGGCGAATTTGTCGCTATCCAGGGCACCTCAGGTTCTGGTAAATCGACCTTGCTGAATATCCTGGGGGGACTGGATCATCCCACGCGTGGCGAAGTCTTCTTTAGTTCAAAGGCACTGGGCCCTCTCAGCAAGAAAGAGATGGCACATTATCGGCGGTTTTCGGTCGGCATGATCTTTCAAAACTTTAATTTGATTCCAACAATGTCAGCTTCCGAAAATGTGCGTTTAGCACTCGCCTTTGGTGGTCTGCGAGGGGTTAAGCGGCGTACGCGTGCGGAATACTTGCTCGATCGAGTGGGCCTGACCGAACGGTTAAACCATCGACCATCTGAGCTTTCTGGTGGAGAACAACAACGAGTTGCGATAGCACGCGCTCTGGCAAACAATCCAAAAGTTTTGCTTGCGGATGAACCCACCGGAAACCTGGATTCAACACGCGCTCATGAGTTGCTCGCATTATTGCGAGAGATGGTTAACCGAGATTCGCTAACAGTCTTAATGGTGACCCACGACCGGGAGCTCGCGACTAGCTTTGCCGATCGTATCGTCCTAATGAAGGACGGTGGTGTTGTTTCTGATATGAGAGCGTAGGCTTACGCCGTGGTATCTATAACTTTTCCGTGAGGTAACCAATATGTCCGATCCCTATGCTGAAATGACTCTTGAAGCGCTCCGATCAGTACCACTTTTTGCATCGCTTGATGATAACGCCGCAACAGAGTTGCGACGCCTGCTTCTGTTTAAGAACGTTGCGACCGGCACGCGCCTGTTTTACAAGGGTGACTCTGGCGACGCAATGTACCTCATAGAGAGCGGACTGATCAGGATTAGTCTCAAAGACGAGGACGGTAAAGAGCTTATCCTCGCAGATCTTGCTCAAGGTGATTTCTTTGGCGAGATGGCTTTGATTGATGGCCGTAAGCGATCCGCTGATGCTACGGTGGTCCAAGATGCGCGCCTTGCCATCCTTTCACGGCAGGACTTCTTGTCATTTGTGCGGTCAAGTCCTGATGTTGCGCTCGAGATGATAGGCGCTCTAACGGATCGACTCAGACGCACTGACGAATTGCTGAGTTCGCGTGTGTCGCGAAACGTAAACGAAGTAGAAGAAGCGCGGCTGACAATGGCGGACCGCGCTGCGGACCTACTTGCTGAATTTGGTGGTAGCTGGAAGTTCATTGGTGTTGCAATTGCTTTAATCATCTTCTGGATCTTGCTTAACTCCTACATTCTGATCAGAAGTTTCGATGCCTCCCCGTATCAAATGCTCAATCTCGTACTCGCTGTAATTGCCGCTTTGCAAGCTCCAATTATCATGATGTCTCAGAACCGACAGGGTGAAAAAGATCGCTTGCGAGCTGATCTGGACTTCCAAGTCAATCTGAAAAACGAACTGTCACTTGCCGAAGTGTTGCGACGCCTTGATGTTCTTGAAAGCGAGCGTCTGCCAAAGTTATTTGAAGATCAGAATCAGCTTTTACTCACAGTGGGCAGCTCAGGTTCAGTTTCCATCGCGCCGCATGGACAATTGTGAAGCGGTTTGATCCAGCACCGTTGTCGGTATCTGAAATTATGATCGAAGCTATCTTGTTTGATTTTAACGGTGTCGTGATAAACGACGAACACCTTCAGTTGAACGCTTACAAGGATGTTCTGCGCACATATGACATCGAGTTAACTGAAGCGCAATATTATGGAGCCCTGGGACTGGATGATGCGAGATTTGTGTCTACAATCTTTCGCAATGCCGGTAAGGAGTTGATCGCAGGGCTTTCTGATGAGCTAATAAGTGCTAAATCCGAGATTCACAGGCGCCTAATTGAGAATGAACTACCGTTCTTCCCTGGTGTCCTGACCTTTCTAAAAGCTACGTCCCGACGCTTCGCTATTGGGTTGGTGAGCATGGCCAGAAGGACGGAGATCGACTTTGTCCTTGAACGTGCGCGTCTAAACGATCTGTTCTCGGTGATCATCAGTGCAGAGGACGTACAAGAATGTAAGCCTGATCCCGAATGCTATCAATGTGCACTTAAGAAGCTGAACGATAAGCGGCAATTGAAGCGCCTCTTGCCGCTGCTACCCGGGGAATGTTTGGTGATTGAAGACGCCCCACCTGGCATCCGCTCAGCCCGTGGTGCTGGAATGAAGACCCTGGGAATTAGCAACACAGTAACGGAAGCTGAATTGCGAAATGCCGGCGCAGACGTCGTAACCACGAGTCTTTTCGATTGGACCACAGATGCAGTTCATCGCGTGTTTGAATATTGAGTTATGACTCCTCAAGCGAAGATTTACAGGAGTCTTGTCAGAAAGCGATTTACTGATGTTGTCGAGAGACCTTCAGAGCAAATCGACCTTGCCACTGCCGCCCTGCTGATCGCAGCTGAAGAAGATCTACATCTCAAGATATCGCACTATCTTTCGATGTTGGATGAGATGGGTCGCGAAGGTCTACAGCGAGTGCAAGGCTCCCCCGGAATTGCTATTGAGGCTTTTAATGAATTCTTTTTCGAAGAAAAAGGATTTCTTGGAAACGAACATCAGTTCTATGATCCGCGGAACAGTTTCCTCAGTGATGTACTCGATAGACGCAGAGGTATTCCAATAACTCTGTCGATTGTTTATCTGGAGGTCGCGAGGCGAGCAAGTCTCCATGCCGAAGGTGTTGGGATGCCGGGACACTTTATTGTGCGAGCTCGCGAGAGAGATTCGGTGGCTGCCTCTCTCGTCGATCCCTTCTATGGAAGACTAATCGATAGAAAGGATTGCCAGGCTCGGCTTGATGTAGTGTTCGGCGGCCAGGTTGAGCTTGAAGAAGAGCATCTCCGTCCTGCAACTACAAAGGAGATTTTGGTTCGGTTGCTAACCAATTTGAAAGCGATATATACCCAAGCAAATCTATTTCGGCAGGCGCTTGGCACTGTTGACCGGATACTTCTCCTCCGGCCGGACCTGTCCGGAGAATATCGGGATCGGGGGGCACTACTGGCCCAGCTTGGGAGACTGCCAGAGGCGATTTCCGCAACACAGTATTACTTGCGGTTGTCTCCGCACGCCTCCGATAGCGAACAGGTGAAAAGGCAGCTTGACTTGATGCACAGAAGATTGGCGGCATTGAACTAGAGAACTGTTAATCGCCATGAGTTTCTTCGATATCCTGAGCCTGGCACTTCGCAATCTCCGTCAAGCAAAGCTGCGTGCGGTTCTGACAACTATGGGAGTAGTCGTTGGAGTTGCGGTAATCGTTACTATGGTCTCGTTTGGTCTTGGCTTGCAGCGCAACCTGCTGGCTCGGTTTAAGGCCCTTGATTTATTCAATGAGATCAGAGTGTTTGGTCAAAGCTTGGGCAGTTTAGCTTCGGCTGGTCTCGACCGGGACAGTCCTGCACAAGGGAGGTCGCGACGCGCACCAGCCGCAACCCGCATTCTCGATGACTCGGCTCTTGCAGAAATTGCAAACATTGATGGAGTAGCTTATGTAGAACCGAATATAAGCTTTTCGGTTTATGTTCGAACCAATGGTCGAGTCCTCACACAATCCACAAGTGGAGCAACCATTCCCAATGCTTCCTCGCGTTTTCAGACTTTTGCCGCAGGGCGAATGATTAGTGCTGAGGATGCGGATGAAGCTGTGGTGACTGAGCGATTCGTTCGTGATTTCGGTTTCGAAGAGCCTGCTCAGGCGATAGGAAAGACGCTTGAATTTTTAACTCTGCCGAAAGAAACAGAGGAAATCAGGCGGTCCAAGGAACCGCCCGCAAGCTTTTTCGGGATTCCACTTATCGATGAAGAGGCAGGAGACTCAGATGCCCCGGGCCTGGTGGCCCACCGTTTTACTATCTCAGGCGTGTTAAGCACCGAAATAAGAGATGGTCCAGGCCAGGGTGGGTTGAGAGGGCTAATGCCAGCAGCCCGAATATATATTCCGCTGCAAACAGCAAAGACTTGGAACCTAGAACACCTCGGGCCAACAAGTCAAGTTGCTCTGCAACTCGTTCGCGAGACTGGCACTCTCGGAGCTGCAGACTGGGAAGGTTATGACTCTGCTGTGGTGCGTGTGACTGATCCCGTAGTCTTGACGAATGTTCGGACACGATTAACAGAGTTGGGATTTGGCAGTTTCTCGATTGTCGATCAGTTGGACCAGATTAGAACGGTGTTTTTAATCGTGGATTCTGCCCTAGGACTGCTTGGTGGAATCTCGTTGCTTGTAGCTTCATTCGGTATCGCAAACACAATGATCATGTCGATTCTGGAACGAACGCGGGAAATTGGAATTATGAAGGCGATCGGCGCCGAGAACCGAGAGATAAAACTTATCTTCTTTTTTGAGGCAGCGGTGATCGGGTTAACAGGCGGAGTTCTAGGAACACTTTTAGCCTGGGGAGTTGATGGCATTGCCAATAGACTTGCTTACCGATTCATTTTACAACCCCAGGGCGCTTCATATGTTGATTTCTTCTCGTTGCCAATCTATTTGTCACTTGGCGCTGTCCTGTTTGCACTACTGATCTCAATTTTGGCGGCGCTCTATCCAGCAGCACGAGCCGCGAGGATAGATCCTGTCAAGGCACTGCGCCATGATTAAGGAGAAGTTGCAAGAGGTTTCCCGCAGCGATTACAGAACCGAGCTGATGCCTCCCTTTGTGTTGCTCCACAGGATGTGCAGAGACGCCCTATTTTTAGATTCGCCCCACAAGCGGAACAATAAGCAGAACCAGCCGTATTTGCAGCTCCACATGTTCCACAACGACCCGGAAGCGGCGGAATATATCCGCCCGCTTTCCTGGCGATGTGATCTTCGACAACTTTCCAAGCGTCTTCAGTGAGTCTGTGTTGCCAATATGCCCCAAGCGCGGGAAGCGCGACTAATAGACCAGCGGAGAGAATAAGAGCAACAGCCGCGACGGCAGCTTTGTCAAACCACTTCTGCATTCCAATCTCGACTCGCGTGCCACCTATTTCCGGAGTGATCTTAATGGTGAGGGCAGAGGCTAGTCCCGTCAGTTCACGTAATGTGTTTGATTTTCGAGCTTGTAGGACTACTGTGGTTGACACGTGCATAGTTTGCACTTCGTAGTCATCATCGAAGAGTTTACGCAGCTCCTCGATCAGCGTTGAAACGTCGGCTTCGACACCGGGATAGTATCTACTGTCCATGCTTAAGTCTTCATATTCCTTTCAATGAACTTTACCTTCTACTCTACGAAAGCTTTGAAAGCAATGTTCGATTATGCATGGGAGCGGTAACCCTATGCTGAGGCTCGCGAGTGATGTTCTGTAAAGGGCGGCAGGAGAGAGGGTCTTCAGCTCTTTGCCTTATCGCTACCCTTTCCCTTCTTCTCGACAGGAGGTGGTAGGTTGCTGGCTGCCTCAAGAATAGATTCTGCATGTTCAAGCAACGCTTCGAAATTGCCAACCTCCGCAGCACTCACTAGCTGACTTTGGAGCGGTTTAAGCTGGTCTACGATGCGGGTAGTGTCTGTCGCCAGCTTCCGCAGAGCCTTTGCGATAAGAGGGTTCCGCTCATCACGGGAGTTGACATCATCTATGTTGGTAATAGCTTCATCGAGAATACGGGCTATGTCGCCAACTAGTTCGGCGCGAGAACCACTAGGCAATTCACCCCATTTTTCATTGTCCTTCTTGAGTTGCTTTGATGTTGTATTGTCTCTAGTGCCGTGAAGAGCGATGAGTCTGCGATCAGCCGCCTTGATGAAAACATCGATACGTTTATCCAAGGCTTGGGCTTCTTTAACCAGATCAATCTCTTGTGGGGTCAGATGATCTCGATGTTGGGCCTTAACAGCGTAACAGCAAAGGAGCGATACAAGGATGGCTACGACAACAATGTTCAAGGGTCGAAGAATAGTCATGGTTCCTTTCGATCCGGTGAATTAGTGCCCTTAGACTGTTTATCAGTAGACTTTTCATCGACCGGTTTAGCATCGCGGACGACGGTGTGGCCATAAAAGGAGTTCAGAGCCTCGGTGCGTCCAGACCGGGCGAACTCTTCGATATCCTTTATCCAAACGGAATACTCAGTGGGAGTCACTCGCCGCATCGAGATTAGCCGCGGGGCATGCGCTCGCAGCGCTAGCTCGATCCTTTTATAAAGGTCACGCGTTCTATTACTTTCACGGGTTAGTGTGCCGACAAATTTTAGTGAGTCTTCGATGAGTGCCTGATATTTTCCTAGTGCTGCAGCCGCTTCGTCGTATCTTTGTTTCTCTGTGTGAGTCTCCGCTGTTTTCATGTGAGCTTCTGCCAGTTGGATTGTTTTCCGGACCCGAGACTTGGCGTCCTTAGTGCTGTCGATCTGAGTTCGATCTGATGGGGAAATAACCTTGAGTGGCGGCGGGGCAGTGAACTGCTGAACGTCCTGGGCATTTACTGCAGCAACGAACGTAATCAATGGGAATAATAAGGCGCAAGAAATTGTCGAAAGGCTTCTAATCATCGCAGCAGTTTTCCTGATCTATAAAGGACTCGATGTCCAGGTTACTAGTTCTCCTTACTTCGTTTGGCTCCTTCTTTTAACTGAATCTGTCTTTTAATAGTTGGTAGTCGCAATTTTACTTTGTCAATTTCCAGTTGATTAGAGTTCGCATCTGCCTGGGCCAGAAAGCTCTCATAAGCCGCCAAAGCATCCTGGTACTGCCCAAGATTGTCGTGCGCTGTAGCTATAAAATAGTGGATGATCGTTAAGTCTGGTCTCTTTGAACGTAACCATTCGTATTCTGCTAAGGCCTCTTTATAAAGCTTTAAAGAATATAGTGCCGTTGCAAGATTCGAGTGGGCAGCATAGTTTTCAGGAGCCACCGCCACTATACGTCGTAAAAGCACCACTGCCTCTTCAAATCGACGAGTCTTTACCAGCGCAGCAGCATAACCAGTAGCGTAGCTAACGCTGTTAGGTTGCAACTCGACCGCGCGACGATAATAGTCAAGAGATCGTTGCGGGTCACCGGCCCGATTGATTTCACCTAACCTTGCAAAAAGGGCCGGGTTATTGGGGTTCTTTGCAATCAAGCCCAAGAGCGCCGGCTCCGCCACATCCGGGATATCACTGTTCGCAGCTTCGATCTCTTCAGGCGTTCCTATGACTTGGGCCAGCCCTTCACCAGAGGGTGCAGTAGTTATGAGTCCTGCCGCCTTCGCAATCTCCTCCGCCTGCGCGATATCACCAGATTTTTCATAGATAGATGCAAGTCGTACTGCTATCTGTTTGTCATTCGGGCTTAAGCGCTCAGCTTTGCGTAGATCTTCTATCCCCTTATCGTAATCACCATTAACAATGTGGAGTTCAGCTCTTTCGATCAGCGCGGCGGTATTTGATGGGTCCAGTTGAAGTACACGGTCTAGACTCTTTTGTGCGGCAGCGTTATCACCAGTTGCCCGCTCCGCCATTGCGCGTACGATCCATGCCGCAACTGGGGCATCATCTTCTTCACTCGTTGCGACCCGCGCGAGTTCAAGTGCTTCGCGAGCATCACCGGCGTTAAGCCGAAGGCTCGCCAGCAACCTCAACGCCATCTGATCGCGTGGGTTAAATCTGAGTGCCTGTCGAAGCGAAGTTTCGGCCTCAGTTACACGGTCTAGTCGCAGCAGCAGAGAACCTAATGCAGAATAGGGAAGCGACCAATCTTTTCGCAGGCTGATCGCCTTACGTAGGGCCTCTTCGCCCTCTTGCAGGCGTCGGAGTGAGATTAAGGAATTACCGCGTTGGAATTCTGCTTCAGGGAATTCAGGTCGGATTTTAATCGCCTGCTCGTAGAACTCCAATGCAAGTGCATACTCACCACGGGCATGATGATTCTGACCTTTTTCAAACAACTTTACCGGATCAGCAGTGTGATCACCGAATAAATCTTCAGCCTGTCCCAAACATTGTGACGCGAAACCAACTGTTAGCAGCAACGCAAACACAACGGAAATCGGGATCGAACGAACGTCGTAAAAAAACATTGACTGTTCTGCCATCAATCAGTTGTGAACTATCAGGTCATGCGACCAAAAGGTGATGACTTTGGGGACGCTATGATCTTAGCATGCAGAAAGCTGAGACGTCCAAGATCTGGTACTTTATCCGACTAAATTAACCAAAAGACCTTTGTTGCACTCTCGTTGAACCATGCGCTACCATGCGACAGTTATCACATTCTTCGTGCAACTATTAGCACAATAGATCTTATTGTCTTACTTACGAAGACTAGGAGAATCATGGGAGCCGTCGCAGACGATAAGCTAGTTGCTTCCAGTAGCGAGCCAAAGGAGGATGCTCTTCACTACTTGGAGAAAGAGCAGCGCCTTCGACAACTTTTTCGTCAGTTTGGCTCTGTGTTAGTCGCATTCTCGGGGGGCGTTGACAGCACTTACGTCGCTTACGTCGCGAGCTCGGAACTAGGTGAACGCGCGCTCTGTGTAACCGGAGAATCAGCGAGTTTACCCTCACGTCAGCGTGAAGAGGCGGCCCAATTAGTAGCCAAGTTCGGGCTTCGTCGTGAAATCATAAGGACCGACGAATTGGACAATCCTTCATACCAGGCAAACACTCCCGATCGCTGTTATTTCTGTAAAAGCGAACTGTACGACAAACTTCAATCACTTGCGGTTGCACGGGGAATAGCTTTTGTCGTAGACGGTTCCACGACGGATGATCTTGGCGATTTTCGACCAGGGCGATTAGCAGCAAGCGAACGATCTGTTCGAAGCCCTCTCATCGAGGTCGGACTTAGTAAACAAGAAGTTCGCACATTAAGTTTACAAGCGGGCCTGCCGACATGGGACCAGCCTGCAAGCCCCTGCCTTTCATCCCGGATAGCTTACGGTACAACAGTTACGATAGAACGTTTGTCAACAGTCGATCGGGGGGAGCAGATCATGCGTGAACTTGGTTTTCGTGAATTTCGTGTTCGACATCACGACAGTCTTGTTCGCCTTGAGATTGCCACTAGTGAGATGAACCTGGCACTAAGTAGAGACATAGTTAATCTCCTTGCTGACCGTTTTCGCAAGCTGGGCTTTAAGTACGTTACTCTGGACCTCCACGGGTATCGCACTGGCGCCATGAATGAAGTCTTAGGTAATCCTGAGCAGGCTGGTTAAGTTAGACACCGGCCGTTTGGTTACTCCTCATACCTTCGTTCCTAAGCGAGCTATGTAACTTGTTTACCAACAGAATTCTTACTAGTAAGATTTGGAACTTTGGAGACACTCATGTCCACAAGCATGTACAGCACCAGTTTTGTCGATGATATTCGGGAAATAAAAGAGGAGAATCCGTTTGAGTCCATGATGTCGCGCTTTGACCGTGCGGCTCAGTTGTTGGATCTCGATCCGGATCTCTACGCTGTGATGCGCGTACCTAATCGTGAACTAAAGGTTTACATTCCGACCCGTATGGACTCAGGTCGAATCGAGGTATTCGAGGGTTTCCGAGTTCAGCATAATTTCGCTCGTGGGCCGGCCAAGGGTGGGATTCGATACGCGCCGGACGTCAATATCGATGAGGTTCGAGCTCTCGCTGCGTGGATGACATGGAAGTGTGCAGTGGTCAATGTTCCGTTTGGAGGTGCTAAGGGTGGCATTGTTTGCGACCCTCAGCAGATGTCGATCGGGGAGTTGGAGCGGATGACTCGACGGTACGCAGCAGAATTGCTCGATTTCATTGGTCCTGAGAAAGATGTACCTGCGCCTGACATGAATACGAACGAGCAAACAATGGCTTGGATCATGGATACGTACTCTATGCATGCCAGGCATACCGTCACTGCAGTTGTGACAGGTAAGCCCATTGACTTGGGTGGATCCTCTGGGCGTAGGGAGGCTACTGGGCGCGGTTTACTCTTTGTCATCAATGAGGCAATTCGTCGCTTTGGCATGGTTCCGGAAAAAACGCGAGTGGTTGTTCAAGGGTCCGGTAATGTCGGTGGTATCGCCGCGCGGTTACTACATGAGTACGGATATAAGGTTGTAGCAATATCGGACATTCACTGCGGGATTTACAATCCTAACGGCATAGACATTCCCAGTGCACTAAAACATCTTGAGATGACCAGGTCATTTGAAGATTACGAAGGGATTGAGATGGTAACGAATCACGAACTGCTCGAATTAGAGTGCGATGTACTTGTTCCTGCAGCTACTGAGAATCAGATCACCTCAAAGAATGCGGACCGGTTGAAGTGCAAAGTCTTAGCCGAAGGGGCAAATGGGCCCACGACAGCAAACGCAGACCAGATTTTGCATAACAAAGGAATCTTTATCGTACCCGATATATTGGCAAATGCCGGTGGCGTTACGGTCTCTTACTTTGAGTGGGTTCAGGACCGGATGGGTTACTTCTGGCGCGAGGATGTAGTCAACCAGCGTCTTCAAGAGACGATGGTTGCAAGCTTCAACGACCTATGCCGTTACTCTGAGGCGCATTCCGTTGATACCAGGACTGCGGCTTACATGTTGGCGATTGATCGAGTGGCTTATGATACACGCATGCGTGGCATCTACGCGTGACGGAAAAAACATAAACAAATTTGCCGCTAAGTAATGAAAAGGTCTTGATTTCCCAGAAAAGGTAGAGTATGGTCTGGCATGATTTTAGCACCCGGACCAGTATGTAGTTTTTTGAGTTTAGTGTCACTGGCTTGAGTGCTAAAATTGATTTACAGATCGGTGCTCATCTCTCATTTGAGAATCTGGCACTTTGAATAGTGGGAATTCGCAACGAGCGACTGGTCCCTTCGACTGGTCCCTTTGATTAAGGACAAGGACATTGTCTGTCGGGGTTCCCGAGCTCCACCTACAAGACCATACGGTCTAGGGGCGGGTGGTGGTTTGTTTGACAATTTGTAGGTCGAGCCTCCGCATCCGCAAGGGAAGTAATTTTACTCTGGTCATTTGATGCAGGGACCTTGGGGACGGCGGCAATCTAAAGCAAAAATCCTATACTCATTTCGCAGGAGGAATGCGATGAGACTCGCAAATAGGGCGCTTATTGCTGCGCTCGCAATGTTGGTGCTGTGTGCCGCAGTATCAGCACAGACTCTGAGATCACCTGACGATCCGCGCAATCAGTCTCCGACAGTCGGTACAGGAGGCCCAGAAGGTGGGCCTACTGGCTTATTTACAATCTACGATGGATCCACTCTACGTCGGGGTGAATTCACATTTAGTATCGCCTATAGTAATTATGACCGCGATCCCGGCAATGTGGATATTACCGACATCCCGCTCAGTTTTAATTTGGGCTTAACAGATCACATCGAGGTGTTCTTTAAGACCAACGGCTATCGCGGGATCAAGGTAAACAGTCCGACTCACCTTTCTGGTTTCTATCTACCTAACATTGGCCTTTGTGGGCCAGCAGCTTTTTGCAGTGGGGCTGCGATTATTCTCGCGCCACAAGGTCCAAATGTGGGCACGCTGGCTGGTACCGCGCTTTTCAGACCTTTCAATAACCAACCGTTCGTTCAATACCCATTTGTTGGTGGCTCTGCTGGTACCTTCGGTCAGGGTCCGGGAGTAATTGGGGGAGCTTTTGGTTTTCCGGGCTTTAACGCTACTCTGGGACCGCCTATCTCTAGTCCAAACAGCGGTAACTTTGGTCCGGCGGATAATTTTCCGGGAATTGGATCACCGGTTGGCAGTATTCTGCCCGGTGTAGTCCTCGCAACATCAACAATTCCCGCGACTAACATCACTCTGCCGATTACTGTACCGGCAACGTTTACTATTGCACCTGCATACCTTCCGGACGCGCCTTTCATAGGACGTCTTTATGGCGAGTCAAGTTTCACGAACTTTGTGGTTGGCGCCAAGATAAGGCTAACTGGCCCAAACAACCCGCTGGGATTCGGTTTCATACCGTTCTATCGTTGGTATCCCCATAAAGGTGATGATTTGAGAGGGTTCGTCAACCTTCAGCGTGGAGCTTCGCCGGGTGGGGATATTGGAGATTTTGGACTCATCGGTTTCATTGATGGGCGTCTCAGCCGACACGTAAACCTGTCGGCTAACATTGGCTACATCTTGAACAGTAACCCTAAAGGGTTGGGCGATTTTGTGCTTCTGGACAGGCCAGATGAGTTGCTTGCAGGAATCGGTTTTGACTTTCCTGTCAATCAATTCTTTCAACCAATTGCTGAAGTTCGATCCACACAGTATGTCGGGGGCCGAACACCGAATGCTTTTGAGAATAGCCCCGTCGAAGTGTTGGGTGGTGTTAAGGTCTATCCAAGACGTTGGTTCGGATTTGGAGTCGCTTACCGGCGACACCTGAACTCTCAGGAACAAGGCCGCTTTAACCAAAGGGATGCTAATGTAACTGTCAATGTGCTGGTACCCGGAGTAACGACAACAGCCTTTACAGTACCTGCTACCAGCGGCGGTTTTCCGCGTGGGTTCCAGTTCTCTGAGGACCCGCACGGGTTCTTAGGTCAATTTTGGATCGGACGGCGCAATGCGAGAATCCCACCAGGACCACCGCCCCAGCCGCCTACCGTTTCGGTTTTGGCTTCAACTACTTCAATCCTATTGCCGTGTCCACCAGGGACTCAGTCAGCGACATGTGTCCCGAGTCCTACGCGTGAGGTTCAATTGACCGCAGATGCTCGTGACCCTGACGGTGACCCGCTACTTTACACCTGGACCGTTACAGGTGGTCGTCTGGTTGGCGAGGGGAGGACCGTCACTTGGGATCTCTCTGGTGTTGCTGAAGGTAGTTACACCGCTACAGTTGAAGTAAGTGACGCTACGCATCCACCAGTATCTGATTCTGTGACGGTTACGGTAGCTCAATGTACGGATTGTGTGCCGCCATGTCCTGCTATCGCAGTCAGTTGTACGGATGCCGTTAATGAAGGCGAGCCGATTACTTTCTCGGCTTCAGTAACCGGGGGTGCTCCGGATCTCGTACCCACGTATGACTGGTCGGTCTCTGCCGGTACAATCACTAGTGGTCAAGGCACACCAACGATCACTGTCGACACGACAGGGCTAGGTGGCCAGACCGTAACAGCGACTGTGGAGATTGGAGGCGTCGATCCGGCATGCGCGAGAACGGCTTCTTGTTCGACGCAGGTCAGAACGGTGGTTCCAACTCAGCCGTTGCGTTTTGACGAGTACGGTGACATCAGATTCAATGATGAGAAGGCTCGTCTGGATAACTACGCAATCCAGTTGCAGAACGATCCAACTGCCGAAGGTTACATCATTGCCTACGGTACTTGCGTCGGTCAGGGACTGGCTCGAGCGGAACGCGCGAAGGCCTATCTGGTCAACACGCGTGGCATCGAGGCTGGTCGCATTACAACAATAGACGGTGGGTGCCGCGCTGCCCTTGCAGTTGAGTTGTGGATCGTACCTTCAGGAGCAGAGCGACCCGTTCCCAGCGTCGATAACCTTATTGAGCCTTGTCCAGCTTGTAGGAGAGCGCCAGTAAGGCGAAGACGTTAACAACAGTTCTCGTAACAATTCTGCGAGACCTAAACTAAATGGGCGGTGTTTACTAAACACCGCCCGTTTCGTTTTTTGTTGTCACCTGCCGTGAATGTACAACGGCGCTGCGATCGGTTGGCATCCTAACCGAGTCCGAAGTTTTGGACACAAAGAAGGGAAAGTGTATTAAACTGTCGGTTATCGACGGGCGCCGCCCCGAGCCGGCGTCAAACAACTTAATTCGTGAGATTAGATTGATGATGGCAGGTAAATTGACAACCCCCCTACTTGTAACCTCTCTCATTTTATCTCTGGTGTTGCAGCCGATTTACACCGCCTCAGTGGCTGCTAACCCAGATGTGAGTGCGGATCCCGCCAACTATTCAAACGATTGGCGCTCAACCGGACCCCCAGGTGGGGACGTCCGTGAACTTGTAGTGGATCCGCAGGATCCTATGCGTTTGTACTTTGGAACTCTGGATGGGCAGATCTATACCTCTACGGATGGTGGCAAGCGATGGGCTTTGCTTCACAACTTCAATCGGCCCAAGATGTTTCTGGACAACATCATTGTTGATGCAAGAAATTCGAAAGTTCTTTACGCAGCTGCCCACCGACATAAAGAACCTGGAGGTTTCTTCAAGACGACCGACGGTGGTAAGACATGGCGGCAGAGTTCCGAACTTAAGAATGAGGCGGTGCACTCACTTGCTCAAGCGCCATCTAATCCGAATGTTCTGATTGCCGGAACTATCAACGGTATCTTTCGCTCTGACGATGCAGGAGAGAGTTGGACTCAGCTTCCCACCCATCGCACGCAAGGACTCATAAATGTCACGTCACTAGCAATAGATTGGCGCACTCCTGAAACAATCTACGCGGGCACTTGGTATCTGCCTTACAAGACGTTGGATGGAGGCCAGACGTGGAAATCCATCAAGAATGGAATCATCGATGACTCGGATATCTTCGCGATCAATATCAATCCCCGAGATCCGAATCACGTGATCCTCTCGGCGTGCAGCGGGATCTATGAAAGTAAGAATGCAGGCGACCTCTTTCGGAAGGTTCAGGGTATTCCGTCACAATCCCGCAGAACTCGCGACATTCTTCAGCATCCTTCTGTGCCGGGGATAGTCTTTGCGGGAACAACCGAGGGCTTCTGGCGATCTGAACGCGGGGGAGCAGCTGATTCCTGGATGGTCACAACATCTCGTCAGCTCGAAATCAATTCTATCGCCGTCCATCCAGATCGGCCAGAAACGGTCTACATTGGAACAAACAATTACGGTGTGATGGTTTCCAACGATAGCGGAAAGAGCTTTTTGCCAACCAACGTTGGCTACAGTGGCCGTTTCGCAAACGCAATTCTTCCCGACCGTGAGATTGCTAAACGCATTTACGCCGCTACTATTAATACGGCTACGGGTGGGGGTTTTCTGTTCGTTAGTGAGGACAACGGCCAGACATGGCGTCCCTCGATGCGGAACATGCCAGCACGGTTGATCACGTATGCTATCGTTCAGGATACTGAAGACGCTAACACGATCTATCTTGGCACAAATCTCGGAATCTATCGTTCGCTGGATCGGGGAGCCTCTTGGGCGCCGATCTGGGCCACAAACGAACCTTCAACTCAAACCAAAAAGACACCAGCGCGTTCAGCAGGTCGTGCCGCCCGCACCCGAAGACCTGCGCCCCGAGTAGACGAGATAGTTCTTAAAGCGCAGGAAGCACTGAATGCGGCCGGTTACAATGCTGGCGCAGCCGATGGCAGAATTGGACCAATCACTTTAGCAGCGCTCAAGAGATTTCAGTCAGATAAGCATCTCCCAGTGACTGAAAAATTCGATGATATAACGCTCGCGGCTTTGGGGGTGTCTAAGCCTTCAGGCGATACCACTACCCAGGAGGGAGCCGTAATCTTGACGGATGCAGTCAATGCTCTGGTCCATACACTGGATCAAGAAACCGGCAAGCCCGGTTTTCTTGCGGCTACCAATGCAGGGCTTTATCGCACTCTGGATCCAAGCAAAGGTTGGCATAAACTCTCCTACGGAGACGGGTTTGATCAGCGTACGAGCTGTATATCAACGAGTTTGCGCAATCCAGAAGGCATTTGGGTTGGTACGATCGGCTCGGGGGTCCTAACTTCGCACGATGGTGGCAAAACTTGGCGTCAAGTTTCAGGAGTACCTACAGATGCCCCAGTAAATACGATTGTTCAGGATCCTGACCGTCCAAATTACATATATGTTGGGACAAAACAAGCTTTTTATATGTCCCAAGATAATGGTAAGAATTGGAGCCGACGAGGCGGTAATTTACCATTTGGTGACTTCACCAGTATCGTAGTGAACCCTCATGATGGCGACGAAATCTTTGTGGGTAACGCCTATCAAAACGGTGAGTTTGGCGGCGGCGTATATCGCACTGTCGATGCGGGCGCAACATGGGCACGCATTGACCCTCAGGAACATAGACTAGCTAGTAAACGAATTTGGGCCCTTGCTTTCGACTTGCACGACCGGAACACGCTCTTTGTCGGTTCTCATTCGGCCGGAGTCTATGTAGTCCCCAGAGGAGCTGATAGAATCTCTGCTGCTACTCAGTAATCTCCATTTAGTGAAGTAATTCAACGAAGGTCCTCTCAGAGGACCTTCGTTTCTTTGTCTCATTCAGGCTTTGCAGTCTTTAACTTAGCGCCTTGACAGCTGCTTATTCTGGCGTGTACATTGCCCACCTACCCGGTAAAGCGGCTGGTGATTGTCGGAAAATGCGGGTGACTACGGGCACGGCGGAAATCGAACAGATAAAACCTCCTTTTCCAAATCTAAACGGCTCGCCATCCTCGCTACAGCTTCAATCCGACAGTTTACCAAGGTCACATTGAAAGCCGCTCAACGCTGTCTGCCAGTTGCCGTCTCTTGACAATTGGTATGTAGACTGAAGCGCGATAAGATCTCCAAAGACGCTGAAAATCTCCCGGGCTTACAGGAGTTTGCATGTCTAGTGAAGAACCTAAGCTGAGCGAAAGCGAGGCAAACAACAATCAGGAATCTGCCGACGAGCCGAAAGCTGCGCCTGCACAAATGGTGCTAGAAAGTGCCAACTCGAGTACGGAAAGTCACGTCGATTCCGATTCCCCAGCACCGGCTTTGGCCGATGAAGATGAGGAATCACCAACCTCCGGTGAAGTAGACTTCGGTCAGTTGCTGGATCAGTTTGAACAGGAACAGGCGACGCTCCAGGAAGGAGAGGTAGTTCGCGGAACTGTTGTTGGAATAAGCGAGCGCGGAGTAGTTATCGATTTCGGATACAAGTCGGAAGGCATTGTAAATCCTGCAGAGTTTACTGAGGATGGGGTGATTACGGTTAAGCCAGGCGATGAAGTCGAGGTGCTCGTCAAAAGTATGGAGACTGCGGATGGCTTACCTGTTCTTTCCCGCGCCGATGCAGTGCGGATGAAGGCTTGGGATGATTTGGAAAAGGCATATCGAGAAGGTACTAAAGTAAAGGGACGCGTTACAGAACGTATCAAAGGCGGACTACGCGTCGACATGGATGGAATAGCGGCATTTCTGCCAGGATCACAGGTTGACATTCGCCCAGTACGTAACCTCGATAGCCTTAGAAATCAGGAAATTGAAGCAAAGGTCATAAAACTTAATCGTAAGCGTTCAAATGTAGTTCTATCGCGAAAGGCAGTTATCGAGGAAGAGAACACGGGACGCAAAGATCAAACTTTGCAGCACATCGAAGAAGAGATTGTTGTCGAAGGACAGATCAAGAATCTTACCGATTATGGAGCCTTCGTGGACCTCGGCGGTGTTGACGGCCTGCTTCACGTCACCGATATGTCCTGGGGCCGTCTGCAGAATCCAGCGGAACTCTTCAAGGTAGGCGATAACATTCAAGTAAAAGTACTGAAGTTCGATCGCGAGCGAGAACGTGTGTCGCTTGGTTATAAACAATTGTTGCCGGATCCTTGGTCCAGTGTTGAGGAGCGTTTTCCTATTGGCACCAGAGTCAGCGGTCGAGTCGCTAGTGTTGCTGATTATGGAGCATTCGTGGAACTCGAAAACGGCGTGGAAGGGCTTGTTCATGTGTCGGAGATGAGCTGGTCCAAGCGAGTAAAACATCCGAGCAAGATAGTAGGTCCTGGTGACGAAGTTGAAGTTGAGGTTTTGAGTGTTGATCCGAAGGCACGGCGTATCAGCCTCGGAATGAAACAGATCCAGGCAAACCCATGGCAGACTCTGCATGAGCGCTATCAGATAGGCACCAGAGTTCACGGCCGAGTGCGCAACCTCACCGATTTTGGTGCGTTCATCGAAATTGAAGATGGAGTCGATGGTTTGGTTCACGTGTCAGATATTTCTTGGTCCCGTCGCATCAAGCACCCGAGCGAAGTATTGAAAAAGGGTCAGGAGATCGATGCCGTTATCACCAGTATTGATACCGAGAATCGGCGATTGTCACTATCAATAAAAGATCTTGAGCCCAATGCTTGGGAGCGGTTTATAAACGAACACAAGCCTGGTGATGTAGTCCGTGGGAAGATAGCTCGATTTGCTAACTTTGGAGCGTTCGTTGAGTTGGCCGACAACCTTGAAGGTCTTTGTCATATATCCGAACTTTCCGAAGATCGCGTCGCAAAACCCGAAGACGTTGTTCAACTCGGACAAGAGATGGACTTTAAGATTCTAAGAATAGATAACGAGAGCAAGAAAATTGGACTCTCAGCTCGTGCAGTCGGTAAAGATGAGCCGGTCGATGCGAAGGTCTATTCCTCGGAAGCGGGCGGGGGGATGGCTTCGCTTGGAGAGTTGGCGGATTTTGGTATTGGCAGAACAGAGTCTGGCGAGGAGTAAAGCCTGCTCAGCAATTTCCCCGGCCCCGCGTGATCGAGCATTGCTATGGTCCAGCGGGGCTTTCAGTTGTTTTGAAGTTACTCTTAAAAGCAGCAATTCGTTATGGTAGCAGTCTTGCTCACATCTACTGTTTCTGATAGTGTACTTGGAGAAGAACATTCCTCGTAAATTAACCATACACTTTGGTTTCATTGGCTTGTGATTAGGACTCTGGAAAATTCTTTACCTAAGTCTGAGGTGATGCATGACAAAAGCGGAACTCGTCGAAGACGTTGCCCGTGCGGCGGAACTTACTAAGAAGGACGCCGAGCGTCTAGTTGAGATCGTCTTTGAGAGCATTATCGAAACTCTAAACCAGGGCGAGAAGATCGAACTTCGTGGCTTCGGCAGTTTCCGGGTCCGGGAGAGAGGTGCTCGCAGGGGCCGCAACCCCAAGACGGGGGATCCAGTCAGTATTCCGGCCAAGCGCGTACCTTATTTTAAGCCGGGTAAAGAACTGAAGGAGCTTATCAACGAGAACAGCGCTCAGTTCTATTCCTCCTCGCAAAATTCGCTTCTACCAAACTCTGATGACGGCCGTAAACCTATCCCATTGCAAGATTTTACAGAAGGCTGAGGTGCGGTGAGTGGATCGGCTATGGAGCCCCTGGCGTTACGAATACATTTCGTCATCAGGTAGCGAGGAACTGCTAGAAGCCTGCGTTTTTTGCTCCATCAGAGATAACCCTGATAAAGACGATGTTAACTTTGTCCTCGCTCGTGCAACCCATAACTATGTGGTCCTGAATATATATCCCTACATCAGCGGTCACCTACTCGTTGTTCCTTATGAACATGTCGCCGATTTGGATACTGCCCCAAAAGCTACGACTGATGAGCTGATGGACCTTACTAAGCTAAGCCAGAGCGCTCTGCGCGAGGTTTACCATCCGGCCGGCTTTAATATTGGAATGAATTTAGGTCGTCCAGGCGGAGCAGGAATAGTGGGCCACATTCATATTCATGTCATGCCGAGATGGACCGGAGATACAAACTTTATCTCGACGGTTGGGAATACCCGCGTAATACCGGAAGACCTTGCGACGACGTACAACAAGCTGCGATATAAGTTTCGGTAACTAACGCTTTGCAGCTTTTCGCGGTACTGCCTCGTCTTCAACTTCCCCAGCTTTATTAATCGGAACTTCAGAGGGTTTAGTGTAAGTGATCCCCCGTTCCTCGCTATCCAGTTGAGGAGATGGAAGCGGGTGAAGAGGAGTCGTTAGCCGTGGAGGATTGAAACCAGGGTAGTCGATGCGTGCATGATAGATCGCGGTCAACGAGCTGATAACTGCTTCACGAATCGTGGTGAGTTCCCGTAGCGTTAGATCACATTCATCCAATTGGCCATCAGTAATGATGGCGTCAACTATCTTTACCACTATTGTGCGGATATTTTCGGGGTCAGGTCTCTCCAGCGAGCGGGCTGCCGCTTCACAGGAATCCGACAACATCATGATTGCCGCTTCTTTGAATTGAGGCTTTGGCCCAGGATAGCGAAAATCCTTTTCGTCCACAGTGGCTCCTGGCTTGGCTTGGCTTTGTGCCTTCCGCAGGAAAAAATGGAGTGTGCGAGTGCCATGGTGTTGGGGAATGAAATCAGCAATCTGTTTGGGTAGTCCTATTTCCTTCGCTAATCGCAGCCCGTACGTTACATGACTCGTGATGATCCGCGCACTCTGGGAGGGCCGTAGACGATCGTGGGGATTCTCTCCCTGCTGGTTTTCAACGAAATACTCAGGAGCTGCCAGCTTACCAATGTCATGGTAAAGTGCCCCAATGCGAGCGAGTAACGGGTTCGCACCCACGGCACGGCAGGCGTCCTCAGCGAGCTGACCTACCGCATGAGAATGTTGGTTTGTCCCAGGTGCTCGCAAAGCCATCTGACCAAGCACTGGAAGATCCGCATTAGAAAGCTCGAGTAGTTTTACGTCTGTCAAGACTCCAAACAATGACTCGTTTATCGGTAAGCCTCCGGCGGTGAAAATTGCTGTTAGCAGCCCGCCGATAAAACCGCACCCTATGGCGAGGACTATCGTATTCAATGTCAGCTGTTGCTCGGCGTAAGATAAAAGAGCAAGTGCCATGATTACGTTGACGCCGGCAACGAGAAGGCCAGCCAATGTTACAGACTGACGTTCCCGATAGCGCCCTATGATATAGATTGCTGCCGAGCACGAGATCAGCGCGTAAATAGCTATATGAACTCCGTTCGGTCCAAGCAGGCCAGCGAAAAGCGCCACAATAATCCCGGTAAGGAAGGCAAGTTGAGTGTCCAGCAGCAGAGCGACGAGAAGCGCGGCTGAAGCGAAGGGGATTGCAAAGTTCCAGATAGTTGGATCGTTGAATGGCGCGCTCAACATCTGTGCGGCAATGCTATCGCTGAAAGTGAATCCAACTCTCATCAAGATCGTCTGTACAACTACTGCGGATCCCACTAATGCAAACGCTCGTCTCCTGGAAAGCGCAAGTGGAGCAACAGAGGCCCGGTGTTCGATAAACTTCCACGCGGCCAAATATACAGCTAGGACAATTAACAGTAGCCCAAACAGGTTTTGCCATGGCCTACCGCTCTGGCCCTCACCCTTGATCGCGTTGAACTGGGCCAGCATGGACGGAGTGACATTATCGCCCTCTCGGGCTATAACCTGATTACGCTTTAGTGAAATGTCAACGTTTTGAACTGCGTTAGCTGCCGTTTCTTTTGCGGTTATCGTAGCTGTTTGGTCGAGAACTACATTCGGGCGTATTAGGGCAGTCATCGCCTCTGCAAGAGCATTTTTATCCTCTTGATTCCAACCACGCAAACCTTGAATTCTTGCTTCAAGATTGCGTCGCGCGTCAGCAAGCGGAGTCATACGACTGCGAGCATCAAGAAAAATCGTCCGTTCTGTGGGATTGCGAACATCTACAAGCATTACTTCCGGGGCGAGTCGATCAGCTTCGTTATCGTCGTAAATGTATCCATCACCAACTTCTCGGATTAAACCAGTAAGACGATCTAGCTGCTCAGGATCAAAGTTTCGAGCAATGATGGCCCGCGTAAGTATTGGCCCACCCTCACCATTCCATGATGGTGGCTTGTCAGAGATCGGTGACTCAACCTGTCGCTTTAGATCATCCCAGGCGGTCCTAAAACTCTGTGCGGCATTTTCGCTGCGAGTGGAATCAAAATTAAAAATCGGTCGCGTGTCTTCTCGTGCTGCCGCTCGTCGCTTTTCAGTCTCGGCGATATCAACTGTAGTTATGTCGGCTGGAGCCACTACAGTCCTCTTAACTATGTCGCCAACCCTGTAATTCTCTGTAAACCCAGACGAGTAGCTTAGAAGGAGCAGCGTGGTGACAATTACGAGGCCTATGAAACCAATGATGAGACGAGTTTCTGGCGCAAAAAGGTTAAACGGGTACACCAGCATGCGCACAAACTTGTCGCGTGCTCTGCTCAATGGGGTTGTGAATCGTGGTCGAAGGCCCATAGGTTATGCAATTATAGTTAGTCGGTCCCTATAAGCTCCGTCAGACGATAACTGACTGCCTAAGTTGCGAGCCAGGAGCGTTCCCATGCTCGTAATCAAGGATCCCAAAGTTCTGCTGTCTTTAGCTGATATTGATACACATTCCCGGCGGTCTTCCTGGGCCACCTGCCTGACCATCGCGCGTATCACGCCGCGCTCGACAAGGTCTGCCTTGTTCAAAGCCATGATGCTTGGGATTTCATTAAGTCCAAGCTCAGTGAGAATCCTATCCACTGATTCAATCTGCTGCAGCCACCGAGGGCTGGAGGCGTCAATAACATGAACGAGCAAGTTACTGTCGCTGATCTCTTCCAGTGTGGCACGAAAAGCCGAAATAAGGTCAGGTGGCAGGTCACGGATAAAACCTACCGTATCATTGATGATTATCTCCTGTTCGCGCGGCAATCGCAGGCGGCGTGATGTGGGATCAAGAGTTGCGAACATCCTCTGTTCAGCATGAACTTCACTGTTTGTTAGTGTGTTGAGCAATGTGGATTTTCCCGCGTTTGTATAGCCAACAATTGATACGACGGGGAGTTCATTTCGTTTCCTTACCTTGCGACGCTCCTGACGCCTTTGCCGCTGTGCGTGAATCTCTTTCTCCAGTCTGCTGATTCGGTCTCGCACACGTCGTCTATCAGTTTCGAGTTTTGTTTCGCCGGGGCCGCGGCCACCAATTCCACCCGCCAATCGTGAAAATGCTGAATCCTGTCCAGCGATCAGGCGCGGTAACAAATATTTCAATTGTGCTAGCTCAACCTGAATCTTACCTTCGCGGGATTGTGCACGCTGAGCAAAAATATCCAGAATCAACTGAGAACGATCGATGATCTTCAGGTCTGTTGCTTCTGAAAGTGATCGTACCTGGGCTGGTGTCAGATCACGGTCGAAGACAAGCATGTCGGCACCTAACTGAAGGGCTCGGATCAACAACTCGTCCAGCTTCCCGCGTCCAAGCACCGTTCGGGGGTCAATCATCGGTCGCCTCTGAATGATCCGATCTTGAACGACTACTCCGGCAGAGATTGCCAGCTCCGAAAGCTCAGCCATCGACTCTTCCGCATCACTGAGAGCGCCTGCGGTTACACCAACTAAAATCGTTCTATCTCGTGCTTTGGCTAAACGTGATGCATGACGGTTTCGTGCCATCTCTTCTTCCAAGGAGTCAATGAGAGCAAGAAAATCGACATCCATCTGGGTTGCAGTTTTTGGGGACAAGAAGGTGTAAGTTTCGGGAGCACGTGTCGATTCGAGTTCACCCGAAGAGATGGGAAGTAAGTGGGCGGCGTGAACCAACCCTGGAAGTCCGTTCTCCGGATTAACCTGAACCGCTGCCATCAAATCGAGTCTCAGAAGAGCCAGGTCTGTTAAATCATCTTGCGTTAATTCTTCGCCGCGTAGATGTGTATGAATGCAACGCAATCCTCTAAATCGCCCTGCTGCAACACGAGTTCTCTTAAAATCTGGAAGTTCGATACAACGGTTATCACCCACTGTGACGTACCTGACATGCCCCTTGCGATCAATCAGCACTCCGATTTGTCGATTCGTCTCGTGCGAAAGCTCGGTCATCTGCCTGGCGAACTCAGCGGTAACGATTTGGTGTGGCTGAATTCGGCGGGTATAGAGTTTTTCAATCCGCCGAAGCTGGTTAGCTTTGAGTCCTAAGGTATTTCCTAGTACGCTACTGATGTTCGCTACCCCCCAAACAGTTTTTTCCACCGACAATTAGATGCAACCTTACCCCAATCCGAGCGTTACTGAGGTTGAAAGTTACAGAAGGACTGCTGCGAGCGGTAGGTTTCGGACGCCGGGAGAACTCTTCGGATTTGCTCTGCGATATCGCTTTGCTTATTCGCTTGAGCATTACAGTTAATGCGCGAACTTCTTGCCAGTTAACAGGATCTTCAGCAGCAGTGACCGAGTCCAGATAAAGCCGCGTGATGTAACGGATTATAACATAGCTCTAATATAGGGGTAATCAGGAGACGGCCTAGGAAATTGTTAGACACGCTGTTTGGTCGATCGTATGATGACAAGCTTTCTACATAACCAACTCTCACACAATGTTAGTGAGCTTTAATGAGCTGAGTTTTGATGAATCAAGCAGGACGAATAGTCCAGATTAATCCCACCTTTGGAATCGCTGGTGGAGAAGTTTCCATCGAATGCGAAGGCTTTAATACGTCTGAGCCGTCTCTTTGTGGGGTCTGGTTTGAATCCGAACGGGCTTCACTGGTGGCACTAAGTGCTAAGCGTGTATTGGCGGTAATTCCCGAACTCAAGGCTAGCGGGAATGTCAACGTGACTCTAAATTGCGGGGAATTGAGGAGTGATCCTTTTAGTGTTGTCGTGGGCAAAAAGATTGCTGAAGAGTTGCATCCAGTCACCAATCCGGCTTTCGATCCCGACGATGGCTCGCTCTTCGTGACGAGGTCAGGATCTCGAGGGGAGCAGTTGCCTGTTTCACTCTTTCGCATAGATCCGGAGGGAGAGGTGAGAGAGTTTTCGGGTGACATTACCAATCCTACGGGGATCGCTTTCGATAAGCATGGACAGATGTTTGTGACTAGCAGGATGGATGGAACAGTCTATCGGATTACCCCGTTTAAAGAGGCCGTACCATTTGCTAAGAACCTGGGAACCGCCACCGGTATTGCTTTCGATCAAGAAGGCAGGATGTACGTTGGCGACCGCAGCGGAACTATTTACAAGGTGAACGGAATTGGGGAAGAGAACACTTGGGCTCGGTTGGAGCCGTCGGTTTCTGCCTACCATTTGGCTTTTGGACTAGACAACTTCTTATACGTGACCGGTCCGACTGTCACCGGTTTTGACTCGGTTTGGCGCATTGAAAGAAACGGCGATGTTGGTGTTTTCTTCAAGGGCTTAGGCCGACCTCAGGGGCTTGCCTTTGATGTGGATGGCAATCTCTATATTGCTGCGTCATTCCGCGGTCGCCGTGGAATTGTAAGAATTTCACCGGATGGACAACATTGCGAGTTAGTAGTTGCTGGAATGAATCTCGTAGGGCTTGCATTCAACGCATCTGGTGACCTGATTGTCGCGTCGATCGACTCCGTTTACAGTATTCCAGTCGGGATTAAAGGAACCTTACCAACATAAACTTAACTTGTGTTTTATAGGCAGCAGTGGGTATCCAACAGCGATTTTGACAGCTATTAAGGCCCATGTTAGTGTGAGCGACATTAATTTACGAACGTATTAGGCGTCATATATGGACAGCGATACCATTGGCCGCTTCATCTTCTTCATGGTGGCACTGATCTTCTCTCTTTCTGTCCACGAGTCTGCTCATGCCTGGATGTCGAATAGGTTTGGTGACGATCTTGCCCGCTTGCAAGGACGCATTAGCCTTAATCCTGTAAGTCATGTCGATCCGATCGGAACTCTGCTGTTTCCCGCAATTGCTTTTTTTACTGGTGCTCCGTTACTTGGATGGGCGCGGCCAACTCCTGTCAATCCTCTGCGATGGCGAAATAAACGTGTTGCAAACTTCTGGGTTTCAATCGCAGGAGTTATCTGCAATTTTATCATTGCTATTGTTGCAGGGATAATAATACGAATATTGTTCATGACGGGGATAATGGATGCTCAAGTTGGATCTGGTACTACGATATGGGATGGCGCACTGCAACTACTTTTAATTTTCTTTCAATTGAATGTTGCTCTAGCCGTCTTTAATCTTCTTCCCATTCCTCCATTGGATGGAAGCAAAGTTCTAGCGAGTATTCTACCGCCCAGCTTCGAGCCAGCCTTCGAAGCATTAGAGCGTTTTGGCTTCATGCTCTTGTTCATAGCCTTGTTCACGGGGGTTTTGGGCGCGATCTTTCGAATTGTAATGCCTATCGCCTGGTCCTTGCTAATGTTGGGCGCTTGACGTAATGAAAAGAATTTTTAGTGGCGCACAGCCATCAGGTAACGTTCATCTGGGGAATTACCTCGGGGCTTTGCGTAACTGGGTCGCTCTTCAGCATGAATATGAGAGCTTTTTTTGCATTGTTAATCTTCACGCCATCACCGTCGCGCAGGACCCCAGACTTCTTGCTAAGCAAACTCACGAACTGGCGCGCATCTACCTCTCTGTAGGTATTGACCCTGAAGTCTCCACCATATTCGTTCAGTCCGATGTGCATCAGCACGCCGAACTAACGTGGATCCTTAACTGCATCGCACGAATGTCGGAACTCGAGCGAATGACTCAGTTCAAGGATAAGGCGCGGAAGCAACGCGAGAATGTAGGAGTCGGATTGTTCGATTATCCGGTCTTGATGGCTTCCGATATCTTGCTCTACCAAACCGATCTCGTTCCCGTTGGAGAGGATCAAAAACAACACCTGGAATTGAGCCGGGATCTCGCCATTAGATTCAATCGCGATTATGGTGAGACATTTCGTGTGCCCGAACCTTACATACCGAAGGTGGGGGCTCGAATTATGTCCCTGTCAGATCCCACCAAGAAGATGTCTAAGTCGGACGATGATCCAAATGGTTGCGTTCTTCTTTTGGATGACACCGACGCCGTCTTTCGAAAGTTCAAACGTGCTGTCACTGACTCAGGTACGGAGATCCGGTTTGATAATGGTCGCCCGGCAATAACCAACTTGTTAACGATTTATCAGTTGTTAACAGGTAAACCATCGGCTGAGATCGAGGATCATTTTTCCGGAAGAGGCTACGCACAACTAAAACAAGAGCTGGCCGAAGTGACTAATGAGGCTTTAAAACCTTTTCAGGCTCGAGTAGAAGCCATTAGTGATACAGAATTGAGTAAGGTTCTTGAAAAGGGAGCAAATAAGGCGAGAACAATAGCCGGCGCAACGCTCCGTGACGCGATGAAAAAAATGGGAATCATAGGAGCGGCCGGTTTAGAGTAGCAATGGACGAGATCGCAAAATCTGAAACAGTTGCGGAACAGGTGGAGCAGGCCACCACCATCAATGTTGCTGGCGCAACACCGGAGTTAGTGCCGCAGAGAGAAGGCGAAGATCTCAATATTATTCTCGGTGAATTTGAGGGACCACTAGATCTCTTGCTACACCTGATCAGACAAGAACAAGTTAGTATTTATGACATTCCGGTGGCCCGAATAGCCGATGAGTACTTGCGATATCTGCAAATAATGCAGGACCTCGATATCGCGATTGCCGCAGACTTCCTGGTAATGGCAGCAACTCTCATCGAACTCAAAACCAGAATGCTGTTGCCACAGGATTCGTCTAAAGCAGGTCAAGAAGAAGACGATCCGCGTAAAGAATTAGTCGACCAACTCCTCGAATACCAAAAGTATAAAGCAGCCGCGCAGATGTTGTGGTCTCGAGCTACAGTTGAACGGGCGATCTTCAAACGCGCTGAACTGGAAACTGACAAAAGCAATCCAGAAGTGGCGGTTGGCGTATTTGACCTTCTCAGAGTCTTTCAACAGATTCTAGAACGTCACAAAGAAGAGGTTCTCCTCGAGATAGAACGCGACGAGATGTCCATGGCCGACATGCTTGAACGACTTCGAAATATGGTGATGTCAGCCGGGGAACTGAACCTGCGCGTATTCTTCGAGCGAGCGCGCTCTCGACGTGAGTTAGTCTTAGCCTTCCTCTCTGTCCTCGAGCTTGTTAGAACCACTGAGGTCAGGTTGTTTCAGCGCGAGACCTTTGGCGAAATTATTGCTCGCGCTGCGAGCTGACTTTTACATTCAACACACTATGAATCAACAACCTGCTGTGGACGAAATGAACTTGGATAACGTGGTAACTCCTGATCAGTCAGAGGATTCTGAAGAGCAACCGGAGTCGTTTCCCCACGCAATTCAAAACAATGCTGAGAGGCGCAGCATACTCGAAGCTTTGATCTTCGTTGCTGATGAACCTTTGAGCTCGAAAGCGATGGTAGACCTGTTGAAAGAGGACCGCGGCGTAATTGAAGCTGCTATAGCGGAGTTGGCCGAAGAGTTTAATGGGCGTGGTGGGGGTCTACAATTGCGCGAAATCGGTGGCGGTTGGCAGTTCACGACACGCCCAGAGTATCACGAACATGTACGCGCATTTCTGAAATCCAGGCCCAGTGCCAAGCTTTCACTTGCCTCATTGGAAACACTCGCCGTCATAGCGTACAAACAACCTGTTACAGTGCCTGAAATTCTCGAAATACGTGGTGTTCAGTCACCTTCATCCATAAAAACACTTCTGGACAAGAAACTCATTGTCGCCAAAGGTCGTAAGGATACCGTGGGAAGACCAATGATGTATGGGACGTCAAAGGAGTTTCTAATCCAATTCGGTTTGAAGGACCTTTCAGAATTGCCCAGCATTGAAGATTTTGAGGATTTTGCTGGAAAGTGAATCG
>CAZNPP010000013.1:0-18908 GCA_964574785.1 uncultured Chloracidobacterium sp. | reverse complement strand
GATTCACTATTCTATTCACTATTCACTATTCACTATTCCATGCAAGAGCGTCTGCAAAAACTGATAGCGGCAGCGGGGGTAGCTTCACGCCGTCAAGCCGAAGAATTGATCAAGGCGGGCCTTGTTACCGTTAATGGCAAGCGTGCTACTGAATTGGGCACGAAAGCTGATCCCAAGAAGGACCACATTAAAGTCAAAGGGAAACTGATCAATCCACTTCTCAAGGAAAAAGAGAAGGTTTACGTGTTGCTCAACAAACCAAAAGGCTATCTGTCGAGCGCGGCAGACCCGGAAAGACGTCCGCTCGTGACGGAACTCTTGCCAGCTTCTCTAGGAAGACTGCATCCAGTTGGACGATTAGACTTCAACACGGAAGGTTTGCTCTTATTAACTAATGACGGGGAAGTTACAAATTTCATTACATCAGCGCGGAATCGAGTTCGTAAGATCTATGAAGTTAAGGTGAAAGGGATACCTGGTGACATTGCGGTCAATCGACTGCGACGAGGGGTAACACTTGAGGATGGGCAACGCACAGCTCCTGCTGAAATTAAGCGACTTCGCGAAACATCTTCAAACGCGTGGTTTGAGGTCGTGCTCCACCAAGGCAAGAACCAGCAGATTAGAAGGATGTTCGATTTGATTGGCCACTCAGTAGTGAAACTTAAACGAGTTCAGATCGGAGCTTTGAGGGATGAGAGGTTACGACCTGGTGAGTGGAGAATCCTCACAAATCAGGAAGTGAAGCGACTTCTTCAAACTAACAACAGTCGCGAACGAACAGTCAGACCAAAGAAGCGCCCGGCCAGTCACAGTTCGAAGCCCAGCTAAGGTAGAATAAAGTGCTATTTGAGTGCCGACGGTGGAGCCAGGGATGGAGTTTGAACTAACAGAAGAGCAGAAACAGATTAAAGCAAGCGTAAGGGAATTTGCCGAGGCAGAAATTGCGCCTCACGTTATGGAGTGGGACGAAACACAGCACTTTCCCATCGAATTGAAACCAAAGCTCGCCGAACTTGGATTAATGGGAGTCATTTTCCCTGAGCAGTACGGTGGATCAGGAATGGGGTATGTTGAGTATGCGACGATAATCGAAGAGCTTTCGCGTGTTGATGGTTCTATCGGAATTTCGGTGGCCGCGCACAACTCCCTCTGCTCAAACCATATCTTCGAATTCGGAACAGAAGAACAAAAAAGAAAGTATCTCGTACCGCTGGCAAAAGGAGAGCATCTTGGTGCCTGGGGACTAACTGAGCCCAGCGCTGGTTCAGATGCTTCTGGCACCCGCACAACTGCCGTTCGTAAGGACGATGGTTGGATTGTTAATGGCTCGAAGAACTTCATCACACACGCTATCCATGCAAATACATGTGTTGCCGTTGCTTTGACCGACAAATCCTCAGGAAGTAAAGGCATTACTGCATTCATCTTTGAAAAAGGAATGAAAGGGTTCTCTCCGTCCAAGAAGGAGAACAAGCTAGGGCTTCGAGCTTCTGAAACTGCAAGTGTTGTTTTCGAGGATTGCTTTGTGCCTGACGAGAATCGATTGGGAGAGGAGGGGCAAGGCTTTGTAAATGCAATGCAAGTTTTGGATGGCGGGCGCATCTCCATTGCTGCTCTTGCCATTGGTATTGCGCAAGGTGCTTATGAATCAGCGCTTGCGTATTCCAAAGAGCGCGAGCAATTTGGCAAACCGATATCAGAGTTTCAGGCTATCCAGTTCAAACTGGCCAACATGGCCACACAGATCGATGCTGCACGTTTACTCATGTACCGAGCAGCCTGGTTGAAGGACCAAGGCAGGAGGGTGACCAAAGAGTCTTCGATGGCAAAGCTATTTTCCTCAGAAATCAGTGTCAACGTCTGCGAAGAGGCTATTCAAATCCACGGTGGTTACGGCTACACAAAAGACTATCCCCCTGAGAAATACTGGCGCGATTCAAAACTCTGCACCATTGGAGAGGGCACCTCGGAGATACAACGGATAATAATCGCGCGCGAAATACTAAAGCAGGTTTGAATCTAACCCGCCCGCTATTTTGATGAACACAACCACAGGTCAGCCATCATTTCTGGACCAAATTTTGTCAGGTCAGCCACGAGCGGTGGCTAGAGCCATCTCAAAGATTGAGAATGGAGAGTCTGAAGCCTCTGGCTTAATGAAGCAGATTTTCCCTCACACGGGTAGAGCCCTGGTAATCGGTATCACCGGCGCACCTGGGGCCGGAAAGTCTTCGCTTGTAGACAAACTGGCTCTCCTCTATCGAAGGAATGGAGAGCGGATCGGAATCGTCGCGGTGGATCCATCTAGCCCCTTTTCAGGCGGAGCTATCTTAGGCGACCGCATAAGGATGCAAACTCTCGGACTGGATAAAGATGTGTTCATCCGTTCCATGGCTACGCGAGGCAATCTGGGAGGACTGGCACGCGCTACAGTCGATGCAGTGGCAATACTCGACGCCGCAGGCTTTTCAAAGATTATTGTTGAGACAGTTGGCGTTGGTCAGGATGAGGTTGAAATCGTTAAGACTGCAGATGTTTCGGTCGTTGTCCTCGTACCGGGAATGGGGGACGATATTCAGGCAATTAAAGCGGGTATCATGGAAATAGGTGACATCTTTGTAATCAACAAGGCTGATCGCGAGGGCGCTTACACTACCGAAAAAGAGCTGGAGGCACTGCTGTCACTGGCCCCCCGGCTAGACGGTTGGCAGCCTCCAATTGTGAAGACTGTAGCGATCGAAAACAAGGGGATCGACCAACTTGCAAGCGCTATTTCGAGCTATCAAGAATCGCAGCTTAAGACCAATTTAGCGGGGGAAAGACGTCGAGCCGTAGCGCGGGGCCGAATTCTGGAACTATTGCGCGACAGGCTAATTATGCAAACTCTCAACTCCGATTCGGCATCTGAGACACTTGATCGGTTAGCCGAGGAGGTTGCAACCCGGCAGCGAGATCCTTATTCTGCCGTGGATGAACTGCTTCAGATGCCATTGGTAAATGGTGGGTAAGCTGGTGGCGGCATTTAATTGTGAAGAACACGATGAAAATCGATCATATCGGCATCGCTACGCGAGAAATTGAATCTGCATTAGCTATGTGGCAAGAAAATCTAGGACTAGTGGTCGAAAAAACTGAAGATGTTCTGGAGCAGGGAGTTCGTGTGGCAATGCTTCCTATTGGGGATACTCGGATTGAATTGCTTGAGCCGCTTGGCGAAGAGACACCTGTAGGGAGGTTTATTGAGAAGAGGGGGCCCGGTATTCATCACATTGCAATAAGAGTTGATGACATTCGTGCTGCTCTAGCAAACTTGAAAACAAAAGGTGTGAAATTAATTGATGAAGCTCCACGTATCGGAGCGGGTGGTTGTCTTGTCGCTTTCATACACCCCACATCAACGAATGGTGTACTGCTCGAGTTGGTGCAGCACCAATAGTTTTATATCGAAAGGAAATTATCTTGAATTCAACAACTAAAGCCTTGATTGCTGCTGCGGTTGCAATCGCATTTTCCGTATCGTTGATCGTCTGGCAAGCTAATGGCGGCCATGTAGGTGCAGTAAACCTTACTGCCGACGACATGGCGATAATTGCCGAAGATCAGCCGCCCCAGTTTCGCGCGCGGCTGGCCTCGGATGAAGAAGCGCGAAAAGACTTTGCGGAAAACATCCGCAGCCTACTGGCGGTCGCCGAAGAGGCTCGCGTTAAAGGAATTGGAAATAAACCGGAACTAAAGCGGCAACTCGAGTTAGTAAAATCTGTCGTGGTAGCCGAAAATTACTTCAAGACCCAAGGCGAATCCGCGGCAACCCCCAACATTCCAGAGCAAGAGGTTGAAGAGTTTTTCAAGCAGCCTAGTAATCAGGAGAAGTTTGACCAGTTCATAAGAGATGCTCAGTCGAAGAATCCGCAATTGGCTGGAAATCAGATTCCGGAAGAGCAGTTGAAGATGGTCCGTAATCAGTTAGGGCAGGTGCTGATAGGCGAGGGTAAAGGTACCGCTGCTGGTGTGGACAAGCAGCGTGCAGTTCAACTACAGATCATGCTTGAGCAGGCGCGGGTGCTGGCGCAAACTTATGCCCAGGAACAACTTGCTGAAAAGATGAAGGCCACTGATGCAGAGATTGATGACTACATCTCCAAGCATCCTGAACTCGATCCCAAAGAGGCTCGGGCCAAAGCTGAAGAAGTCTTAAAGCGCGCTCGTTCAGGTGAAGACTTCACCAAGCTGGCTGAAGAATTCTCAATTGATCCGGGAAGCAAAGAGAAGGGAGGCGATCTTGGTTGGTTTGGTCGGGGGCAAATGGTCCCCGAGTTTGAGAAAGCTGCCTTTGACTTGCAACCAGGACAAATCAGCGACGTCGTTCAGTCGCAATTTGGATTTCATATCATCAAAGTCGAGGAGCGGCGAACTCAGCAAAAGGATGGCAAGGATGAGGAGGAAGTGCATGCTCGACATATCTTGATCGGAGAAGGTGGAAACTCTGATAGTCCTTTCGCAAAGCCCCGAAGTGGTCGCGATCAAGCTCGGGTGGCTGTCGAGCAAGAGAAGCAGAAAAAAATACTCGAGGACATAGTTAAACGCTCGCGTGTTCAGGTTGCTGAGAACTTCCAGGTAAAGATGCCTGAGAACCAGCCAATGCCAAGCCTTCCTCCTGGATTCGGGCCGGGTGGGGAAGACATGGACGACCATCCGGAACCAACCCCCAACCAAGAAAGCAAAGGGTCCCAGTCCAAAGGCAAGGGAAAGTAATAGTCAACCGGCGATCGGCTGAGCATCATGTGGTTTGGCGATTATCGCCTCGAAATCGTTCCTGACACGGAGTTTCATTTGGATGGAGGCGCAATGTTTGGAGTTGTGCCTCGCAACCTCTGGGCACGCATATGCCCGCCGGATGAGCAAAACCGCATCAGGATGAACATGAATTGTCTTTATGTAGAGGCGGGTGAAGAGAAGATCTTAATTGATACTGGGATTGGCGAGAAATGGTCCAACAAGCAGATAAGCATGTACGGGATCACTCGGGAACGGTCTTTGACTGAGTCTCTTCAATCAATCGCTGGTGTTGGTCCTGATGAGATCACGATAGTTGTAAATACCCACCTGCATTTTGATCACGCTGGTGGCAATACTGAAGTTGCACGTGGTAACAGTGCAGTTCCGACATTCAAAAACGCACGCTACTTTGTTTCTAGTGAAGAACTCGATCATGCGGAATTCCCAACTGAACGTGATCGCGCTAGTTATTTACCTGAGAACTGGCTTCCGCTAAAAGAGAGCGGTCAGTTGCAACCTAAAGGCGGCGACTACGAGGTCGTACCTGGCCTGAGAATGGAAACTCATCCAGGTCATAATCGTTCCATGCAGTGCTGGCGGCTTGAGCAGGGTGGTCAGACAGTCTTTGGGTTTGCTGACCTGGTGCCAATGAGGGCTCATCTGCAATTGCCGTGGATCATGAGTTACGATCTTTATCCGCTCGAAACGCTTGCAGCCAAGAAAAAGCTGCTGCCGCAGGCTTTCCGCGAGAAGTGGCTCTGCTTCTTCTATCATGATCCCGACGCGCCGCTCTGTAAGCTAGCAGACGAGGATGGGAAATTGTCAGCCGTACCGTTTAATGAGTGATGAGTGATTATGAGTGATGAGTCGTGAGTGATGAGTCGTGAGTGATGAGTAACACTTAGCGACGGTATCAAATGAGAAATATGACTACAGCAAAGATTGGAATAATAGGTGGCAGCGGGCTCTATCAGATGCCCGAGCTCCGGGAAGTCGAAGAGCTTAAAGTTGACACCCCCTTTGGCAGTCCATCTGACGCCCTGGTCCTCGGAACCTTGGAGAATGAGCGAGTGGCTTTCCTGCCTCGTCACGGCAGAGGACACCGCCTTACGCCAACCGAGGTTCCATTTCGCGCAAATATTTATGCGTTAAAATTACTTGGAGTTGAGCGCATATTCTCCGCTTCAGCAGTAGGCTCTTTACAGGAGCAATATGCTCCGCTCGATATGGTAATACCAGATCAGTTCTTTGATCGAACAAGGGCAAGGACGTGCGAGTCGACCTTCTTTGGCGATGGCATTGTGGCCCACGTGGCCTTTGCCCACCCTGTGTGTACCAACCTTGGAGACATTCTGGAAGAATCATGCAAGTCCATCGATGTGAAGGTGCATCGAGGGGGTACCTATCTGTGTATGGAAGGCCCAGCTTTTTCAACCAAGGCTGAGTCCCACATATATCGTTCCTGGGGTATGGACATCATTGGCATGACTAATTTACAGGAGGCAAAACTGGCACGTGAGGCCGAGATCTGCTACGCCACATTGGCACTAGTTACCGACTATGACTGCTGGCACCCGGGACATGATGCAGTCACGGTGGATACCGTAATAGAATACTTAAATCGCAATGTACGAAATGCTCAACTGATTATGAGAGAATCCGTTAAGCGACTGGGGCAGGCCACCGGTGAATGTAAATGTAATTCCGCTTTGAAGAATGCGATCTTCACTGCTTCCGATCTCTGGCCGGAGGCGACTGCCCGCAAGCTGGAAGCAATTCTGAAGAAGTACGCCCGGTCTTGAGACCGATCGAGCGGGTTTTAGATTTAGAGGTAGTTATGGCAAAGATGTACTTACTCATTATCATTTGTATTATGTTGTCTGGTCCAATTGCCTATGGGCAGGGTAGTGTGAGAACGTCTCCGGATCCGGCTACAATGCGGGATCCAGATATCGAGAAGGATTCGGCCCACAATTTGGGAGTGGCTTGGCAATACTTCAAGCTGAGAAAGGCCTATGTTGCTTCACTCCAGCGCTGCCAGGAGATTATTGCCGGTAATCCGAGCTTTACTAAAATCGATGAAGTTCTTTACATCGCCGGCGAAAGCAGCCTTTTTCTCGCCGAGAATAAAGGCAAACAAAGCCCGTCGCTGTATATGACATATGACGGGAATGGAAACAAGCGAACCTTAACGCCGGATGAATTTCGCGAGATCGGACGCGAATACCTGACCCGCCTCGTCAATGATTTTCCGGATAGTAAATTCCGAAAGCAGGCGAAAGAAAGTTTGCGCGCAGTAGGTGGACCAAAATCAAGCGAAGAGAATTAGCACACATCCGAAAGTCAGCACTAGATCTAGTCGGTGGAAATCTGAGTTTTATTATATTCTTCGGAGTAACAAAAGAGATGTCTTTGTTAGTTGTTGGTTCCGTAGCGTTTGATGCGGTGGAAACCCCCTTCGGGAAGTGTGACGGGATGCTTGGGGGCTCCGCTTCACACTTTTCAATTTCTGCAAGTTTCTTTACTGAAGTTCGCATTGTGGGTGTCGTCGGAGGAGATTTTGGACCTGAGGAGCAGGGGGTCTTTGATAATCACGGCGTTGACACTTCGGACCTCGAACGCCTTCCCGATGGAAAGACGTTTCGCTGGGAGGGCAAATACGAGTATGACCTTAACGTTGCTCATACACTCGATACTCAGTTGAATGTTTTCGCTGACTTCAAACCTAAGCTTTCAAGTGCGTCGAGAAGTGCACGACTTGTTTTTCTTGGGAACATTCAGCCAGATCTTCAATGGGAAGTGCGCCAACAGATGGCGGACTGCGAATTGGTAGCACTCGACACGATGAATCTATGGATCGAACACGCTCGCGATTCGTTGCTGCGAACTATCAGAGGTGTTGATGTAGTAATCATAAACGATGCCGAAGCCAGGCAGTTGACTGGAGTTCCCAATCTGATCAAAGCAGCCCGGACGATTCTATCCTGGGGACCAAAAGCTCTAATTGTAAAGCGCGGGGAATATGGCGCGGCGTTGTTTACAGAAGACAGCTACTTCGCCATCCCTGCGTATCCACTGGAATCCGTATTTGATCCCACTGGTGCAGGCGACACATTTGCCGGTGGATTTATGGGTTATCTTGCGAGTCAAGTGGTCTTGGATGAAGCAGCTATGAGACGTGCTATGATTTTTGGTTCAGTGATGGCCTCATTCAACGTAGAGGAGTTTGGCACATTGCGAGTTCAGCGTCTTACGGAAGATGAAATCAATGAGCGCTTCCGGGCATTCAAGCTAATGACTCATTTCGATGAGATACCCTTCGAGAGAGAGTTAAGAGTTGTGCAATCCCTTTGACGAGTCTGAGTTTTTCAGGCGAGGGTAATGGAGAACCTATGTTTTGTCCTTTATGCGAAGCTGAATATCAACCTGGGATAACGCGGTGTCCTGATGACGATTTGGAACTCGTCGAGCGCCTGGATGCGAGCAACACAGTGCGCGATCACAGCGAAGCGCGATTCGTGCCGCTGCATAATCTTGGAACGCCAGCAGAGGCTGAAATGATTAACGATATCCTGTCGCAGAATGGAATCCGGTCGGTCGTACAATCTGGCGGTGCGGATGCACTCTCTCCGTTACTGTCGACGACATCACCGGGCGCCGCTATCCTGGTTGACGAACGCGACTTTGATCGAGCGAAAGAGCTTTACGCAGCATTCTTTGGTAGTGATACAACACCGCTAACGGGAACACTTATGGAAGAGGATGAGATTGAAGAGGAGAGTGAGTTAGAAGAAACTTGAAGAGTTGACCGTGGATCCCGATAACGTGCTACGCCTAACGCCTGGGAGGTTTGAGATATGACTGAAAACAGAACCGATGCAATTGTGGTGCTTGTCACTGCGGCTAACGGTGAGGAAGCCACCCGTCTCGCGGAGATGCTGGTAGGAGCGCAGCTTGCTGCTTGTGTGCAGATTATTCGAGAAATGGAATCGGTCTTTCGATGGAAGGGGAAGGTAGAGCGAGAGGCCGAGGTACTGCTCATCATCAAGACACTCTCAGAGAAATTCGACGAACTAGAGCGCGAGGTGCGCGCCCTCCACAGTTATGAAACTCCGGAGATAGTTGCTCTGCCTTTGGTTAATGGGTCTGCAGCTTATCTGGACTGGCTCGCAGCCAACGTGAATCACGGGCGGGAATCCATAGATACTAAGAATTTGACTCGCAATGCGGCAAGCTCTGGCTGAGGTTTCTAGCTGTCGTCAAACACGCGGTACTCATCTGAGACACCCTGCTGGATCCCTCTTAATGAGTTTTGGCTCTCGACGACAATGCGCACGACCTCGGCCGGGGAATCGGTAAGATGTAGTAGGTTTAGATCCGGTTCCGACACTTTTCCTTCCCTCAAAAGAAAATCGCGGACCCAGTCCAACAATCCGTTCCAGTAGTGTGAGCCGAAGAGAACAACAGGGAAGTTACTAATCTTCTGTGTTTGGATCAGCGTCAGGGATTCAAATAATTCATCTAGGGTTCCAAAGCCGCCAGGAAAAATTACGAAGCCCAGACTGTACTTGACGAACATGGTTTTACGCACGAAGAAGTACCTGAACGTCAGTGAGCGAGTCTGGTAAGGATTGGGTCGTTGTTCAAAAGGCAGTTCGATATTACAGCCAATTGAAAGGCCCCCCGCTTCGTAAGCGCCTTTGTTAGCGGCTTCCATGATCCCGGGCCCGCCACCAGTTATAACTGCGAACCCATCGCGAGCTAAGAGTGCAGCCGTTTCTTGAGCAGCTATGTAATCAGGATCGCGTGGCAGAGTGCGAGCGGAGCCGAAAATCGATATGCCACGTGTGAGCGTGGCCAGTTCGTCGAAGCCCTCGACAAATTCTCCCATGATTCTAAAAACGCGCCAAGTATCAGTGTGTGTGAACTCATCATGGCGAGGGCTTTCAAGCAGTTGTTCATCCTGTGTTGCATATGGTGAGTGTGCTGATCGTTTGGTTTTCGCCATCACAGCTCCTAAATTCCCATGATGTTATATCCACAATCTACGTAAATAACTTCTCCGGTTATACCTGAAGCGAGCGGACTGCAGAGGAAAAGGGCCGTATTACCCACCTCTCGCACGTCTACATTGCGGCGCAGTGGGGCTCGTTCCGCATGATGTTTCATCATCGTTGATAAATTGGCGACCCCTCGCGCGGAAAGTGTCTGGATTGGACCAGCGCTAATAGCATTAATTCTTATGTTGCGTGGTCCTAGATCATTTGCAAGGTAACGCGTACTTGCCTCGAGCGCGGCCTTTGCCACACCCATAACGTTGTAGCCTGCCACCACCTTTTCAGCGCCGTAGTATGTCATAGCTACAATGCTGCCTCCGTCGGTCATCAGAGGCGCTGCTGCGCGGGCAAGCTGAACGAGTGAGTAGGCGCTAATTTCAAGAGCGGTGAGAAATGCTTCGCGCGTGGTGTTTAGATATTCACCTTCCAGAGCTTCTCTCGGAGCATAAGCTATACTGTGGATCAAGAAATCCAGGCGCCCGAACTCCCTGCGAACGCTTTGAAAAACCTCGTCGACCTCTTCTTGCCTGGTTACATCACAAGGTAGAAGCAAAGCGTCGGGCATCAACGTGCTCGTCAGGCTTTGCACATTGTCTTTCAATCTTTCACCCTGATAGGTGAAGGCGAGACGGGCTCCCGCTTCGTGTACTGCTTGAGCTGTGGTCCACGCTATAGAACGTTTATTAGCCACTCCGAATATTATTCCGAACTTGTTCTGTAGCATCTTCGAAAATAAAGGCCCTTTCATTTTCCAGATTGGTATTTATGCTGCGGCAGTTTCAGGTTCTGTTACCAGTTGTCTGTATTCGCCACTTTCTACCCATTTGAGAATCTCTGCCACCCGCCAGATGGGAAATGGATGGCTCATGCCAGATGTGATCGCATCGGCCCAAAAACGGTCCAAAGCCTTCTCGTCGTAATTCTTCTGAAAATCTCGCGCTTGCGCCAGGAATTGGTCGTAGTCCACCTTCGAAGCGAAGGTGCCACCACATAGTTTCATCATCGTTCGCCCTATAACGTTTGCATCCTGAGTCACCAAGAGTGCGGCCCGATCACAAGAGAGTTCAGCTCGACGTGCCCAAGCAAGCAATGCTGAACGCATGGTGAGTGTCAGCATCTCCTTAACTATGGCAGCCAGAGGCGATGCCATTACGGCAGATTTTGCCAGGAACTCAATTAACCGCGCCGCCGTTAAGTAGAGGACATGCTCAGCATGAATGTGCCCCACCTCGTGTGCCACAACCGCAAGAACCTCCTCGTCCGTTAGCCGCTCGAGCAATGAAGAGTAAAGCACAATCACCGGCCGTTCTACGCCTCCTGTGAACCCATTGACGACCGGGTTCTGTTGAACGAAAAGGTCGGGCATATCGACACCGAGAGTTGTGCAAGCTACTTGGAGTTTTGCGTACAAGTCAGGACACTGGTGAGGCGTCACCTTCACCGCACTTGCGGTAAAGATCACACGAATTGCTGACTCTCCCGTTAGAGCCAGAACTTTTTTTAATGCAGAATCTATACCAGGTATTGAACGCAGGGCCGCAAGTGCCCGGGCGTCCGCAGGGTGTATATACTGCTCCTTGTCGAGTCGTGCGAACTTTTTGTGTGCCAAATCCGAAAGCGGAAGCCGGCAACGTCCGCATCGAGGAGCAGTCTCAGCGGTTTTTATTTCATTTCGTTGGCCACAGAATCGGCAACGGATAAGAACTTTTTTTAAGTCGCCACTTATGTTATTGGTTTCTGCCATGTAATGCCCTCACTGACTAGATGTTCTCAACAGTATTAATTAAAGCTTTCGTGACGGCAAGCAGCAGCTAGCTCAGTGCTTGAAGTGACGAATCGCAGTGAATACCATCGCCAGATTATGCTCATCCGCCGCAGCTACGACTTCTGAATCGCGGACAGACCCACCGGGTTGGATCACGGCGGTAACTCCATGCTTGGCGGCTTCGTCAATTCCATCCCGGAACGGGAAGAAGGCATCTGATGCCATCACCGAACCTTGGATCGGTAAATGAGCCCGCATTGCGCCAAGTTTTACGGAATCAACACGAGACATTTGCCCGGCGCCTATGCCCACAGTTTGATCTCGACGAGCGTAAACGATGGCATTCGATTTAGTGTGTTTACAGACGGTCCAGGCGAATAGGAGTGCCTCGACCTCGTTCTCTGATGGCTCCCTTTTGCTGAGAACCTTTAGCTCTTCACGCTTTAGCCGGTGAGTATCAGGTGTTTGGGCCAGCATGCCGCCACTGATCTGTTTGTATTCAAGACCGATTTCGTCAGGAGTTGCGCCTATTTTCAGAACACGGAGATTCTTTTTTCCACGAAGTATCTCAAGCGCTTTGGGTTCGTAATCAACGGCTACGATGACCTCAAGGAAAATCTCAGACAGTGCGCGTGCCGAGGCTTGGTCTAAAGCATGATTAAAAGCCACGATCCCACCGAATGCCGAGACAGGGTCGGTAGCAAGCGCTTTTCGGAAAGCCTCTTCAGAGCGGGTAGCAAGAGCTACTCCGGCGGGATTCGTGTGTTTGATAATTGCGCAAGCAGTTTCACTGAAGTCCGATACAAGTTGCCAGGCGGCATCGGCATCAACGTAATTATTGAAGGACATCTCCTTGCCTGAAAGAAGCTCTGCATTTGCAATCCCTCCCAAGGGGCCAACACTGTACAGCGCGGCTTCTTGATGAGGATTCTCGCCGTAACGAAGATTATGTACCTTGTTTAAATTAACAGTTTGATGAACTGGCAAGGTCGTTTTCAGATCTACCCCCCTGGAATTTTCATTTGCGGACTGTTTCATTGATAGAAAAAAGTAGATGGCTTGGTCGTACTCAGAGGTTATCCGAAAAGCTTCTGTAGCCAGGCGTGCCCTGGTAGCCAGGGATAATGAACCCTGCTGGACGGACAACTCCGTCAGAATTCGGCTGTAGGAGTTTGGGTCAACTAAGACTGCTACGTCCCTCCAGTTCTTTGCTGCTGAGCGAATCATTGCTGGCCCACCTATGTCGATCTGCTCGACAGCTTCTGCAAGAGATACACCGCTCCGAGCAACTGTCGCTTCAAAGGGGTAGAGGTTTACAACAACCATATCAAGAGGACTGATATTGTGCTGCTTCATAGCTTCCAAGTGACGGGGATTGTCCCGAAGTCCCAGTAGGCCTCCATGTATCCTTGGGTGTAGTGTCTTAATTCTGCCATCCATCATTTCGGGAAATCCCGTGACTTCAGATACGTCGATTACTTCAATTCCAGCTTCACGTAATACCTTTGCCGTTCCGCCGGTACTGATAATCTCGACTTGGAAGGAGATTAGACCTTTAGCTAATTCAACAATCCCTGTCTTATCCGACACACTCATTAAGACGCGGCGTATGCGATGTAATTTTTCTTCTTGGGCAATCATAGACATCATTCACATCTATTTCAGAATAAAACCCGCGCGCAGACTGCGAACACGCAACCTACGCCCGGTGCGCGGTTTAACTTCAACGGTGACACGATGGAAATGTCCATCGCGAGTAGCCTCATCGGGATAAAAGCCCAGCAGATATTGACCAGCCAAATCCTCTTCAATGGCTTTGAATACCGGGGCTAGGTCGGGTGAATAGTTTGGACTAAGCGCTGATCGAGCGTCGCCAATCTCAAAGTATTGACCACCGGTTTGTAAAGCCAGCTCTCTGAAACCCTTCGTCGGTGGTCGTGCTTCTAGACGACCCGCTCTGGGAGAGAAAACGGGAAAATGGATTACATAAATCGAGATGCCTTCAAGTTGCGCCTTCGCCACGACATCTGCCGGTTTTGTGGTGCTGGCAGTATCCAATCCATCACTGGTCAACACCATGATTCTACGTTCAGTTGGTTGTGGCCTGCGCTTGGCGAAGAACTCCAGTCCTGCTTTCGCAGAGTCAAAGATAGCTGTACGGCCGTTTCTCAACGAGGGAAATAAGAAGCTCGACCGAGCCTTTTCAATATCATCTGTAAATACAGCTGGGCTAAGAATCTTTTCCGCAAACGGGAGAACAGCTACTTCCGAGCCCAACCCGAACCGAGTGAATAAGGACAACGCTGCTTCACGTTGCTTTAGCAGATATTCGCGGGCGCTTCCTGAAGCATCGAGTAGAAAAGCCAGAGCTATCTGTTGAGTTCCAATCGAAAAATAATCCAAACGCATTGGGCCGGAGTCGCTGCGCACAATGAAGTCTGGTTGAGACAGATTCAACACTCGTCGACCGCGTGAATCGGTAACCAACGCCGGCACAATGACTAAGTCAGTCCGGACCTTAATTACATCATCGGGTTCTTGGGCTGTTACAGTTGTGATTGCGACCAGAAAAACAATCGACAGAATAACGAGCAGAGAAACGCGACGATACAATAAGCTAGTGAGCAGAGCTGAACGGGAAAGAAGAAGCATGCGACGGGCTCGGGCTAGATACCGAATCGCCCGAAGAGCAGCATGCCTAGAATTACCAGAATGGTAATCACAATGATCTTGACCAGACTCACAGTTTGTTCCTCGTTTGAAGGTCAAGTGCCCGGTGATTAAGGGCTACATTCTAAAAGTCACCTCGGACCATGTCAACGCTGCGAATGCCGTTAGCCAAAAACAGTGTATTAGGTACGTAAGTTATACTATAAAATAATCTCCCACAGTTTTTACACTCGCCGTCAATTACGTAAATGCTGACAAAGAGTTTTCAAACTTACTTGTGCCACAGAATAAATTTGCATTATCCCAGTAGTCTCATTCTTATCATCTTGACGATCTTGGTTGGGCAGACACAAGCTCAGCCGCTTGAAGCCCGCATCAGCATACTTTCTTTATCTCCGGCGCGACTAAAAATCGAATGCTCAAGTCCGAACCTTACAAAATCTTTGTCCTTTCGCAACAGCTATGCAGCCATCCTGGGTATCGGAGAGCGAGTGGAATGCGTTGAACCGCTCACCGAACAGGGTGAGCTTATAAGAGTCCGTCGAATTACCCCAGGAGAGTTCCGTTTTGACAAAGAAGTGGCTAGGTTCACTTACGAAGTCAGTCTTGCTGAGCTTACTCCTTCAAGAATGGCTAATGTTTCGTGGCTAACTGGAGAGCACGGACTGTTGATGCTTGGAGACTTATTACCCTTAAACTTCTCATCCGCTGTGCTTCGTTTCAATCTTCCCCTGGGTTGGACTGTAGGGTCAGATATAAAGGCTGATCGCGATCAGATGTACTCGGTTGCAGAACCTGCAAAAACCACCTTTTTTGTCGGCAGGTCAATTCGTGAGAAACGGTGGTCCCTCAATTCAATGAATGTGGTCTTTCTCAGTTCTGGAGAGTGGGCATTTACCGAATCTCAAGTAAGAGGAATAACGGACAAGCTCTTAAGAGAATCTCTGAAACTCACTGGCATGACGCTGACGAAGCCGGCAGTAATAATGCTGGCGCCACTGCCAGGAAGTGTCGGCACTCAATCGTGGCGCGCGGAAGCCAGAGGAAACACCGTTGTTGTTTTGCTTGGAGCAGACTCCAATCGGCGGGCGCTATTAACTAGACTCGGCATAATTCTATCACATGAACTCCTTCACCTATGGGTACCCAACAGCCTTGAACTGCAAGGCGATTATGACTGGTTCTTCGAAGGTTTTACTCTTTATCAAGCTTTAAGAATCGCATTACGAACGGGACTGATTCGATTCGAGGATTACCTTGAAACCATCGGGCGTGTTTACGATTCTTATTTGTCTTCTCCCGATCGTGACAGACTTTCGCTGATCGACGCGTCGGCTCAACGGTGGACAACTTCTTCTAGTCTTATTTACGACAAAGGTATGCTCGTCGCCTTGATTTGCGATCTGTCCATACGATCGAGTACACATAACAGACGCTCCCTGGATAGTGTCTATCTGGAACTCTTTCGAACTCGCGACTCATTGCGACGAAGCGATGCCAATCGAGCTATAATTTCACTCTTGGGGAGAGAGCCCGAAACTAAGCGTTTGTTGAATTCAGTCGTTCTTGATGCAGGACAGATTAATCTCGAAGCCAGCCTAAAGCAATTTGGTCTTTTGGTGTTCAAGAGTTCTGGGATTAGAGTTGAAGTCAGGAAAGATTTAGCTGCACAACAGAGGAACGTCTTACGTTCTCTAGGATATAGAGACTAGTTTTATAGGCATAACATGATTCATTTCAGCAAGTTGATCATCTTAGTTCTCTGCGCAAGCCTTATCGTTGGATGCAGTACGCTAGCGCAACAGAGTGATACAGGAGTTGTGGTAGCCCGTAGGGCTCAGATTCGGAGCTCCACAGCTGTAGTCGCAGCTGACCTTTTGGAGGTGGAGCGGGGAGACTTTGTAGATATCCTTGAATCTGTTGATGTTCAGGATCCTACCGATAATGCCAGGAGAGAACGTTGGTTCCGGGTTCGCGCCCATGATAATGAGAGCACCGAGGGCTGGATCGAGGCGCGGAATTTAATACTCGAGGATGTCTTGGAGGCTTCAAAACGAATTGCGGAAGAGGACAAAGATATTGCACCTCAAGCAACTGGGCAGTTGCGAGCAAGTTCTAACCTTCGGCTCTCACCTGATCGAAGCGGTAATGAAAACATATTAATGCGCCTGGATAGCGGATCGAGCTTCTACATCATTGGTTGGAAGCGTGTACCCAAGCCAGGCTCGTCCGAGTCCATCGAAAGCGACATTGCACCGAAGGCTGGAAGCGCACAGCAAGGTGGTAGGTCGTCACGGCCAAACCAGAACACAGCGGCAGTTCCCGAAGAAATCAATGAGCTTTGGTATAAGGTGCGGCTTCCTCCTGATACATCACCAGCTCCCGCGGGGTGGATCTATGGTAAACAGGTGGAGCTTACGGTTCCGAGCGACATAATTTTCTACCGTACGGGGCGGGAGTTTGTCGCTTGGCAGAGACTTGACGCAGATCCTGATGAGAAAACCGGTGCTGCAACAGATAAGGACGCCGCGAAAGAAGAGAGGCCTGGTAGCTGGGTGATCCTTGAAAAGAGCAGCTCAAATCAGCCTCGTCCATTAGACGAGCCTGATTTCGATAGGATCTATGTCATAGGTTACGACAAGAGAACTCAAGACCATTACACAGCCTATCGTAGTAGAAATGTAGAAGGGTTTCTTCCTTTGAGGGTCGAGGGGCGTGGAGATAATCGGATAATCAGCGTGAGGGTGAGGGAAGGAGGCATTGAGGTCAAGGAGGAACAGTACATTGCTTACAAAGACGCTCGAGGCGTCTTGAGGATAACCCCACCAACTGCGCCACAGCGAGAGCGACGCCGAAAGTAGTTTGGAATGAGTCAAATGCGTGTTGGAGTGGGTGGATTTACATCGGATGTTGGTAAGACAACACTGATGTGCGATCTGCTGCGTTATTTCCCAGGCTGGGAGGCGATTAAGACTACGCGTGGGCATTATCGATCCTGTGGCAAAGACCCGCATGCCTGCTGCGTGAGCGATCTTCTGGCAGACGAGCCGATCGTCCGCTCAGGTCGAGAGCAGACCTATATGAGCGGCAAAGATACAGGTAGGTATTGGGAGGCTGGTGCTGGAAATGTGCACTGGGTCATAGCAACCGATGAGCAGGTAGAGGCAGGAATTAGGCAGGCGCTTGAGCGAGTCATTGCGCCAGGAGTCTTCATAGAGGGCAACAGTTTTACGGATTTTATTGTGCCGGACTTTTTCATTATGGTTGCTAGATCAAACATGTTTAGGATTAAGAAGTCAGCAAGGCGTGCTTTAAACCGTGCTTCAGCTCTTTACGTCAGCGGTAGTGGAAACACGTTAAGGGTTCCTGAAGCTCTTCGGAAGGGTGTCGCTTCGCTTCCTTTATTCACATCGTCTGACCTGCCTCAACTCGTGACTATGATTCTGAGCCAGGAGTCGTCCGTAGTCAGTAGTTAGTTGTCCGTGGTCCGTGGTTAGTTGTTGGTTGTTTATTCTCGACAGTTCATTACATCGGACACTGACCAGCCTGACAACGGATAACGGACTAATCGACATGAAGCCTTTGGACGAGTTACTTAAGGAATGTGAAGCACTGCACGGTCACATGTGCCCTGGTCAGTTACTCGGCGCTCGCATGGCCGCCCTGGGCTCAACTCTGGTAGGTGTAGTTGACCCCCGAGGAGCAGATCGAAAGAGGCTTATTGTTTGGGTTGAAATAGATCGATGCGTAGCTGATGCCGTGGCTGCAGTAACTGGAGTTCGACTTGGTAAACGTACTTTGAAGTTTAAGGATTATGGCAAGGTCGCCGCCACCTTCCTGAACACCGAGAACAAGAGAGCTGTCCGAATTGTTGCGCTGGAGAGTTCGCGAACGCTGGCTGACCACAGTCATCCCGAGATTGAAAGTAAGAGCGCACGACAGTTCAGAACTTACCGCGAAGCTAGCGATGAAGAGTTGTTTAAAATCGAGGAGGTGGAGGTTGAATTCGGAGATCGCGATGCCCCAGGTAAGCCCCGATCACGAGTGATTTGCAGCGGTTGTGGTGAGGGAATCAACGACGGCAGAGAAGTCACAGGAGTAGATGAGAGACCTCTCTGTCAAGCATGTGCTTTTGGCACTTATTATAGGCGAGTGTAATTGGCAACAGCATCAGTGACAGAGGCAGAGATGAATAGAGTTGCTACGTACCTCTCTAAAAAACTTTCTTTTATGGCAACCAAATCTCGATAAGTACATCTAATTCCTTGCCTAGCAAACGACCTCACGCAATAAAGTTGAAGCGTGTAAGGAATTATTTTTTGAGTAGGTCTTGACAAGTGATTGATTGTATCTATAATGCCCATTCCCTCTGAAAGGGAATTGACATTGTGGAATCTAGTTAGGCACGTTTCGGTGCCGCTTTTCTCCAAAGTAATCAGGCGAGAGAGGCGGCGCTTTTCTTCGGCAAAAACCCGTTGGCAAACCCCGATACGTCAGCTTGACAGAGTAGGACCCCTCAGTTAAAATCCCCGTTTGCTTGGGGCAAGATTGTGTGGCTGTAGAGGTCCAACACAAGGTTGGTATCGATGTTTGAAAACTAGATAGAGCGTGTCCATATCAATGATCTTTGAGAGTCA
>CAZNPP010000012.1:49297-57470 GCA_964574785.1 uncultured Chloracidobacterium sp. | reverse complement strand
CTGAAGGTGGTTACGAGAACCAGAAACTCTCGGCAACCATTTGTCATTTGTAACTTGTCATTTTCCATTTTTCATTTGCCAGTCTTCATAGTTTGACTTCTGACTCCTAATTATCTTAGTCCTTTCATAACTTCGGCGTTGCTCTCGAGAATTCGTGTGGTTAGTTCAGGATCGGCTTCAAGCGACCAGTTATCGTGTTGGAATGAACCCCCCAGAATCACTCCGTCACGGCGCGGAAACATGTAACAAGAGCTGTGGAGATAACAGTAGTCAAGTTCAGCCTGCGGCAGCAAAACTTCAAGCTGGCCGCGGACTGGAGTGAGGCCCTCGTCGTTGAAAAGTGTCTTGGAACCCAATCCGGTGCAATTGAAAACCGCAGACTCCGGCAGATTCGAGATCTCCTCAAGACTTTGCAATTCCCTGACAACAATTTTTCCACCGGCAGTGTAGTAATCTCGTAAGAGCGCGTTTAAGTAGATGGCTGGTTCGATCAACATCGTGCTGAACTGAAGCGCCGCCGCAAATCCAAAGTATCTTCGTGAATCATTGTGCAGACGAGTTTCCGGATAGAGATGATTTCCGCCAGGCAGTTCACGCTCGAGCAAGCTGGCGTCGCTCTGCAAGTCATACGTTTCGATCCAGCGCACTCCGTATTCGTTACCTACAAGTGTCTGGAACATTCGGTTCGAAATATGACAAGCCCTTCGGAACTGGTCGACAAACTGGATAGAAACTTTTAATGGGTTATGAGTTGAGGTCGGAAACCATAATGCTCCGGACGCATTCGAAGTCGTGTTTGGCGGTAGATCACGAGCGTAAATCGTTACAGTCTTTCCTCGTTGCTGAAGCAGGCGTGCCGTGGAAAGCCCAATCACACCACACCCAAGGACAGCAACATTCTGACTTTCGATAATCGCTATGTGCTCGACAGCTAAAGTTGCAACTCCCCAAGAAAGGGTAACCCCTGCACCCCCGTGCCCGTAATTGTGAACTACGATCTTATCGCCGAGTCGATCCGCTCGAAGCACAAACCCCTCGGAACGGTATGGCCGCAACCCAACTAGCGTACGGATGAGTCGGTCACGTGAAATTCTAACTGGAAAGAAGCGACGTGCGGACTTTCTCTGGCTGAGAATCGCTGGACGGAGACCCGCACTGCCAAGGAGAAAGGCCCCTGTAGTTATCGCGGATCTGAGAAAGTGGCGTCGACCAGATTGCCCTTCGATTGCGGTAGCCAACTTCACCTAAAAACTTCAACTTCTTTTAGTCAGAGTAACAAAGCATCAACGCGGTGCGCGTGCACCATGTCTTCGCAGGGAGACCACGCGAATATGGTAAAGCGACCGTCCTGTGAAGCAACAAGCGCTATTGTGTCATTCTGATCGTAGACAAACTGCGCCGCCGACAAGTGTCGTGTTCCACCATTCTGAGCCGGGGGTACTACAGCAGGTTCGTTGCCAAGAACGGGTTCGGTAGCAACCATACGCTCGACGGCTGCGCTCCCGCTCTTGCGCCGGATCTTTACTCCGAATGCAAGCACTTCATACTGGTCGTCGATAACAGTCGCGCCATCGACAGCAGTAAGACCAGCAATAATTTCAACTGCCTGGCGAACTGCTGTCTGCCAAGCACGATCAGTTTTATCGGCGCCGTTGTCTCGCATAAGTTGGGCGAGTCCCGAATAAGTGGGCCGGATGGAGTATGTGATCGGATGGACGATCGACTCCCGCCAGGCTTCCGTTCTGCTGGGTACTACTAGCAATGAGCCGCCGTGGCCGTGCGCTCGCATAGAAACCGAAAGTTGGACGAGCACGTTGGCGGATTTAGTTGAAAAGATAGGAGCAGAGAGGCCGAGTAACGATCCTACGAGCTCGGGGCAGTCAGGCAAGCTTGCAGCATTCTCATCGACCACCTTAACTTTGTCGCCACTCAAAACTGCTACGTTTGCAAATTTCCCGAAACCATCAATGCGGCGGTGTTTGATCACAAGTACACCAGGTTGAACTACTTCGAGTACAAAACACAAACTGGGAATTACCCGTGTTGCACCCCACGCATAAAGGCGATTGTTTTCGTGCCAAACACCGAGATGAATGCCAGGTCTTTCAACAGCGGGAGCGAGTTTCGCGAGCACGCCCGGCGTTAGCGGAAGTCTATGCTCGAACATCAGAGGATCATTGGTTTGCTCTGGAGGAAGGAATGCCAAAGAGATCATAGGAGATCTACCTTCCTCCCGCCGAAGACTTGCCCAGAACATTGTGTCAACGATCACCTCAATCGTTAACGCATCTGGCAGACTGGCTAAGTTCAAAACACCACGGTCTTTTGCTGACGAGTTCAGTTGTTGAAAATGCGCTTCTACAGTTGTGGCTACAGCGCGCGCCGCTCGATAGGTCGGAGTGCGATCCCTTGCTTTGGCTTGGCTGGTCAACTTTGAGACTTCCTTTAGTAATAGAGACTGCTTCAAAATTCTCTGACGTTTAGAAGGCGCGTTATTGTCCTTCCAACTTTTTAAGCATGCGGGCACCACCCCTATTCTTGGGATTTAGCTCCAATGATCTCCTGTAGTTCGCGATCGCAAGTTTATCATCTCCGCTTTTCATGTAACCCTCGGCGAGGCTGTCGTACACATTCCACGAGTCTGGATAAAATTCCGCATTAAGCTTAAAGATCGTGATTGCCTCAACCAATTTATTTTGCCCCATGAGCCCGTAACCAACTGAATTGAGTCGGCCTTCGCTTACCGCTACATTGGCTGGCGTGGTGGTCTTGATAGCGCGATAAGCAGCAATTGCTTCATCAATTCTGCCGGCCGTTAACAGTTCAAAAGGAATAAGCGTATTATTTGGTATTCGGAGCGCCGTTGCTTCACCACCGGGGAAGCTAATATTGATTGAATCTGTCTTACCGTTAGAGTCACTTACGTAAGTGTAGCGAATAATCGAATCCCGTCTGACTAAACTCGTATCAGTTAAAGGGATCAACTCAAACAATAAACCTTCGGTCGGCTGGGCGAAGAGCTTGCCATTTTCTTGAGTCACCTCCAGCACCCTGTCTGGATTCACCTGAAACCTTCCAACGTAACTATCAAGCTTGGCAGTTGGCAATACAATCGGTTCGAGAGCCACAGGGAGGAATTCGTCCCAGTTATACTCACGGGCCAGAGCACGGATGACCTCTCGAATAATCTGACCATTATCCGAATTGACCATCACGACAGCGCCATAGCCTTTGTCACGACTTACGAGGAGTTCCGCTCTAAAGCCTTCATCCGCGCCTCCATGACCAAAGTAGTCTGTATTGCTGCGTTTCTCGACAAAGAATCCCAATCCCGCGTCTGTTAGAAACGGAGTCACCATCTTCTCGACCAACGCTTTGGAAAGCACCTTGTTTGATCGCCCGGCGAGTGATAATTGGACCTCAATTGCAAACCTTGCCAGGTCCGTAGGCGTCGTCCATAAACCTGCCGCGGCCATTTCAGGGTAGACATGAATCTTACCCGGAACGACGTTGCCGTTTGCATGGTGTCCTGAAGCAGCTTTCTTCAACCAATTCTGGGGCAACGGTTGACTATAGGTACTGTGGGACATGTTGAGAGGTTTCAATACCGTGTCTCTGGCAATCTCAGGGAAAGGCTTCTTTTCAATGTCCATAATCGCTAATTGCGCGATGGTAGTCCCGCCGCCGGAATACCTGAATCTGAAACCGGGTTCCATGTCAACACGCACCGGGGCCGTATTAGCTGGTTCGACACCATCCAATACCTGTTGCAGTGTTGGCAATTTTTCCTCTAAAGCGTAACCAGGAAAACCGTGTACAGTTAGACCTCCTGTATGACTAAGAAGGTTGGCTAGAGTGACCTTTTTGTTTCTGGTGAACTCATTGTCAGGTAGTTTCCAGGAACTGAGTTTATTGTTGATATTTTCATCAAGCGCGATCTTTCCGTCCTGAACCCTCTTCAGAGCTACCATGGCTGCAACAGGTTTACTAATCGATCCCGCCTGGAAAAGGGTTTCCGTCGTTACTTGCTGCCGCGTTTCAACGTCAGTGATTCCATAGCTGCGCGCCCACTCAACTTTGTAATTGTTTATGACTGCGACACTGAGACCTGGGACTTTGTAATGCTCCATTCGTTCATGGATTGACCAGGTAGCGTCTCCCTTTATCAAGACCGGTGGTAGTAAGCCGTGCTCGACACGCTTGACACGAGACTCAACACTGCTTCCTCGAGGTGAGACTTCGATACCGATTATCTTTGCGCTTGATTGAGCAAATGAACTTATCGGAAGGAAGTAAATAAGCAACAACAATTTAGAGAGGTTCTGCCTCACAAGAAGCTCCTTACCGGGAATCGCAAAAATCATGAAACTACGCGCGCATAATCCTTTACAGAGGTAAGCTGCAGCGGGAATCTTTCAAGGGTATTACTCATCTCAATAACGTTGCCGGCAGCGTAGTAGAGCATTAATGCGGCGAATGACTCTTGCAGAGGGTCAACGGCATTCTTCTTCTGCTCAATCAGCTCCTCTTCTGGCAGATGCTGCACAACGAATGGACGACCCTGAGACTCCTCGAATATCTTGACAACTTCCAACGGGCTCAGTGGTTCGGGTCCTCCTAATTCAATTACTGCATTAGTCGCAGCGGCATTCTCAAGGGCGGCTACGGCGAACTCTGCAACGTCTCGATACGAAATCCAGCTTAGCTTGTTCTCTCCGGCTCCATAAATCTGTGCCTTCGCATTAGCAAAATCGAATCCGAGAGCGGGGCTAAGCCAAACCTCCATGAAACACGTTGGCTGGAGGATTGTGTACTTAAGACCACTTTGTCTCAAATGGTCCTCTACTCCGCGTTTGGCAGTCTGAAGAGGGAAATCTAAATGGAATGGCGGAAAGGAAATCAGCACAAAATGGTTAACGCCCGCTTCTTTGGCTGCGTTAATAAGGTTCAATTGTCCATTTAGATCAACTGATTCAATCGAATCTCCTTCCTGTCTGGAATGGGTGGAAGATGCTGTTGTGATGACTGCTGTTACTCCCTGACATACAGCTTCCAATGAGGAAAGATTCTTAAGGTCTCCTTGTACAATCTCAATCTTTTGATCCTTCAGTTGTGCAACTCGAGTTTGATCTGAGGTGGGCCTCACCAGGGCTCTGACGGTCTTGCCTGCGGCAACTAGTAGGCGGCACACCTCACCACCTAAGAGACCGGTTGCGCCGACAACGAGATTCATAACTCACTACTCCTTCCTCAATCGGTAATCTATTAGAAGACTATTTGCTTATCAGGACAAACGGCCGGGCGGTGGGAGATACTCTGTCGTACTCGTTTGGGCTGGGTTACGGGCGATAAATGATGTGTTCAACCTCAGCCGTTTCAGAAAAGCCGCTTTACTTTGCTGACACTGTCTCTCGTGAGCTCATGTGCACGCACCTGCTCGACAAGGCGGCGGGTCCCCTCGGCCGCGGCTAAGCCAAGTTCATCAATTAATGACGCGTCCCCGCACCCCAAATCAGCCGGTTGTTGTTTGCAATAGGAACGTCTAATGTAGTCCTTCATTTCGAGTTGTGTCGGAAACATCCCGTGACGATTCGCCTCTGCAGTTGCCATTTTGCTGGTCCAGCCATTCTCAAGAACTCTATAGGCTGCGATGACCACTCCAGTTCGATCCGCCCCTCGTCTGCAATAGACAAAGACCGGCTGGTTCTCTGGGGCAGTTATGATTGAAAGCACCCGTTCAATATGCTTATCGGTTGGTCGAGCGTGTCGGGCCAGCGGTACGTTGAAGAAACGCAGACCAGCTTGCTGCGCCAATTGTCCATCGGCACGAGCGCTATCATCTTCCTTTCGGAGATTCACAACGCTTTTGATCCCAAACTGCTTAAGCCGTTCGAAGTCACTGACCGTGGGCTGGCCCCCTCGATAGAGTTGCTCGTTCACCATATGAAAATTGCGTAAATCTTTAAACTGATGGTTACTCTGAGCAACAATTACGTGTACTGCCAATAACAAGCCAATAATTGCAATGCTACTAAGTCTGAAGAAGTTCCTCACTTTCCCTCCTTGAAATCCACCAAGATTTGGTAGATGGTTCTTGCTAGCTAGAATCTGTAGTCTTATCGCGTATTCACGCGTTCGACATAAAACCTGGTTACAAAACCTTCAGCTGTACACTCGAACTCTATATCTAACTTGGCATGGTTGTAGGTGCTGACGATCTCATATTGATCTGTTTCCTGCGAAGAGATCCAGTAACACCTTACACCGACAGATATTTGCAGTCGGTTAGGCTTTCTTATCGCCGTCGTTCATCGTGAAGTGGACCTTACCTCGCATAACCTCTTCAAGCGCAATGCGTGTAGGTTTGTGCTTAACAGGATCAATGTCGATGCGTGGCCGAGCGCCACGCTGAAGTTGTTTGCTTCTCTTTGCAGCCAGAATTATGAGCCGGTATTTCGAATCAATTTCCGGCGTCTGCATTTCCTCTACTTCACTCTCGAGCACTTCATTAGTTGTTGACATGATTGCTCACTTAATCCTCGCCTTCATATTTCCTATAAAACTGAACTTAACTCGTGCAGAGAGCTGTCTTTCAGGATGCCTGACCGGCTCTCAATCAAGTGGGAACGTACTTAGTACTTGCTTAACATGCAGTTCTTGTCGCGAACGTCGAGCCCGCTCTGCATTAATAATCGAGGCCAATTGTGCTGAGGCATGATCAGCGTCATCATTGATAATCACAAAATCAAAAGCCACGTAGTGGCTGATTTCTTCGGGAGCGTTTCTAAGCCTTAATTGAAGCTCTTCAGCGGAATCAGTGCCCCGCGACATTAGACGCTTGCGGAGCACATCGTAAGAGGGAGGAAGGATGAATATACTCACAGAATCCGTTACCAGCCGGCGAATACTGTCAGCACCCTGAACGTCTACTTCCAGAATGATGTCGCGCCCTTCATCAACTTCAAGCGAAACCTGGCGTGCGGATGTACCGTAATAGTTGCCATGCACCCGAGCCCATTCTAGAAACTCATTTGCGGCAACCATTTGTTCAAACCTTTCAGGGTTAACGAAGAAATACTCTCGTCCGTCTATCTCACCGTTACGAGGTGTCCGCGTTGTATAAGAGACAGAATAGCTAAGGTGCGGCACGTTGTTCAACACGCGCCGGATTAGCGTGCCCTTTCCGCCACCCGACGGGGAGCTCACTACAAACAAGATCCCACGCACGGCTGGCCCCACAACAATAATGTTTTTCTGGCGTCTCGTCTCGTCGCTATCACTCAACGTTTTGAACCTGCTCGCGCAATTTCTCGATCTCAGCTTTCATTGCGAGCGCTGCTTCCTTAATTGACAGATCCGTGGACTTAGAGAGAGTTGTGTTTGCTTCCCGATTCAGTTCCTGTAGTAAAAAGTCCAGCATCTTACCAGTCTCAGCTGGGGAATCAAGTGCCTCACGAAATTGGGTAAGATGACTGCGCAGCCGAACCATCTCCTCACTAACATCGCTACGGTCCGCAAGATAGGCAACCTCCTGGGCTAGACGTCCTGGATCGAGCTCGACCACCTGACCTTCGCGATTCAGCAACTCGGTTACCCGTTTTTGAAGTCGTTTGCGATATGAGTCGACCAGTCCACTGGCTGCAGCTTCAATAACCGGAACTAAAGCGCCGATTGTCTCGACGCGTTCACACATCTCGCGGCGAAGTGCTTCGCCTTCTTGCAGACGCATTCGTTCCAAATCATTCAATGCTTCATCAATAGCCTTTGCGAAAGCCTCAATGAGTTCCTGATTAATCACGTCCTTCGCCGGTTGTAGAGCTCCAGGTAATCGAGCCAGCGCATTAATATCGAGTTCGCCTGGAATGTTGAACTCTCTCTGGATATCTCGCAAGGCATTTACATGGCCAGCTATGAGAGGGCGATTTATCTCGTATGAGATTTGGGCAGTTCTTTCAAATGTAACGTTGACGTCGACGCGCCCACGAGACAAACGGGAGGTGATTTTTCTTTTCAAAACAGGCTCGAATGACGTCAGATCTCCTCCTAGACGCAGGTGGACATCAAGAAAGCGGTTGTTCACTGTCTTGAGATCTATCGAGACAGAGAAATTCTCGCCAACCACCGATGCTCGTCCATATCCAGTCATTGATTTCATAGTTGGTCTGTGGTCAGT
>CAZNPP010000012.1:3265-49197 GCA_964574785.1 uncultured Chloracidobacterium sp. | reverse complement strand
GTCAGTAGTTAGAAGTTGAAAGTCAGAGGTCAGGAGCCAGAAGACAGAAGCCATGAGTCAGAAGTTCGTTGTCAGTTATCCGTTATCAGTGGGTCTTATTGAGTTCTCCTTTGGCATTTCGGGCTAATACTGACTTCTGACTCCTGGCTTCTGTCTTCTGACTACTGACCACTGAGCATCACTTCCTCTTCTTCATCGACGAACTGAAGTTCATAAAGTCTCCGGTAGTGACCATCCGTTGCCAGAAGCTCCGCGTGAGTTCCCATCTCGATGATTCGGCCAGCCTGCATCACCACAATTATGTCTGCTCTGCGAACTGTTGAAAGCCGGTGGGCTATTACCACTGTCGTACGATCACGCACAAGATTTCCAATGGCCTTCTGTACTAGCCGTTCAGATTCAGCGTCTAGCGCCGACGTGGCTTCATCGAGGATGAGGACAGGTGCATTGACAAGAATAGATCTGGCTATCGCCAGCCGCTGCCGCTGGCCACCAGAGAGGAAAATGCCTCGCTCCCCAACTATAGTGTCGTAACCCTTTGGCAACTCGAGTATGAAATCATGAGCAAAAGCAACTCGGGCCGCTTCTTCAATCTCTGCCTGAGTAGAGTCGGGCTTGCCGTACGCAATGTTGTGCCTGACGGTGTCATTGAAAAGAATGGTCTCCTGAGTGACCAGTGCGATGTGACTTCGCAGGCTGGAGATTTTTGCGTCGCGAATATCAATATCATCCCAGAGCACTATGCCAGAAGTAGGATCATGAAATCGGGGAAGCAGTTTCGTAAGGGTTGACTTTCCGCCGCCTGATTGACCGACAAGGGCCACCATCTTACCTGCAGGAATCTCAAGATTGACATTTCTCAGAACGGAACGCTCCTCATTTCCATATCCAAACGACACGTCTTCGAGTCGGATACCGTGGCGCAATGGCTTAAGGTCGACAGCATTAACTTTTTCGGGAATCTCCTGATGTTCATCCAAAACTTCCCAGACGTGATGAGCAGCAGCGAGGGCCTGCTCCAAGCTGTTGTGAAGACGCGAAAGTTTCCGCATAGGATCGTAACTTCGGAACAGGAAAAACAAGAAAGTCAGGAACTGCGCGGAATTCATTCGACCCGCCGTTATTTCGAGATGACCGAAGAAGAGAAGAAATACAACAAAAACAACTCCGATCATCTCTATAGTTGGAGGAGCAAAGCCCGAAATGCTGGCTGAACGAAGATTTGCACGCACGATTCTGCGGGCCACATTAGTAAAGCGAACCGCCTCTCGTTTTTCAGCACGGTAGGCTTTTACTATTCCCTGGTTTGACAGAGTTTCTTGAGCCGTGTCGGTAAGTTCCTTATTTCCTTCGAAACTTTCACGTGCGAGGATTCGCAGCCTCGTTCCAAAGCGTGCAGTTAATACGGCAATTATTGGCGCCACGGTAAGCGATCCTAAGGTGAGCCGCCAACTGTAGTAAAAGGAAGCCGAAAGAAAGGCGATCAGTGTAAAGCCCTCGCGCAGAATATCTCGAATTGTGCTGGTAACTGCGGTCTCGATTGCTGCAGCGCTCGAAACTAGCCGCGAGACCAAGTAGTTTGCGCGATGACGTTCAAAGAATGATGCGGACTGTCTTAGTAGATGGCTGTATAGATCCTGACGTAAACTGAGTACTGCCGACTGGCCAATTCGAGCCATCAGATATGTGGAAAGATACTCGGCAATCCCTTTGACCAAGGTGAATGCCAAGAGCAAAACAGAAATTGTTTTCCAAGCAGCAAGACCTGATTGGGGAATTATGTGTTGTAAACCAAAGAGTGTAGGTGTACGGTTTCCTTCGTCTTGCGCAAACGCCTGATCGAAAATAGGAACAATGAGACCCCCTATGGCAGTCTCTAACAAGCCAACTAGAAGCATTGACAGAGTTGCAAGCAGGAAAACTCCCCAGTGAGGTTTAAGGTATTTAAGCAGTCGACGAAGATCGCGCATTCCTAGTTGCGAAAGCCTCAGGTCAGTTGTTATAAGGAAGGTGAATACGGGCCGTAAATAGTAAAGCGCAACTATACTTAGGCTCTCTTAGTCGCGTCAAGGCGTTAAGGATTTGCAGTTTTAGTTGCACCTATCAGGTTAGCAGTGTTCTGATTACATATGGCAAATCTGATAGCGGGAAAGTTTAAAGGCGTCATTTAGCAAAGGTGCCTTGAACTTTTCGCAAGTCGGTAAATGTGAGTTATAATTTCTCCCGCTAAACCTAAGCAGAAGAGTCAGTTCCCCGCAGGTGGGAAAAATCTTGGTCCAACAATCTCCGAATAGACACGCCGGTAAGCGACTTCTCATCGTAGATGACGACACGGACATGCGCCTTCTACTGGCCGAATATTTTAGACGTCTCGGGTTTATGGTTGACGAGCGGGAAAGTGGCTCCTCAGCTTTAGAACCAGCTCTCGCCGGGAACTTCGATTGTTTCATTCTGGATGTCTCGATGCCCGGAATGTCGGGAATAGAGTTACTCAGGAGAGTAAGAAATCGAGGTATCCAAACTCCGGCACTTTTTCTAACAGCTCACGACAGGCTGGACGACAAAGTGGCTGGTTTTGAGGCAGGCGCTGACGACTATCTTGCCAAGCCGTTCAGTCCCAGGGAACTCGAATACAGGATTGAGGCTTTGCTCAGACGATCAAGCGGTGAACCTCAGAGTAACGGGGGCGACCGGATTGAAGTCGGCGATCTCGTCATCGATAAGCGTCGCCACGAAGTGAGCCGCAACGGAAATCGAATTGATCTTACGCCGCTCGAATTTCAGATCCTGGAATTACTGGCTTCTGAACCGGGAAGGGCCTGGTCGCGAAACGCCTTGCTCGATAAAGTGTGGAGCACCGACTACGAAGGGTATCAGCGCAATATTGACCCCCACATAAATCGTCTGCGGAAGAAGCTCGAAGCTGACCCCAAGAACCCCAGGTACGTCCTCACGGTTCGTGGAGTCGGTTACAAGCTTAATGAATCTCCCTGAGCGTGAGTTCCTATGATGTGGTTAGTGGGAACATTCCTGCTCGTGCTGTGGTTTATACTCAGTTTTGCACTTCATAAAACTGGATACATTCACATGCTTCTGATCGGAGGCATCTCCCTGCTAATTATCCAGTTTGCAGCCCACCGAAAGGCTAGCTATCACCGAAAACTCTCGAAACAGTAACTTGACCGCCCAGAGGGCTTCGGCAACAATGCGTGCTTAGGTTGCATCAAGTGAACTAGTCGAGTGGGTTTTTGTTCGCCAACCTGCCTTCTGGGATTCACTTTTCCGATTTAGGAGCTGTTTTTGACATGAAATTACGCTTCGGTTCAATCAAATCTATGCTTGCAGTACTTTCGACAATCGTCTTGTTAGGAGCCTCGGTGTTTGCCCAAGGTGACGTCCCAAGACAAACAGTGGCTGTTACATACCCACTTGATGAAACGATAAATCTCGCATTTCGTGGAACCACCTTACTTCCCAGACTGAAGGGTGACGCAAAGGTGCGAAGAGCGGGCCGTCGCGGCACTCGAGTCGAGCTCTCGATCCGTGGCCTGCCGCGGGCTTCTGAGCTTGGTGGTATCTATACAACTTATATTCTATGGGCCATCTCGCCTGATGGTCGAGTTGAGAGTTTGGGCGAAATCAAGAGAAGCGGCAGCATTCTTGTAAGCTCAAAGCTAGATGTAACCACTCCGCTCCAGACTTTTGCGCTGATTGTTACGGCCGAACCCCATTTTCTGATGAAGGTTCCGAGCCGAATGGTGGTGCTCGAGAACCTGCCGCCGCAACGGCCAGGTAGGAGCCAAATTGAAACTGCGAATGTTCAATATATAGGTAACTCCAGCGACTACTTTCGTGATGCACGAGTCCCAGAGATTGCGGATCGGGACTACCGCGAGACGCCTGTGTCATTACTTGGAGCTCGCCAAGCCATCAACTTAGCGAAATTTGCAGGTGCTGATCGGGAAGCAGAGCAAGAGCTAAGGGAAGCGGAAAAGGAGTTAGAGGCTGCTGAAAATGCGTGGCGACTCAACCAACCTACTGCGGAGATAGATGTACTTGCCAGAAAAGCAACATCCTCGGGCGCCGCCGCCGAAGAGATGGCAGTTGCTCGGCGCACTGCGCGTCTGCGTCGAGAAGAGATTCGGCGCCGTGATGAAGCGGTACGCTCAGCAGAGCAGATGGCTGATGACGCCCAGCGTGAGATTGCCCAACTAAAGGCGGCATTAGATAAAGAAGAGCGCGCTCGTGAGCTTGCCGAAAGAGATGCATCCGCAGCCAGTGAACAATTACGGGATGCACGCGTTGAAATAGCGAGGCTACGTGATGAGTTGCAATCGGTTAGGTCTGAGGGAGAGAACGCTCGCATTCGGTTGGCGCGAATCGAGGGTGAGCGACAAGCCGAGGAAGCACGTCGAGAGGCAGAGCAACAAGAAGAAGAACGTCGTGCAGCGCACGCTACGTTAAAGCAGACCTTGACAAAGTTTGGCACCGTAAAAGAGGCCGCGGGCGGTTACCAGCTTACATTAGCGGAACACATATGGGCCGCGGCACGCGCAAGTAATCTTTCTTCGGCAGCGGCCGCCAGACTTGAGCCGCTGGCAGCGCTGCTGGCCAGCTACCCCGACTATCAGGTCGTAATTGAAGTTTTCACAGACAATCGTGGGGACGAAGTCACATTACAGCAACTAACCCAAGAACGTGCGCGTGTGCTTTCAGCGCGTTTTGAAACAGCCGGAGTTGAGCCCTCAAGACTTCAAGCAAATGGTATGGGGGCATCGAATCCAATTGCTTCGAACGCAACTGTGGCTGGGAGGGCTCGAAACCGCCGTACTGAGATTACGATAACCCCACTTCCAGCACGCAGCACGTTGGCGAACCAATAAGTAAATAGTGATGAGTGATGAGTAATGAGTGATGAGTCGTGACTCTTAACTCGTGAGCGTTAGTCAACTCGCTCATCACTCATCACTCATAATCACTCATTACTCATCACTTGCCGCCATGTCGCCGCTCGAGGTCCTACAACTTGTAGGCTACAGCATCGGAGCAGTGCTGCCGTTGTGGCTGGCGGTACAACTGCTCTCTCGTGATCAAAAGCTCAATAAGATACAACGCATACTCTTTGCTCTTGCTGTCAGCATAGGTGGCTGGCACACAAGCAATCTCGTAGTTACCCTCCACAGTCTTTTCGGATTCAGATATGACAACTGGATAACCTTTCTGCGCGTCGCAGATACGTTTGCTGTCGTTAGTATCACTCTGGTCTACTCGTTTCTACTACACGTTCACCTTCATCTCTGGGCCAATGCTGCCGGTCGGCCTCTAAACAAATTCGAAAGGCTGCGGGTCTACATGTGCTACATACCCGTACTTTTTCTGGTTTTGGCTGTTCCGAGAATCTGGACAGGCGTCTACGCGCCAATGCTCGTCAAATTGTCCGGGTTTGTATTGCCGTTTGCCTTCTGGATAGCGTACGTGCTCGGTCTAGTTGCTGTAACAGAGTTACTGATTGCCCGTAAGAGCCAGAATCCCAGCGAGCGGCGAATAATGCGCACCCTGGCCGCTTCGTTCATCGCAGTTGGTTTGGTAGTTCTGGCGGCTTTGGCTTTCGGTTTGGGAGAAGGTACTACGGCGGGCCAGTATCTAAACACAATAGCCAATCTCGGTTCGCTTCTGCCTACTGTCCTACTCGCCTATTACATCTATCGCTATCGGTACCTGGAACTAATAATTGAAGCGAGCCTAATCTTTGCAACGTTCGCTGCTGTAGTGCTTGCGATCTACATCTATGGCATTCGAACGATCGGCGACTGGATGACAGCCACCTATGGTGTAAGAGAAGGTCTAATTGAAGCACTCCTCATACTCGGCTTGGCTCTAGCGGCTGCGCCTTTTCGCGGATGGCTAGCTAAACGATTTCGCCGGTTGTTTGAACGGGAAACGGCACTCTACCGTCAAATAGTCACTCGCATAGGATCTCACGGTGGACAGTACCGGCAATTACCTGAATTGCTTCGTTTTGTTGAGCAGCGAACGGCTGAGGCGCTAAAGCTGCGTTGTGTGAAGATTGAGGTTAGGAATCAAACGGATAACGGGCTAGAAAGAATGGTTTCGCCCTGGATGGAGGACGTACTTGAGCTTTCCGAAAAGAACGGTTGGTGCCCAGTGGAGGATGATCCAGCGCTTACGGATCAAGGTTTTCAAGTTGCTTATCCACTCCGCCGAGAAGGTAGAGTCGCGGGTTTAGTGCTGGTAGACGGACCAAGTGCCAGCTTGACTGTTGATGCTCGTTCAGTACTGGAAGTACTTGCGGGACAAATAGCGATCGCGATCGAGGATTCGAGACTTGTGGAGGAGAATGTTCGCTTAGAGCGGCGTTTGTCTGAGCGTGAACGACTAGCGGCATTGGGCCAAATGGCGGCGACTGTAGCCCACGAAATCAAAAACCCACTCTCTGCAATCAAGTCTATCGCCCAGGTAATGGGTGAGGATGAAGCTATTGGGAAGGACTATGCGCGCGATCTTGGTTTAATAGTTGGAGAGGTTGATCGTCTTAACCAAAGTGTCACACAGCTTCTCAGCTTTGCACGGAAGGAGGCTCCAGTTGAGCAGCCTGCAAGCGTTAGAGAACTTGTTCTGTCGGTTGTTAATCTGTTTAGGACTAGTGCGAGCGAGCAGGGAATTGAACTTAATTGCCAACTGGAAATGGATGGTGAGATCAGCGGGATGGCGGTACCGGCGGTTCGTGATGCGCTTTCGAATCTGTTATTAAATGCTCTGCAGGCTACCACGCCAGGTGAGGAGATTTCGATTTCAGCAGGCCGTGAAGCGGATCATTTATTGATTGTCGTTCAGGATAGAGGTGCTGGTGTACCTAGAGAAATCAGAGATAAGATCTGGGAACCATTCTTCACGACAAAACAGCGCGGAACCGGTTTAGGTTTAGCAATAGTGCGAAAGCGGATGGAGGAAGCGGCCGGATCAGCGAGACTTGTAACTGAGCCTAACGGAAAGGGCGCCCGTTTTGAGATACGAGTCCCTTTGGATGGACCAAATTTATTTCGCAATTAGCTTGATTTAGTTTTCGTGGAACTTTGTTCTGATGCAGGCGTGTCAAATGAGACAATTAACTGCACAAGAGCGCGAGCTCAGTGCTTTTGCAGATTATTCTATTGAGGAGAAACCAACATGATTAAGCCCAAATTATTTGGTTTGAGCTTGGCCGCTCTAATGTTCCTGGTTTGTGTTGGCGTTGGGAGTCCAATCTCGGGCCAAACGTCGCAACAAGATTCTGAAGCCGAGAGCAAGCAAGCGGAAGCTGATCTCGATACGCAGCTTTATCTCATAGTAGGTACGAATCAGGACCCTGGAGAGGGCAAAATTCCGGCCGCATTGGATCCTGTAATGAAACAGTTACAAGGCTCGCTGCCATTCAAGAACTATCATTTAGCGGGGACGCTGATAAACAGAGTCAAAAATAATGGTCGGCTAAATGTCAAATGGGTTGGAGGACCACTACTGGCCTCAGCGGCAGCAACCCCTACCACACCGACTTTCAACGAATTTCGTACTTCAGTGAAACTCGTACCGGACGAGCAAGGACGAATGACAGTTCGAATGGACGGGTTTAGCTTTGGCGCTCGCATTCCAATTCAAACTTACACTGCTGTCGCTTCTGCAGCCGCGCCTTCTGGCCCGGTGATCAACTATGAGCAAACGGGGCTCAATACAGACATTAGCATGCGCGAGGGTCAACCAGTGGTCGTGGGAACCTTGAACCTTGGTCCGTCCGGCGACGCGATCATTCTGGTGATCTCAGCTAAACGAACCGCGAGATAGTCCAAAGACCAAAGTACCAAAGTCCGAATAAGTCCAAAGTCCAAAATCCAATGTCCAAATCAAAAACTGGACTCGTGTCTTAAGACTTTGGACATTGGACTTTGGACTTTGGACTTTTTTTGGCACGCGACGCGCTAGAGATTTCTACCTGAAGGTCATAAACTAACTCGAAGGTGAGAAAAGAAGCGTTGCGACTACTAATCGTTGACGACGAAGAGGCCGCGCGTTACGGCATGCGGCGGGCCTTAAGTACGTTTGGTTATGACGTCACTGAAGCCGCTTCTGCTGAGGCTGCGCGCGCATTGATGAAGCAGCAACAACCAGATCTTTTGTTGCTGGACGTAAATCTACCAGGAATGAGCGGGCTTGATTTCCTGCGCGAGCTAAAAGGCGCAAATGGAAATGGCCCGCTCGTTGTCATTGTTACGGCCCACGGCTCAGAACGCATGGCCGTAGAAGCCGTAAAGGCGGGCGCTTACGACTACTTGTCCAAGCCTTTCGAACTCGAAGACCTCCGCCTCGTCATCAAGAATGCTGCGGAGACCCTTCACTTGCGGCGCGAGAATCTTTCTCTTAGACGGCGTATTGAGGTCGAGCGCTCGCAAAGGGGAGTGCTGATCGGAAACTCAGAGGGCATGCAGCGCGTCCGTTCGATGATCGAGAAGGTAGCTGAGACTGACGCTACGGTCCTGGTGCGTGGCGAATCGGGCACGGGAAAGGAACTGGTTGCGCGAGAGATTCACGAACGGAACAGTGCGCGCTGCACCGAAGCCTTTGTGGCCGTCAATTGCGCAGCCCTACCATCCGAACTGATCGAATCAGAGCTTTTCGGTCATGAAAGAGGCGCTTTTACTGGGGCGGCGGTAAGACGACAGGGAAAGTTTGAGCAGGCGGATGGGGGCACGCTTTTCCTCGACGAAATTGGCGATATGAGTGCAAATGTTCAGGCAAAGTTACTGCGCGCGCTCGAGGAAAGACGAATCGAGAGATTGGGAGGAAACGAATCGATACCTGTAGACGTGAGAATCGTTAGTGCAACCCATCGTCCGCTTGAACAAGAGATAGCTGCTGGTAATTTCCGCGCGGACCTTTTCTATCGTCTTCGAGTGGTAACGATTGAGATTCCGCCACTGCGAGAAAGGCGCGAGGACATCCCGACGCTGGCGGAGACGTTTATGCGCGCGGCTGTCGAACGTTATAACTTGCCGCAGCGGTCGATCGCCCAGAGTGCCTTCAGAAAATTGATCGAATACAGTTGGCCCGGAAATGTACGGGAGTTAAAGAATACAATCGACCGGGCTGTGATTATGGCTGATGGTGACGAGGTTACGGCTCGGGATCTTCCGGATGAGATCACTGCGTCGTTGGTCAAGAGATCCATTGATAAGGATGAAACTGAGGAAGATGGACTTAAAGTGCCGTTCACCGCTGATTTTCGGGAGGATCGGCGCGAATTTGAACGGCGCTACATCAGTCGCTGTCTTGAGCACACCCACGGAAATGTAACTCGGGCGGCGGAGATTCTTGCCATGCACCGGCAATCGTTACAACACAAGTTGAGGCAACTGGGGTTGGGTCGACGTTATGTCTCCGTGTCCGGTGATGCGCAGGAAAAACATGACAGTTGATACAGTCGCGAGGTAATACATGAAAGCACGGCCTGATGCAATCATTCATCGCGAGCAAGCCGAGTATCTTGATCGGCTGTTGCCGCAGAAGGATCCATTACTTCGCGATATTGAATCTTACGCTGCTGAACATCGCGTCCCGATCGCAGATCGAGAAGTTGCTCTCTTTCTCGAGATTACTGCTCGGTCAGTCAAAGCGAAACGGGCCCTCGAGATCGGTATGGCCATCGGCTATTCGGTGATTCATCTGGCCAGAGGAATGGGAGGGGACGGGCTCGTTGTATCGATAGAGCCTAGTGATGAGATGATTCGTGCTGCTGAGGATCATCTAAACCGAGCGGGCGTGCGGGATCGCGTTCGCATCGAGCGTGGAGAAGCGTTGGAGGTGATGCCTCAACTCACGGAGAATTTCGATCTGGTGTTTATCGACGCACTAAAGGAAGAGTACATTGATTATCTTGATAAAGCGTTACCGCTTCTTCGCCCATCTGGGGTTGTGATAGTCGATAACCTACTATGGGGTGGCAGGGTAGCGGGTGCTAATCGCTCTGGAGATCACGATAGTTCAACGCAAGCTCTTCGCGAGTTCAATGAGCATTTTGTGAGTCACCCACAGTTGAAGACGGTGGTGCTTTCAGTTGGCGATGGCCTGGGCTACGGCGTGAAAAGTGGATGAAGGATGAAGGATGAAAGCGAAAGGATGAAGGCCGAAGGAAACCATTTAGCATTTTCCATTTTTGATTTTTCATTTTACATTTCGCCATCCTTCATCCTTTCTCTTTGCGTCTTTGCGCCGTTGCATTTAGATTTGCTTCATGATTATTCCTAACAGCCCGACCGCATGGGAGCGGGCTGCTGAGATTATCGCTTCAGGCGGCGTTATTGCTTTTCGTACTGATACGTTCTACGGCTTGGGTGCCGATCCACTTAACAAAATCGCAGTTGGAACCGTTAGAAAATTGAAGGGCAGGGAAGAAGCTAAACCAATTCTTGTTCTGATCTCTGACGTAGACCAAGCAGAACGCTTCATTAAAGACAAGTCTGACACTTTCATAAAACTCGCCAAGGAATTTTGGCCTGGCCCGCTGACGATTGTTGGCATGGCTCGAGATGAACTATCTGAGGAATTAACGGCTGGAAGTGGAACAATTGGTATCCGACTTCCGGCAGATGAAACCGTTCGCGGATTCGTGAGAGCATGTGGGGGAGCTTTGACTGCTACCAGTGCAAATCTTTCAGGAAATCCGGCCGCAAAAACAGCAGCACAAGTTCAAAAGGAATTCCCAAGCGGAGTGGATCTGATTATTGACAGCGGCGAGGTGGATGTCACTTTACCATCAACCGTTGTGGACGCCACTGGTCAGTATCCGGAGGTCATCAGAGAAGGCGCTATCCCAAAGTCCAACGTCCAAAGTCTAAAGTCCAAAGTCCAAAGACCAAAAGCCTAAGGCCGAAAGCCTACTGCGTCACATTCCTTACAAATCCCCAGTCACCACTAGCATCAACTTGTATATTGCCCACGTTCTTCTTGGCAATAACCATATTTGCCTGATACCAAAGTGGAAAGACTGGCACCTCGTAACTCACAATCTGCTGAATACGAGCATATAGATCGGCTGCTTTCTCCCGATCATAGGCGTTGACAACTTCTTCGAGTAGCGCATCAAGTTCTTTGTTGCTGTAGCGACTGCGGTTCCTTGAAGCCCGTTCCTGAGTCGGAATCTCAGAAGTAGCAAAAAGATCTTTATAAAAGATCGGATCCTGATTACCTCCTACCCATTGACCATAGAAGATCTGAAACTGTCCAACGCGTAGCTGATCAAAAAGGGTGTTTAGCTCGGCCGTTTCAATGGAGACCGGCACGCCGACCTCCTTGAGAAAATTCTGAATCACACCAGCATATTGTCGCGCTGCGACACTTGCTCCGGAAATCTTGAAGACCACAGGTTTGGAGAAGCGCATCTTGGGACCATCACCGTCTGGATCCCCAAAGCCAGCTTCATCTAAGAGACGCTTAGCTGTGGCTGGATCATAATTAAAGGTTTGCCCGGTCGTGTAAGCCCAAGAATCTTCGGGCAGGATCGAATGGGCAATTTTTGCCTGACCAAGTAGTAGATCGCGAATCATACTCTCCCGGTCTACTGCATACGCCATTGCTCGCCGAACTCGCACGTCATTCAAAGGTGGTTGACTAGTATTAAAGGTTAAGAGATTTACATTCGAACCGGTGAACTGAAGAACCTGGAGATTCGGATCGTCTCCTAAGAGTCGTATTGCGTCAGGGGAAAGACCAGTAGGCAGTGGAGCCAGATCTATGCGCCCGGACCGTAATTCTGCTTGCAAGGCATTGGTGTCAGGAATCACCCGCACCCGCAAGGTCTTTATGTTTGCTGGACCCTGCCAGTACTCAGGGAAGGCTTCAACATCAAGAACCTGTTGAGCACTATCATAGTTCACAAAACGAAATGGTCCGGAACCAAGCGGACGCGTTTTTTGACTCTCATAACTGTCAATGGGAATTATTGCCACAGGAACAAGGTTGGTTAAGAGCCCCATCCAAGGTTCGTTGAGAGTAACAACAAGCGTTCTTGAATCTGCTGCCTCTACACTCTTTACATAGCTTTGCTTGTCAGCACCGGCTCCGCGGAAGAAGCTTGCGGATTTCGCGAAGTTGTTGGCCAGGAGTGTGTCTAAAGTGTACTTCGCGTCGGCAGAGGTTAGGGTTCGTCCATCATGAAACTTAACACCCTCGTGAAGAGTAAAAGTGAACGTCAGACCATCTTCGGAACGTTGGATGTTCTCAGCTAATTCGCCAACATAATCAAATTTCTCGTTCTTTTTCACCAGCGAATTGAACATCAGAGTACGCACACGTTCGCTGGCAGCATCGACCGAGGGTGAACCAATAGGATCGATGGTGCGGATATTGTCTCCGAGGGCCATCACAAATGAGTTGCTTTGTCGTCTACAACCAGCAAGTGAGGCAAAGGTAAACAGCAGACACAAGAGCAGGGCGCTAACTCGGGGGAACCCCATCAAATCTTTCCTCCATAACTATAGTTGAGCTTGCGATTTAGCTCCGCAACCTCGTTTGATAAGGAGAGAAATCGGTCGTTGTCGAAGGGTAAAGGCGGTTTTGTAATCGACTTGAAAGCTGCAATTCGCTTAAGAGATCCACGAAGTCGCTCCTTCGGAAGTTCTCCCGCCCGCGCAGCTTTCAATAGCGCTTGATATCCACGACGAATAACCTCTGGATGGGCACAGATCAACATCATATCTTCACCTGCCAGGAATGCTCTCACGACCGCACTATCGATGTCACAGTGCTTTGAAATTGCTCCCATTTCAAGATCGTCAGTGAGAACTAGATGCTGATAGCCGAGTTCTTCACGCAGCAGTCTGGTTACTATGTTGTAGCTCATTGAGGCAGGCTCGAGCAGGCCACCAGCCTCCTCACGCTTGATGTTAATATTCGGAAATCCACCGTGACTCACCATTACGCAACGGATGCGGTCGTCTTTGCGTTGGAAAAGCTCTATATACGGAGCGAGATCCTGAGCAATCAGATCGTCATGAGTTAGATGAACGAGAGGCATCTGCTCGTGTGAATCAACCTCACCTGCGCCAATGCCAGGAAAATGTTTCAAGCAGCCGATGCATCCCGTTTCCTGTAAGCCACGCATGTAAACAGTTGTGTACCCAAGAACCTCACCTGGGGAACGACCAAATGAACGTGAATAGAGACCATTTGAAAGCAGGTCGCGCTCATCCGTCATGATCGACATCACCGGTGCGAAGTTCATATTAAAACCAAGCATTCGCAGTACTTCACCGGTGATACGACCAAGAGCACGCGCGGCGGACAAATCACCATGTTGCCTGATGGTTCGTGCGGAGGGCATCGGTGTGAAGATTCGCCGCAGTCGATCAACCAAGCCCCCCTCCTGATCAACTCCAACCAGTGGTTCGATCTTGAGCTGGGCGCGAACATCATCGATGAGAGAACGCAGTTGCTGAGGTGTGGCGACATTACGACCGAAGATGATCACGCCACCCGGCCTAATCTCCGCGAGCAACTCTCGAGCTTCGGAGTCAAGTTCAGTACCTTGAAGCCCTATGTAGAAGAATTGGCCGATTTGTTCTTCGATTGGGAGGGAATAAAAGGAATCCGCTGACATTAAATGGTGTGGACTAACTCCTTTGCTGGCTCCAGGTAGTCTAAACTGCCGTACAAGGCAGCCACAACTGGTTTCTACATTAGTTGCGACAAGTGGTCAAGGAGATGGCTTTTTGGGATTAGGTCTTAGGTCTTTAGGTAAGTCCGATCTGAGTGCTCAGATCAAAGTTTTGAGCTTTTTTAGGACGTCATCTGTAACCGAAGACGGAAGCCTAACAATTAATTCAACATCTCTCATTCTCCAATCCAAACTCTTAACCTGATCTGACAATACTGTGCCAGTAACTTTCAATCCCGAAGGAATAAGCACCTCGAAGGGATATCCCTTAATCTGATTAGTTATTGGACAAAATATCGCCAATCCCACCTTCCGATTATATGAGGACGGTGATAGCACGATGGCTGGACGTCTCCCAGCCTGTTCACTACCAGCTTGAGGATTGAGATTTATCCATACAGCATCTCCACGATCGGGAACATAGGACATCACCAAACCTCTTTTCCTACGGGTTCTCCAGTCTCAATCGCCTTGTGCAAGTTACGCTTTGTCACCTTTGACAGGAGATCTTCCAAAGTGAATTCTGGTTCTTCTACAGGCGTGACCACAATCTTCCCTTTTTCTAAAGACATTTCTACTACGGTCCCTTGCTCAACATTCGATTCCACAGCAAATGATTTCGGAATCCGCAAAGCGAGACTGTTACCCCATTTTTGGATCTGAACTTTCATCTAACCCTCCGTATCTACAAAGAAGATACAGTAACGAACTAGCGTTTTCAAGAGATAGATTTAAACAAGTGGGGCCGCGGGTCAGGTCAGCAACGGTCTCGGCTAACTCAAGGCTATACAGGAACTTTCAGGTGTCTACAAAGCTTACCTCTTAGCTCGAGCCAGGTAGTTCTCTGCCTCTTTCAGGGCGGGTTGTCGCGTCCCACTATCAGCGACATCGAGTAGCTCCTGGTAGTAGAGACGGGCAGAAGATTCATCACCCAGCGCGCGTGCTGCGCGTGCTGCTCCTAATATCCCGTTGAAACGTCTGGGATAGAGTTCTAGTGTACGCTTGTAAGCTGTGAGTGCGTCCGCTGGATTCTTCTGCTCCATGAGAATGTCTCCCAAAAGCTCGCTGGCAGGGAGAATAGGTCCGGGGGTGACGGCGTGCTTTGGGGTTGACGCCTCAAGCGCGGCGGCCTCTCGCATAAGCGCAATACTGGACTCTTGTTGTCCTTGCAAATGTGCTAGCCAGGCTCCTAGTTCAAAATGAAGCACTTGGATGTTACGGCTAAATAGTTTCTCTCCGGCTTTGCGAGTAGCGGTTTCCAGTTCACCGAGACGTTGGTGGGCTACCATGGCCTCGCTCAGTTTCCCTAAGCGTGCTGCGCCTAGACCACGAGCGAATATCACAATTGCTTCGGGCCAAGTGAAGCGGTCCCAGTCCAGAGTTGCAGGCTCACGCGGTACGAGCAGCACTGCCTCTTTCCAGGAACGCCGCTCGGTTGAGTAGCGGGCCTGTGAAGACGACAAGTGAAAGGCAGTTTTGAAGGTTGGTTCCAATCGAGCAGTTGTGCGCAGTCGCTTCAATTGCCTGGCAGCTTGGTTGTCAGCTCCCTTCTGAAGGTACGCATAGATGAGATACTCGATGGCGTGAGGAAACTCGTCCCATACGAATTGTCCCTTGTCCCCCGCGGGATGCTCAAGTGCCGCTTCCGCTGCCTTGAGATTTCCTCGAATCACGCCATTCCAGTCTCCCAACCTGGTATAGATGTGAGTTGGCATATGGAGGGCGTGAGGATTGCGAGGAGCGACAGTCTCGTATTTCCTTGTTATCTCTAACAGTTCTCGTTCGCGTCCCGGGACGTCGTTGGCGTGGACGAGATAATGCATTGCACCAGGGTGGTCAGGATTCTGCTTGTAGACGCGAAGAAGGATTTCAGCAGCCCGGTCTGAATGCTCTCGTGAAATTCTATCAGCCGGAGCAGTCGCTAAATGAGCGAGCGCAAAGAATGCCGCCGCTTCAGGATCAGTTGGAAACGAAGCATAAAGCTTCTCCATGGCCTGTTCCCACCGGCGAATGCGAAGCCAATAATCTGAAGACGCTGGCTCGAGAAAAAATGCCTCAACTGCGGTTAAGAAGAGTCTTTCACGCTCCGTCGGAAGCCCGAGAGCCTTGGCTTTCTCGACGGCCTCCCAGCCGCGCTTGAGTTCTTCGGGTCCGGGGCGTGTTGGCCAGAGTGGTTGAAACAAGGTCATCGCAATGCCCCAATGCGCCATCGCGCACTTGGAGTCAATTGTTGCGACACGCTGAAATGCCTGTCTTGCCTGTGGGTACGTCATGTGGTGCAAGAGTGAAATAGCGCGATTGAATTCCTGTTGAGCTTGTTTGGAGCAGGTGATCTTAAAGTCTACGCTGCCTAACTGGTGACCCGAGTGTTGTACGCGGTAGGGCTTCGAACTATTAGGAAAAAGCAAAACTGCTAGAACAGCAATGATGGGAAGGAAGACCACCCGAATTAGTTTAAGCGACTCTTTTGTTCGACTTTTCATGAGAACGCCAAGCCAAATGCTCTCAGATCATCATAGAGTGGTGCTCAAAAACTCGGATGTACTTAGTTACGGCAATATGAAACTTGTACCACGTATTTTGACGGTGAGTAAAGAAGAGATAAATGGTGTGGGCTGGGTCGAAAGCATCCACCAACTGCCCGTTGGTGGTCTTTGGGTTATACCTGAGTGCATCGGTGTAGGCTGGGTCGAAGGCATCCACCAACGTAAAGGATAGGGTATCTCTGATCCACCTAATTACACGAATTAAACCCGCTGTGTCTTTGATATCACTCCACCGGCTTGTGACACGGGACGCAATCATTGGATCCCGGAATCTTTCCCTTCAACACCGGGCGCGCGGCAATGGCAGCATCATGACAAAGATTACAGTTGTTGTGATATGCCAGTTCGTTAGTGAGTTTCGAAGGAGTGGTCTTCCCGGGATAGGTTATTACGGGTATTGGCGCACTATCGTCATCTACCTGTAGATGACATACGCGGCACGACTTAACCGGCTTCGCGTCGGCTGCTTCGAGAACTGGCGTTGTAAGGATCACATCTCGCTCGGAAGTTTTTAGTGGAGGTTTGAGTGCAGACTCCGGCTGATCGGTATGATGACATTCCTGACAGGGAATCGGAGTTGTGCCATCTATACTATAGTTCTTCAATGAGTGAGTCTCATGATTGAAAGGAACCTCTCCATATTTATCTGACTGGCTGTCCTTGCCAAGTACGACCTCCTTGGGCTGGATTTTGCTCTCCTTGGGAATGTCTTGTAATGAGGAAGACGCCAGATCGTTCCCTACAACTATTGCGAAGCAGCCTACTGCCAGAATCAGAAGAATGATTTTTTTCATCATTGATATTCCTCGAAGCGAGTTGTTCGTTAGAAGTTTTGTTCTCTGAATGGTTACGGTAAAAGAAGAGCGCCTTGGGTTTTACCGAAACTTGAGTTGCCGGGCGCAATCTTAAAGAGGAGTTGTGGATAGTGTCAAATTTGGGGAGTGCCCCGTCCCGCCCGCATGCTTCTGTTTATTAGAAAGAATCGGGCCGTAACGGAGCCACAAGGCGCCGGCAGGCCTTCAATTTTAGAATGTATCTCCAGTGTGGCAACGACGACAATCTTTGAACGCAAGATCTCCACCGAAAGATCTTTTGCCATTATGACAAGTGAGACAGTTAGCGCCGCGGCCAGAAACAAAATGTTGGGCTGGTGCCGCTGAACTCACCTGTCTTCCTTGGGCCAAACCAGCAGTAACTCGATGGCAGTCGGTGCAATCCAGACGCTGTCGTGGGCCATGTTGCGCGTGACTGAAAGCATATCGAAAAGATCGTGCGCTGGTGGGAGTTCGCCTGTAGGCCTTCTGTTCATGACAAACCCCACAGGACGCCAGATCTCGTCCTGCATCAGATCTGCTTGATGGTGTGTGACATGAATAACATTGGTTGTGCGCAGTCAGCCCTACGGGAATCGACAGTCCTGCGCCGCGGGCAACAGGCCGGTTATGGCAAGAGCGGCACCCAGCATCAGGACGCGCTGAGCTGGTCATGTGCTGAGCGTGATCGAACTTTACGTTGAAGCTCTCCTTAAAACGCGTAGGAAAAGGTTGCAAGGGGGGATTTGTGCCACTCACGTCTTTGTGGCAAATGAGACACATCGGCGCTGCAGGCGTAACGAACTGGCCCAGATGACAGTTGGTACAAGCTTTGTGGCCCGGAAACGTGGGCGTGGCAGAATTATTCGTGCGTTCATGGCATGAATTGCAGGCTTGCGAAGCATGACGTTGGCTGCTGTGAATGAATTTTGAGTAGTCTTGCGCAGTTGCTGTAAACCTATCTCCCGTAACTGGGACTGCGAACAGGCCAAACACCACTGCAAGAATTTTGCAGCGAACAGCGAAACCATAACGTGATTGCTGATTAGTCACTTAATATCCTTACGCGTTAGTGGCGCACGTCCTGCTACCAGGTAATGGCTAGCAGGTGGATCAAGTCGGCCGACGGTCGTGACATGACAATAGGAGCACGCGAAGACCCTTTTCTGGTCCAATTGCACCAACTCCTTGTTTAGATCCTCGCGAAGTCCTTCTTTGTTATGACATTCGGTGCAGGCTGTTATCGGAACGTCAGGCTTCAAACCAATTACGCTAACAGCACGGGTAATGTTTATGTGACAGCTTGTGCATTCCGCTGCATGTTGTTCTCGAGCGTGGGTGAATTTCAGCGAGATCCTTTCCGGCCAACCGACCGGTAGATTAGAAGTGGCAAGCTTGTGACATCCCCCACAGTCATTGGCAACAGGCTTCTGAGCTTGCCAGTGACAGTTGAAGCAAGACTCGTGACTGACTGGTACAGTCTTAAACATTGTTGCTATGGGAACGAAATTGTCAGGCCAACCAGCCTTCGGAGCGACCGGTTCCCTGGTATTGCTGTCGTGACAGATGGTGCAGTTGTTGTAAGTCCTAGCTTTTTGAGTCTGCGGTTGATGCGGAGATGAAAAGCTGACTCGCAGAAAACGATCCTTGCTGGTCTCTGGTGACAACTTCGCGATTACATCCTGATGCTTGTCGTGGGGAAATTCGATTGTGAATTGATGAGATCTCGAGGGGTGCCGAAATGCGAATCGCTCATCGCCACGTGGTGAGATCTTAACGTGGCAGTTGGAGCAGATAACGGGCTTGGTTCCTCGAAAAAACTGCTGCCGGTGGCAACTGACACATGCCTCATGATCAGGGTAGTCAGCGATGTCGGGAAATTCGCGAACCCTCTGCCAGTTTCGAGTCGGTGATTTATGACAGGTATTACATGCTTCGCGATGCTTCTCAGTAGCGTGTGAAAACTTGGAATAGTCAATCCTCGGCGTTGGTGGACGGCGCTGCGTGCGCCTCTGTGCACTCGCAGGTTCATGAAAGAGATTTGCAAAGGTGCAGAAAAGGATTACAACGAAGAATGAAATACGGCGCAGCGTATTCTTATTGAGGAGAAGTTCCACGTTCACTTGATAGTCGCCAAGCCCTCACAAGATGGCAGAGGTCTTTCCAGTGCCACGCATTTGACTTGACGATCTTTGGTATTTGAAATTAGAAATGGCCGTTCTGTTGAGAGGTCGCCAGGTTTAACCTGGATCTCACAGTTCCACAGCAGGCTTGTCGTACCCGCCTCTGCGGGAAGCAAGTTCGTAATGATATACGCAGCGGGTTCGACATCGGTGAAGTAGGCAGTGCCTTTGGTATCGGTCATCACCGAAGCCAGCTTTGCGCCGGAGGATGTTTCTGCTTGTCTAATCAGTCGATTCAACTCTTCTTGTCGTTGTCTGTAAAAGCCATCACGAATCTGCTCCGGAAGATAGACGCTCAGCCACTTACGCGCGACGTCGCGACTGCCCAACATCTTTTCTCCGTCAGCAACAGCCTTTTGGAATTCCGGCACGCCATCGTTGCCCTCGATATCTTTAGCTTCAACTTCGCGACAGTAGATTGATTCGCAATCATTCTCTTTCAGCCATCGAATCAGTTGTTGGCTGGCGCCCACCCGCTGGTAATAACAATCTCTCGAAAGCACGCTGCGGCTTTCCAGATCCTGAAGCAATGCTTTGTTCTGTTCTTGTGAACCCTTGATCAAATAGAACCGCTTTCGTGAAAGACCTTCCATCCGTTCACCAACTTTTATTCTTACTCGTAGTCTGACCACCCCACGAGCTTCAGGTGGAAGTTCGTTAGGCGTTTGGCCCATGCTAAGAACCGAGAGAAACATCACTGCAGAAATGCCAGCCAATCGCAGACGTAAAAAAAGGGAGGGTTGTCTTCTAAATGCAGTCATTCAGGTAAGGTTGGTTACAGATTCGGACTGCGCGGAAACTTTACGAACGGCAGCCGCACATCGCGAACAAAAACCTGGTCCGAACGAATTGCTGCCGGCGGGCTAAAGCCATTTGCACCGGCTGCGGCAATAAGATCGTCCTGGTCAATGCCATCACCACTGATTCCAATGGCGCCTATCAGGACGCCGTTTTTATAAAGCGGAATACTCCCGGCGAAAATCTGAAATCCATTAGCAACGCCGGGGATATCGGTGCAGGGAACCATCGCCCCAACTATGGAAGCCTGGAGATTTGTTTTAATGACATCGAGCTGAAAGCCAACGTTGAAAACGCTCCATTCACTGATGGGCCGACTCAGTGGGCCAGCGGCTGTATCATTGATTCCATCCGGAAAGAATGGCCGATGAAGAAAGCCAACGGCTCGATCGGAGAATGCTATAGAGCCGTCGAACCGAAGACCATCGGCTGCACTGCGGTCTACGTAACTACCAAAACCATGGGCGCGCAGAACTGTGGCAGCGTCCGAGCGAGAGAAAAACGCAGAGTTTCTGGCCTTCTGCACGGAAACATCAAAACCAAAGACTGGCGCGTCGAGTTGTCGAAACAAACCGAGAACGCGGCCTTCAGCATCCACAACCGCTATAGTCACACGCGCATTACTGCCCAGCGGTTGACGGATCGCTGCGCGGGTAATGTTTGCCTGCTGCGCGGCCTGCGAAATGATCTGTTGAACTTCAGTCGCGGTTAAACCGTTGGGCGTGGGGCTGCTTATGAATGGAAAACGCGGATCAGTTTCTCCTTGAATGCCTGCGACAACTATAGAAGTAAAAGCTGAGGGCTGGGCGCCACGAATCGGAAAGAAGGCATCGACAACACCCGGCAGGTCGGCAAAGGAAATGGTTTGGGGGCGCAGAATTTCGGTAGCATTGCTGAATGGTAGTCGAATCCCATCAACGAGAATGTTGTCCCCTCGTATCAAGCCTGGCGTTTCAAAACCTCTCACTGCCGACAGAGCAATCACCTCTTCAAAGGGAAGATCGAAATCTGCGGGGTCCAGATCAATACCGTAAACACCATCGCCCTCGATACCGACTCCGCCCTGCGATTCTCCATTCTTGTAAATTGGCATGCTACCGGGATCCGCACTCAATCCCAATGGCAAGCCCGGCGCTTTTATATCCGAGCAACGGAGCGACGAGTATTGAACGCCAAAGAGTGGCCCACCAGGACGAAAGTCTACTCGGGGAGGAAAATGCTCCTGAATGATGAAGCCTGCTGTGCGAGTCGTGAAGGCATTTCCCGAGGTGCTGAATAAAGCAGCCGTCCCAGCTTTTGAGATCGCAGCTAATCGTGAAGGAACTCTGGTGCCTTCAAGACCAACCGCGACCAGACCTGTTATAGGATCGGGAGTTTGGAGTGGGCCGCCGCCGCGGAACTGAACCATCGATGGTGCTCCAGTCATGCTGAACAAACCAAGAACGTTTCCTTCGCGATCGGTTACCGCTACAGTAACGGCTCGGTTCATGGCGACTGCCGCTGAGACTGCCTGCGCAATGATTGTTTCGACCTCTGTTGGCGTAAGTGTGCCAGCCGTTACCGGGTTTATGTTGAACTCCCCTGTGGGACCGGGGGTCGGGACTGCGCCGGGATCATCAGGTGGTCCACCGCCAACGTGTCCGATACCAACTCTTACCCGATTACTAGCTACCCCGCGCAGATAAATCCTAACCAGCACATCGCCTGCATCAGCTAGTTTTTCGTCTAACTTGACAACAATGGCCGTGGCCCAACTCTGATTCGGGACCGGAGAGATGTTTTCCACCATCAGGGGGAAGATGTTACTTGAACCATCTTCAGCATCTGCGGTAATTGCTTCGATGCCTTCACCTGGGGCTAGTTCCACATTCCCTGCCAGTAAGGTAATTCTTGTAGACTTGTCTTGCCCGAATGAAATCGCTGTATTAACCGGAAAAGGCTCTCGTGTTCTTGTGACAGCTTCAAGTGCGATAGCTCTTGTGGAGTTGGCGTCACTGAAGAGTATCGGTCTACTACTCTGTGCCGAACTGTTTTTTAAAGTGACATCGACGTTGGTTAGCAGAAAAGCTGAAGTCAGAACTAAAAGAAAACTTGTCCGACAAACTTTAGTTTGTCGTTTAGTTTGCAGTTTCATCTTGGGGTGTAAAGGAGCAAGCGGAATCGTAATAAGGCCAAACTGCAAAGCGCAGTTTGGCGGACAAGAGTTGATCAGTCAAGCTGATTCTCATTTAAGATATTCGACAAACTTTATTAGTTTGTCGTTTTAAGGCCTGGAATTTCTGTTTCAAGCGCCGGTCTAGTGCAGCGACGGTTCTCAATAGCGACGGACCTTGTTTGACTTGAGGCATGAGTAACCCCGCACGACAAACTAATAGAGCTTGTCGGGCAACGTTATGCGATCTTTATGCCAATCGATTCCAGAAACCTTGTGGGTCGATCGCCTCCGATCATGGCAAAAACATAATCGTTGGGGATTGTTACAGTTTCTCGCCCAGTCCGTGCATCCATTAACACTACCTCAGACTCGCGGATCTCTTTAATAGAAGTGCCAAAATGAACCTTGATCTTGCCTTCGTCAATGCATCTATACACCTGTAGTTTGTTGAGAAACTTCAGATCATTCTTCATGTCGCTCCGGATGACGAGCGTGACGTCATTAATCTGATCAGCACTACGAAAGACTATTTGATCACTTTCACGTTGTGAAACGAGATCTACTGCGGCTTCGATTGCAGAATTTCCCGCACCCACAACAATAATCCGCGTATTCCTGTACAACCTGGGATCGGTAAGCTTGTATTTAACTTTATCCTCCGTGCGACCGTTTCGCGAGACCGTGATCTCCTCTCCAGGCACCTTTAACTTCAGTGGTGTCCCGCGGTTTCCCATTGCGAGTACTACCCTACGTGCTGAGTAGACTGTTTTGCCTCGCTCTAAACCCTTTTCACCTTCGACAATAAAGTAATCACCCGTCTCAGATTTCTTGATTGCTTTACAGCTTTCCCCTTCATTGATTACTACCCCATTAGTGTTCATTGTGCTAATCCACGAATCGAGAATCTTTTCGCGTAGTTCGCCCGGTCCTTTAACATCGATCGAGCCACGAGATTCCATAGTTTCTGGTTTGAAGAAAACGTATTTGCCTCTTGGGTAGGCATCAATCGTTGCCAGAACTTTATCTTGTTCAAGGCCCACATATCTTAGATTTGATTTCTTTGCTGCAATAGCAGCAGAAAGGCCGCCCGGTCCAATCCCTACCACTACAACATCAATTTGGGCTCGAGGCTCTGGAGGCATGTTCTTGAGTTCGTGTGCAATATGTCCGATGACCTCTATTCCTTCATTCGCTGCGTTCTTTATCAGCGGCGTCCCAGAGACGTCGCCGATAATGTATATCCCCGGAACATTAGTCATAAAGGTTTGATCGCGAATCGGTACAGGACGTGGCTTTATCTTCTTAGTAGTATTTACAACAATGCAGGCTTTAGGATTAACAGGGCACTCGACCTGGCAGGATGTATCTTCCATGCACTGATCGACAGCCACAGCCGAGGCGATGCCATTCACGATGGCCAACACATCATGCGGACAGGCTTCAACACAAGCATGACATCCAATACAGCGTTCCGGAAAGATAACTGGATGCGGATAATCAGGCCTTTCCGGGTCAAGTCGCTCGAGATCGGCTTCAGAGATAAGGTTGGTTTGCTCCTCCTTTTCTCGAGGCGCGACCGGATCTTCGAGTAATCGCAGGGCACGTTTTGCATCTCGCCATATGAACGTAAAACCGGCAACTAGTAGAAGCAGACCAACGCCGGACCATCCGTACCACGGCAGGCCTCCAAAATAACCCTTAGCGCCTCCTTCAGAAAAAACGTTAATCACCAGAAGGGTTGCTAGCAGTCCAAGAATTGTAAGCAGTTGCGACTTTTTCATCAGTCTATCTAGCTATTTTTCTCCTGCAGACTGCTGGACTGCATCGACTAACAACTCAGGTCGCCAGTGACGCTTGTCGTCGGGGTGCTGAACATGACAGGAAATACAGTTCGGGGCTCCAGCGGCAATTAATGTTTGGCCAGACTCGTCCACCAGGCCGCTATGGCATTCTTGACAAGTTTGTTTTGGAGATTCGCGATCAATGGGATTGAACGAACGATGGCAACTCGAACATGACAGGACCTCAACCTCACCCGTGCCTTCACTCTTTACTCCACTGATTCCACCTGTAGCGCGCACCCGATAGAGATGAAGCGCATGAAATTGTTTGCTGCGCCACTGACGTTCGCTGTCTGCCGGAAGGTGCAGGGCCACAAGTTCCGGCCGTTTTTCGAGCTCCTTGGGATCAAGGCCTTTCCATTTCCATTCACCATTCACAACCGGATAGCCCAGTGTTCCCCCGTGAGGCGTGTGCACATTCTTGCCGTTATAAGTCCTGATATTCTGGTCGTTGTGACATCCAAGGCAGGAGTCCAGAGCGGCGTGCATTGGTCTAAAACTGTTTCCGCGATGCTCTCCATGGCATTGCAGGCAGCCAATAGCCACATCCTTGTGTGCAGTGCTGACGGTAGCAGTGAAGATCTCGGTCTCGTGACAATTTGCACATCTTGATTCCATGCCACTCTTTAGCGAATGACACGTAGTGCATGCGGCAGCGTTCGGTTGCACTGCGATTGCCGGATTCTGGTGCAATTGTGTTCGGTCGTGGACATCTGAGAGCGCCATAGGCGAATAGGCCGTTGTATACCAAATGGCCGCAGCCACCGATAAGCCGCCAAGAACTATCGTAGACCAAATAAATATAGAGAACGGCCACGGCCTTACAAGGTCCCGAGTGGGCGTCCAATTAAAACGAATCTTTCCTAAACGTGGTGGCTGTCGCGGGTGAAGTGGCGACTGACGAGCCGCCTTTGAGCGAGTTCGTTTTCCCCAAAAAAGATCAAGGGCGTGCGTAATCTCACTCGGTTTTGGTACGAGTTCAGCGCTTACCGGAGACCTGCTTAATTCTTCACGACTTTCAGCTTCGCCAATACTGATGCCGATTTGCTGCCTTACAGTGATCTCGAGCGCTTTATCCTTTCGCTCCATCCGCAGCGAGAAGGGGCCGATTCGCACGATGTCAGCACTGGCGAGGGCCGCGGCTTCTTCCAGGGCCACAAGCCGGCCATTGAGGGTTGTCGAATTAGCAGGATTTAGGTTGAAAAGATAAAAGCGCCCTTCGATCTCTTTTATCCCGGCGTGCCAACGGGAGACAGTTGGATGGTTTAGCAGAAGGTCGCTTCCAGGGGCGCGACCGATCTGTAAACCCTCCGACACCAGAATGGTAGGATCAAGCTCCTGGTCTTCACGAATGATAATAAATGTTGCTGCTCGTTCTTCCATTCGCTAACGAACCGCAAAGAAGACGACTTGGATGATATGGACGACCATTAAAACCAGCATCAGTGCTGAGGCCACTACGTGCGGAGCCAGCCAAAGCTTTAATAGTTGATGGAGATATATTAGCGAATCAACTCGTCGCAGTGTGGCAGTGGCTTCAACCGCTTCAATCAGTTGAATGCGGGCCTTCCGGTTCTTCAACGCTGCCCCTTCAATCTCAAACTCCTCGCGAGCCTCAGCGAGTAAATCCGATAGCGGTTCACGCCGAACGTACTGCCTGATCAGGTAAGAAAGCGAGAGAAACCTTTTCCGAACTTTTCCTTTGATTAAGTCATGCAGTTCACTATTGCTAGTATCAATAAGCGATAAGGTCTCTAGTAATTCTTCCCGACGCTTCGTCAGGTCTTCGAATAAGAGAGGATCGCCTTCAATCCTTGTCATTATGCGGGGCACAATCAAATAACAAGCGATGCCGAATAATCCGGAAAGGATTACCAGGTCAAAAGAAACCATCAGGGTCGAAGTTAGTAATCCTCCAGAACTGCGTCCGCCATGCAAAAGCAGCAACAAACCAGCAATAACTCCCAGATAGACGTGGGCGATCATCCAGTATCGAAGAGGACCGGCCCGCCGCCGATAGATCTGTTTTCGCGCCGAATAGGACATTACGCCCACAATTCCAGCCAATCCAACAAAGCCGGTCAGCCACCGTACGGTTAACCATGTTTCTCCCAGTGGTCCATCAAGGGTATATTTTCGTATTGCCCAAACAGTTCCAAACGTAAAACCGATCGTCAGAATAACTCCTAGAATGTTGAATAACCTTGCGACCGGATCCTGCTTGTGAATGTTTCTGCCAATTGCATGCGTTTGGTCGCGATAAACAAGGCCGATTGCGCTTTTTGCTTCATCAAAATAATCTCGCGGGTTTACACGAAGCAGAGCGCCGGTGGGACAATTCTCTTCACAAGAAAACTTCTGAGTCTTAGCACCCTCAGGATTCAGGGGTGTGTTGTTGCAAAGATTGCATTTTACCGCGACCAAGTCTTCAGTGTCTGTTACTGCGGGAGGAGGCGTAGGCTGAGCGAGACTAAACCATGTTCTAAGACGAGCGCTAAAAGATCGGGAAGATGGCGGGCTCGGTTTACGAGGCACCATCGAGATCGCATTGTAGGGGCATTGTGTGGCGCAATCCCCACAGCCGATGCAGGTGTTCGCATTAATATCAATCTCTCCCTCAGGAAAGCGAGCAATGGCTCCCGTGGGACAACCAGTCAAGCATTCAGGATCGTGACAGTGAAGGCAGACTGATGGTGCAAGGACGTGCTGAATCGATTTGCTTTGCAGTTTTCGTGGTCTCTCAATGTGTATACCGCGTCTCAGCAGTCGTGACTGTCCGTGAATCTTATGGCATGCCAGCGAGCAATTCCCGCAGCGAATGCAGAGGTCCATATCCATCACAAGGAGATTGGTACCGTCTATGACGCCAGTGCTAATCTCTTGAGTGGTGGCAGCAACCGCGCGCACATCGGATTGAACTTCGAGCCGCACGTCGTCATCAGCCCGGGAGAACTTTGAAAAGGTCTCATACAGACCAGTACTCAGTTCAACATCAGATCGCAGGAGCGCGATAGGGATCTCAAGAAGCTCCGTACGAGCGAGTACTGTTGCGGTGTAATGCCAGTTTTCTTCTCCTTTCAAACCTTCCAGTCCGAGGCAATTTCCGGGTCCAAGGAAGCCGACGCCAACATCTCGGTCGAGCTCTAACATCATGTCGGCCATGCGCGGCATAGAGGCTGCCCCTCTGGCGCGCTTCACCCAACCATCTTTAATGAAGATCACGCGGTCGATTAATCCGCCTTGACTAACGATCACATGCTGCTTGCCATAAACTCTGAAGTCGCTAATCTGTTCAAGCTTCTTAACCATCTCGCGAGTTATGGTGTCGCCGGAAATCTGACTAATGTCTGCGAGTGTCCGCTTTAATCCATATTCCCGGTAAGTGGCATCCAGTGCTTCGCCAAGCTTCGGGAGCTTCCGCAGCAGTCTGAGGGCGGGTCGGTCGATCTTGAGCACCTTCGCTTCGGCATCCGGTGACACTGCAATAGTTGCGTTGCGTCGTAACCCGGCGATTACTGACATCTCTCCAAAAGTACGACCGGCCTCAATCTCATTTACCTTTACACGGCCAACGCCTTCGCTTCGTTCTATAAAGACATCGAGCTTCCCATTTACAAGAATGTAGAAACTGTTGCCACCCCATTCACCCTGCTGAATAATTTCCTCGCCTGGACCGTAGACGAAAAGGCCTACGTACGGCCCCACTTTTTTGCCGGTGTAATTGCGGCCATAAGCGATCACCTCGAGGTCTAGCTCATATCTAAAGTGACCGTTGTCTCTTTCGACCAGATCGTCGATAAGACTTACTTTGCTAATTGCATCGAGGATCTCGGTGTGATTGGTAATCTGTTGGGGCATCTTAAGCGGACTTGGAGGCGAAGGATTATGCTGAGTCTTATGCGTTATCGATTAGATCTTTGAATATCAGGAATCGCATTTATACACCCACATTGATCGGAAATAAAGCGATATCCAAAAAAACAAAAACATCTTGACTCTGCTTGAAAGCTCGACTATGTTGCGCGCCATGCTCTATTTCCGGTAGAAGATCGAAGGAACCCTATCACGCATTCCCTGGATTACATGCCTTTAATTCAATCCGGCATGCTTTGCGGCAGTGGTCGTCCAGTGGCGCTTCCTCTACCACTCATTACCCTATTTCTCATCGCACTACTATCAACGTCGGGTTCGCAACAGTTGGTTCTCTCCAAAACAATCAATCGGGCTGCTCAACTAGCCCTCGAGCCAAGTAATAACGTAACCAAGATTGCCTTTGCGAGCGATCGTGACGGCAATTTTGAGATCTATGTCATGGACGCGGACGGTGGCGGTCAGATTCGTTTAACTGTGAATCCTGGAGAGGATCATCAACCTTCCTGGTCACCTGACGGAAATCGGATCGCCTTTGTGAGCACGCGGGATGGCAATGCCGAGATTTACGTTATGAATAACGATGGCAGCAATCAAACACGATTAACGAATAATGCTGCCGACGATCTAAGCCCTACCTGGTCCCCTGCTGGCGATCTAATCGCTTTCGTGAGTGGCCGAGATGGAAATGATGAGATCTACTTGATGAATGTGGACGGCTCGAACCAGAGGAATCTCACGGTTCATGGCGCAGACGACTCATCGTTGTCGTTCTCACCGGATGGCATGACGATCGTCTTTTCCAGTAGCCGCGAAGATTCAAGGTTTAATCTTTATCAGATGAATGTTGATGGCTCAATGGTAACACGCTTAACTTCTACGGAGGGCGACGACATTAATCCGGCCCAGTCGATCCAGCGCTTTACCTTTCAATCCAATCGTGATGCAAACGAGGAGATCTACGCGCTCGACATCCAAACCGGAAATCAGAGCCGGCTTACTAACAACTCCGACCTGGATATAGATCCCACACAACAACCTGGTGGCGGCAACATCTGCTTTGCAACTAACCGAGATGGCAATCTGGAAATCTATTTGATGGAGCCCGACGGAGGTAATCTGCGCCGGCTGACGAGTAACAGTGCTGCCGATATCCAACCCGCCCTTCAGCCTACGGGTGTAGTGCCTACACCGCCAGGCAGCGGCGATGCAATCATTCAGTTCAGCGTAGACAACTACAGCGTTGGTGAGGGTGAGACTCGCGCAACGCTCGCGGTGACTCGGACAGGCAACACAGACGCCACCAGCGCCGTTGACTTTTTGAGTGTGGAAGGTGACGCCAGCAGCCGCAGTGACTTCGTTTTCCGCACTGGAACACTCACTTTCAATCCAGGTGAAACTCAGAAAAGTCTTAACGTGCTCATTATCGATGACGTCTTTCTCGAGCATGATGAGACCTTCACGGTAACGCTTAGCAATCCAAAGGGAGCCGCGCTCGGGACCTTAAATACCGCCACGGTGACAATTCGAGATAATGACACTGCGTCCAATCAGCCAAATCCCATAAACAATGCTCGATTCTTTGTGAACCAACACTATTTCGACTTCCTGAATCGAGAACCGGATTCTGCCGGCCTTGACTTCTGGACCAATGAGATTACTTCCTGCGGAAGCAACTTTGCCTGCTTAATCGTACGACGCATCAACGTCTCCGCGGCATTCTATCTGTCGATCGAGTTTACAGAGACAGGCTATCTGGTTTATCGGATTTATAAGGTGGCTTATGGCAACCTACAAGGTGCGCCTGTGCCGCTGCGACTGAATGAGTTTCTCCCGGACACACAAGAGATCGGGCGTGGAGTCGTGGTGGGAGTTGGAGATTGGCAGGAGCAATTAGAGAACAACCAGAATGCTTTTCTGACAAGCTTTGTCATGCGTGGCCGATTTGCGGCGACTTACCCAGAAACCTTAACGCCGGCGCAGTTTGTCGACACCTTGAACCAGAATGCGAGCAACATACTGTCCCAGGCTGAACGCGATCAATTGGTGAATGATTTGTCGACAGGTATCAGGTCTCGCGCGCAAGTGTTACGGGCAATAGCGGAAGATGCCGATCTGGTGCAAAAAGAGTTCAACAGCGCTTTTGTGTTGATGCAGTACTTTGGTTACCTGCGGCGGAATCCAGACGATGCGCCAGATATGGATTTTGCTGGCTACAACTTCTGGTTGAACAAACTGAACGAGTTCAATGGCAACTTTGTAAATGCCGAAATGGTTAAAGCGTTCATCGAATCCAGTGAATATATGAAACGGTTCGGTCCCTGAGGCTGCCAACGCTAATGGGAATTGGAGGTGAAGGATGCGTTTGTTGAAGAGTGCAAGAAGCGTGATTGTGCTAGTTCTTGTCTTGGCAATCGTAACAATCGGTCCTATTCGTCAGAAGCGTCTGGACGCAGCCGATCACGGCGACGCACCGTTCACAGCACACGACCTTGGAGCCGACATTAATGATATATACTTGTTTCTGGATCCAAACGACAACTCTCGGGTAGTTTTGATCCTGACTATACATGGCTTCATAGCTCCAGGCGAAAATGCCAACTTCGGAATCTTCGATCCAGCTCTTCGATACCGGTTCGAAATTGAGAACACCGGCGATGCAAAACCGGATCTTTTTATAGATGTGCGCTTCTCTCCCCGCATAGCCGTCGGCGGCGTGCCGCAAGCGCAGACTGCCACTATTTCGCTACCGAATGGCCGCACCTTTACAGCTCCCTCGACCAATTCTTCCGCAACCGCTGATACTGCGCCAACTCCTGTGATAACAACAGACTCGCAGAGTGGAGTTACCTTTTTTGCTGGCTTGACTGATGACCCCTTCTTTTTCGACATTCCAGCATTTGGTAGGTTCAATGCCTCGATTAGAGCGGGTGCTCCTAATCCTGCGGTATTTAACCGGGCGCGCGACAGTTTCGCCGGATACAACACAATGGCAATCGCCCTTAGCATGCCTCTAACGCTGGTCCGAGGTCGTGGTAATGAGCTGGGGCTTTCATGCCTTGCACAACGCCGCAGTCCTCAGCTTTACAACTCTCGAACGGGTGAGGTAACAGGCGCTGGGAGGTGGGTCAATATCGACCGCATGGGAATACCGGCAGTAAACGTAGCTTTGGTCCCATTCAACGTGAAGAATGCTTACAATGCCAGCAACTCGGTTGAGGATGCGAATCGAAGATTCGCCCCCGGCATATTAGATGTACTTCAGAACTTCTATGGTACAGACGCAACCAGTGTCGGCATTCTGACCGAGGTGGCGATTCTTAGAGGAGACATTTTGCGACTGGATCTTACGATTCCAAATACTGGAACAAATCCGGAGGCCTCATTCCCAAATGGCAGAAGATTGACCGACGATGTCATAGATATCTTGTTAACGCTGGTTAACAATCGCGTTCCCCTGGGCGATAACGTAAATGGTAACGAACTTCCATTCAGGTCAACTTTTCCTTTTCTTGCAGGTTCACATCAACCTCGCGCGCCGGGCACAATCGACGATAGCACCAGAAACTAAGCTACTCTCAAGACTCTCCTATGCAATATCGCCAGATCAGAATATTCTCCATTGCGGTTGCCGGAGTCGTTTTGCTTGCCATTTGTGGGTGTGTCCAAAAACCTGATTCCGTTAGCTCATCGACAAAGATTGAAAGCATCCAGGAAACCGATCAACAGGGAGACTCCAGGATTATGGCAGTGAGTTTCCTCGAGAATAGAGTCAAGGAGGATCCTGACGACATAATCGCGCTGAACAAGCTATCAGGATATTACCTTCAGCTTTATAGCCAGACAGAGGAAACAAGTTACCTAAAACTTGCATTGGAAGCGGCTCAGTCTTCACTCAAGATTCTGCCGCCAGATCAAAACCTGGGCGGGCTTTATGCGCTCGCACACGCGGAATTTGGAACGCACAACTTTAGAGCAGCTCGAGATCACGCAAAAGAGCTTACAGAATACGAACCGAAAAAGAGTAATGGTTACGAACTGCTGGGAGATTCTTTGCTTGAGTTGGGGGAATACGAGCAAGCCTTTACCGTTTACCACGAGCTTGAGAAATTGGCGCCACTCACTGTTGCCACTCAAAGCCGACTTGCGCGTTTGAAATGGCTTAAAGGAAATGTTGACGCTGCTCGGCGACATTATTCAGCAGCATTGGACCAAGCTATTAGAGCTTCAATTCCTTCCAGCGAAACCATCGCGTGGTGTCACTGGCAGTTTGGAGAACTCTTGTTTGCTGAAGGTCAGTTTACGGACGCGCAGCGCTCCTTTCGAGCGGCGTTGCAAGTGTTACCAGAATATTCGCACGCCACTACATCACTCGCCCAAACACGTGCAGCGCTGGGAGATACAGAAGGCGCCATCTTGTTACTCGAGCAGTTGCTTAGACAGAAAGACGATGCTCATGACGCTGCTTTCTTGGGAGATCTCTACAAACTTTCAGGTCGCGAGCAGGATGCCGAAAGGATGTACGAAAAGGTAGCGGTGTTAACAAGAGACAGCTCATCAGATCCTGTTGTCGGAAAACTGTACAACCGCCACCTTGTAACCTTCTGGGCCAATCATGATTTACAGCGCGAGCAGGCATACGCTTTGGCACGAAGCGACTATTCTGAAAGGCCTGATATCTATAGCGCTGATGCCTTAGCCTGGGCTGCTTTAAAGTTCGGCCGGATAAAAGAAGCACAAGAGAAGATAGAAGAAGCTCTGAGACTTGGAACTCTTGATGCAACTCTTCTCTACCATGCAGGCATGATAGCTTTGTCCGCCGGGGACCAAACTAAAGGGCGAGCTTACTTGCAGAAAGCTTTGACGCTTAACCCCCATTTTGATCCACTACAATCCCACTTAGCGAGAAAGGCCCTGGCACCATAGGCATCTGCCCCCGAGACCTGATGACGCAGCTTTGCGATACCGTTCCGCCTGGGCGGGAAAACAGAATACGTAAGCTCGTGCCTCGGTACGTAGCGGTCGTGATCCTGCTCCTGGCCGGAACCCCAAGTGCGGTTGCTCAGAGCCAGGGACGAATTACCGGGGTTATTCGTGATTCCTCAGGGGCCGCCGTCGCCGGCGTTGTAGTTGTTGCAACAAATCAGGTAACCAGTAGTGCTAAAACTGTCCGTAGCGCCGCCGACGGCTCGTATTCAATTCAGTTAGAACGGGGCGCTTACCGAGTTAACGTCGAACCCCCTCACACTGCCAAGTTTGATAAGAACAAAGATTACGGTGTCTTTGCTCGTCCAAACGGTGACATTCTTGAGAACGTCATCGTGGAATCAAATGTAAACACGAGGCTCGATATTGAGCTCGATGATAGAAAGGCAGAGGAGTTTCCTCCGGAACCTGCCGATAGGCCAACCGGATTTGCAGGCGATAAGAGTGTTGCTTCTGAACCTCAGGACAAAACAGATCGACAGGCGGCACGTGATCGCTGGCGCATAGGCTTTCCTGAATACGACCGATACGGAGATCGAGGTGCTCGTGGTCGTGACATCCCGTTCAAGAGAGGTCGCTGGTGGGATCCTTACAACCAGAGTGTTCTTAAAGGCGATTATCCAATCCTGGGTAATGAGATTTTCATGGTGTTGTCGGGTGTGAGCACCACTGTTATGGAGCAACGTCGCGCTCCAACGCCTTCAGGAGTTAGCACAGATCAACCGGGCAGCGGTGAATTCTTTGGACAGCCTGAGCAGTTTGCAGCCGTCGAGACTGTGCAATTGAGCTTTGAAGTGTTTCATGGTGATACCACATTCAAACCGCGCACCTGGGCCATCAAAATCTCTCCGACTTTTAGTGTTCCAAACTATCTCAATGCTCGCGAGCTTGGAGTTGTGAACGTCAATGTGAGCCGGGGAACCAATCGTACTGACTGGCACATGTCACTGGAGGAAGCTTTCGGAGAAGTAAAAATCCGCGATGTGAATGAGAACTACGATTTCGTCTCGCTCCGAGCGGGTATTCAACCGTTTGTCTCAGATTTCCGGGGCTTTATCTTTTCGGATAACAATCTCGGCACACGCTTTTTTGGCGCCTTTGATAATAACCGCTTTCAATACAATGCCGCTTACTTCTCGATGCTCGAGAAGGACACGAACAGTAACTTGAATCGTTTTGACACCCGGCATCAGAACGTCTATGTCGCGAATCTTTTCCGCCAGGATTTTATTCGCAAAGGTTACACAATCCAGGGAAGCTTGCACTATAACGATGATCGACGAGGCGTGAAGTTCGATCGCAACGGTTTCTTAGTACGACCTGCTCTGATTGGCGATGTGCGTCCGCATGCGATAAAGGTGGGCTACCTTGGCGTCAGCGGCGATGGTCATTTTGGGCGATTGAATCTGACAAATTCCTACTATTACGCGTTGGGAAGCGACGAGCGGAATCCTATAGCTGGTCACCGAGTTCGTGTGAAGTCGCATATGGCTGCCGTCGAGGCCTCTGTCGATAAAGACTACATTCGTTTCAAGGGATCGTTTGTTTGGGCGCAGGGCGACAGTGATCCCACCGACGATCGGGCTACTGGATTTGACGCCATCCTGGATGACCCAAACTTTATCGGTGGACAATTCTCTTTCTGGAATCGAAATGGTATTCGCTTGAGTCAAACGGGTGTAGGCCTGGTTCAACCTAATAGTTTCCTACCAACCTTGCGAAGCAGTAAGACTAAAGGTCAGGCTAACTTTGTCAATCCCGGTATTCTGATTTACAACGGCGGTGTAGATGTGGAAGTAACTCAAAGGCTCAAAGCCATCTTCAACATCAATTATCTTCGCTTTCATCGCACGGAATCGTTGGAATATATACTGTTCCAAAATCGCATCCGCCATGACATTGGTTTTGACTACAGTTTGGGCGTGGCCTATCGCCCGTTTCTAATCAATAACATCACGTTCAATTTTGGAGCTTCAGCCTTACAGACTGGGCGCGGTTTTCGCGACATCTTTACAGATCGGTCGCGCAACTGTCCGCCGGCTGTTAGTGACTTTTGTGAACCTGATGTGATTAGTCCAAGAAAGCTCTTGTACACGCTTTTTGCGCAGCTGAAGTTCATATTTTAGTCAGCAGAGAAAAGCGGTCTCTAAGACACTTGAGGCACGGCGCTGCTTTTCGCCGCAAGCAAAAGAACTTGATCCACAAATTAAAACGAAGAAAGAAAAAATCGTGCTATTTAGTGTGGTTTAGTGGATAAGATGTTAAGCGTACTCTCATTATTTCTTGTGGCCATCGTTGCGGCGCCCCATTACTCTCCAGGTAAAGCGACGCCCAAGAACACGAATTCCTCAGCACACCGGGCTACCTCCATCAAGAAGCCATCAGTTCAGGAAGCGGCTCCGAGTGCAACGCAGAAGATAGAAGGTTGTATCACCTGTCATGGCCAGATTGAACCAATGCATAAATATGGTCCAACCGAGGTCTTTGAAACCCTGAAGGATGGAAAAGATGCTGTTGGCTTAACCTGCACCGGTTGTCATGGGGGAAATCCGGTTCCGCGCAAGACCAGCGAAGATGCAAGAGAGATTGAACGTGTTAAGAATGAAGCGCACGTCCGGCCTCGTTTTCCAAAAGAGTGGAGACGCGATGGAAAATACACCGGTGCAAATCCCGAAAGAACGAATACTCTGCTGGCACGAGAGAGTTGGGAATTTGTACGGTTTATAAATCCCGGAGACTTGCGAGTTGCGGCGCGCAGTTGCGGCGGTAGTGGTTGTCATGACGTTGAGACCAAGAATGTCGCCCGCAGCATGATGACGCACGGAGCCATGCTATGGGGTGCTGCTCTTTATAACAATGGTAGTTTTCCGCTGAAGGATGCGCGATTTGGTGAGAGTTATAGTGAAACGGGTGCTCCGCAGAGGCTGATTCAGAACCCGACGCCGAGTTACGAAGAACGAAGACTGCGTGGCTTGCTTGAGTTTCTCGACCCAATGCCTCGTTGGGAGATCTCACAACCGGGTAATGTTCTAAGAGTTTTCGAACGAGGCGGCAGGCGCCGACTTGAAGTGGGTTTACCTGACAAAGAGGAGGAGCCTGGGAAGCCAGATAAGGGTCTAAGTCCTCGCGGATTTGGGACAAACCAACGAACCGATCCCGTGTTTTTAGGCTTGCAGAAAACACGCCTGTTCGATCCCACACTGAATTTTCTCGGTACCAACGATCATCCCGGAGATTTCCGCTCCTCAGGTTGTACAGCCTGCCATGTAATCTATGCGAATGACCGAGATCCTTCTCACTCGGCTTTTTATCACAGTGCCGGAAACATGGGTTCGTCACAGACTGCAGATACAAGTATTCCAAAGAATCAGTCGGGCCACCCTATCAAACACGAGTTTACCAGTCAGATCCCCACGTCTCAGTGCATGGTGTGTCACATGCACCCTGGAACAAACATGGTCGCGACTTATCTCGGCATGACGTGGTGGGACAATGAGAGCGACGGACATAAAATGTATCCTCCCAGGCAACGGGACCCCTCACAACGTGAAGAACAAGAGAAGCTCAATCGCAATCCTGAAGGGGCCAGTGTGCGAGGGCTTTGGTCAAATCTGGACTTTCTTCAGAAAACCGGAAGCCCTGAATTTAATCAAGAACTAAAGAATACTCAGTTCGGAGACTTTCATGGTCATGGCTGGATGTTTCGCAAAGTCTTCAGCCGGGATCGCAAGGGTAACCTACTCGATTCGCAAAGAAACATAGTATCGGCGGATGATCCTGACAAGTTCAAAAAAGCAGTGCATCTCAATGACATCCATCTCGAGAAGGGAATGCACTGCGTCGATTGTCATTTCAGGCAAGACTCACACGGTGATGGATATCTTTATAACGAACCACGCGCAGCAATTGAGATCACCTGTGTCGATTGTCATGGCACAATCCAGGAACGCGCAAATCTGTTCACTTCAGGACCAGCGGCAGCGGCGGTTTCGGGGGGAGTGGCTACGAGGCGTAAAGAACGTGGCCAACCACTGAAGGGCAGGGAATTGACTGGTTTGCGTGTGCGTGATGAGACCGGGAGTCGGATTCCCCTCTTCCAACGGGTTACGCGAGATCGAGTTCGAAAGGACGAGAGTGGCCGTGACGTCGAGTTGAAGAGTGGCGACATCATGCAAAACTCAATGGTAGTACCAGGGCGTTGGTGGCGTGTGCCGCAAACGGTCGATACCGTGACTCCCGGCGCCCGTGACTACAGCGAGAGATCACGCTACGCGAAGACCATTCAAAAGGACAACAAAACGTGGGGTATTGTCCCTGCTGATGAAAACCGGCTTGCGCACCGTGACGAAAATATGACGTGCTTTGCCTGCCACTCGTCCTGGGTGACAAGCTGTTTTGGCTGCCATCTCTCGATGGAGGCAAACCGCAAGATGCCTAATCGTCACAATGAAGGTGGCGACTCGCGCAACTTCACCCAATACAACTTTCAGGTTTTGCGCGATGACATCTTCATGCTTGGACGCGATGGAACAGTAACCGGAAACCGTATCGCTCCGGTGCGTTCGTCCTCTGCTGTACTAGTTAGCTCCCAGAATCAGAATCGCGAATGGATCTACTCGCAACAACAGACCACGTCGGCTGAAGGTTTCGCTGGTCAGGCTTTCAACACGCATGTCCCGCATACAGTAAGAGGTAAAGAAACAAAACAATGCAGCGACTGCCATGTTTCGAATAAGAACGACAATAATGCGTGGTTGGCTCAAGTGCTGCTTCAGGGTACCAACTTCGTTAACTTCATGGGCCGCTATGTCTATGTTGCGGCTGATCATGCTCTCGAGGTTATTACCGCAACCGAGCACAGAGATCCCCAGGCAGTATTTGGCAGCACCCTCCATCGAATTGCGTATCCTGATAACTACGAAAAGTTTGTTAAAGGTGGTCGTAAGCTAAAAACTTATTTCGAGCACGTAGGAAATCCGCGTGTGCTCCAGGTGCAACTGCGCGGTGAATATGCGTACGTGGCTGCTGGCGAAGGGGGACTGCGAGTCTACGACGTTGCCCAGATTGATCATAAAGGATTTTCGGAGCGCCTGGTAACTGCACCCGTTTCTCGTTTTGGTCAAAGATTTTGGGTCAAGAGCCGTTATGCAACGGCAGTTGCGGCGCCAACGACGTTGGCGGTGGATCCTGCTCGTTGGCGTCTCAAAGCTGACGGAACCATGATTGATCCTGAAACCGCGAGTAAATTATCCGAAGAAGAACGCAAGCAGTTAGTGAACGAAGAGCAGCCCATTCACCCGCTTTATGCCTATCTCTATGTGGCGGATAAGTTTGAGGGATTGATTCTCGTTAATGCTGCAACCCTGCTGGATGGAGATCCGCTGAATAATTTCCTGAGACGCGCCTTGGATCCTGCAAAGCACCCAAATGGAGCCTTCAATCCAGGTGGAGCATTGAATGGAGCCAACAATATTGCGATTGCAGGTAACTATGTCTATATCACCACGGACTTTGGTCTTGTCATTGTCAGTATAGATGATCCATTGAACCCAAAAATTGTGGGCGAACTTCGCGAGCCATTGCTGAAGCGGCCGCGAGCCATCGCAATCCAGTTTCGATATGCTTTTGTGGTTGATGATGATGGTTTGAAGGTTATCGATGTAACTCAGCCGGAAGCTGCGCGGCCAGTCCCAGAGGCCTTAGTCCCTTTAGCACATGCGCATGACGTATACGTGGCTCGAACTTACGCTTATGTCGCAAACGGAAAAGATGGAATTGCGATTGTCGATGTAGAACAACCTGAGCAGCCGCGCCTTGATCAGATGTACGACGCAGGTGGTCAGCTCAATGATGTTCATCAGGTGAAGGTTGCTATGACAAACGCCAGCCTGTTTGCGTATGTAGCGGACGGACATAATGGTTTAAGAATTCTGCAACTGACATCACCTGAAACGATGCCAGAGTATGCAGGCTTCAGTCCGAGACCACGCCCCGAACTTATAGCAACCTTTAAGACAAAGGGTGAGGCGCTGGGGATCTCAAAAGGATTGGATCGCGACCGCGCAGTTGATGAGAGTGGCAATCAGGTTTCGGTTTTTGGGCGTCGCGGCGCCCGTCCATTTAGATTCAACGAGTTGATGCGCATGTTGAGGTTAGAGGACGGAACGGGTGATTGGTTTCGAGTGAGTGACACGCCATTAACGAAATCAGTTGATATGAAGATCGGAACTGATGCTACCTCTCAGTTCCCATTCCGACCGTCACGGAAGTAACGATCAACCACGGCGATGAGATTTTTCAGGCTTTCATCGGTCTGTCGCACATGCTCATCAGTACGGATCTGAGCATCGACCAGTGAGTTGATCTTGCCGTTCACATCCTTGAAGCCTTCGAGCGTCACGTATGCAAGGCGTGCCACTACTTGATCAGTTTGCACCTGGGATTCACGCAACCGCTGAATATCCGAAGCAAACTGCGCCTGTTGCTCGATGATGAAGGCCATTCTTCTGCCCAGTTCTTCATTACTCATGGTGAGGAAACCTCCTAATTAGGGTAATAATATAGTTGACTGACCGTTGGTATCAAGGCTTTTGTTCTTTGGGTAGCTGGCTAATCAGTAACGAGTAGTGATTGGCAACCAATCGCCAGCGCCCTTGTTGCTTTACCCACACTCTGGTAAAGCGATTATCACGGGGAACAACTTTGCCTTTATCTTGCCCAATCATTGTTGAGCGGCCCGTTTCCACAGCGGTATTTCCATAAACGCGCACTTGAACGTCGTCGGTGGTGATAGACTGAAACTTCAAATCGCCCGACGTGAAATCTGAAAGCACCTGTGGCTTGGCTCTCACTGTGCCGCTAGGCCCTATGCCGATAAAATCATCAGCGTATAGCCGATCAAGAGCCGCTCTATCGGCATCAATCTGTGCTTGAATGCGTTCCTGATCCAGTTGTCTTATGACCCTCGCAACGTTCCGTGTTTGATCTCTCCTCGCGCTTTGCTTTTGTCCTCGGGCAATAGACGCTGCCGTAAGAGTCAGAACTACTATGACGAGTATCCATCTCATGGGGTTCTCCTTTAAGTAATCTGTTTAGAATGCCCTCAGATATTGACTAACTACGTTAGCTCTTGACGTTGGCGATCTGCCAGATTTCTACACCCTTAAAGACGAGATACACGCACATTAAGTACGTAATGATCTGGAGCATCCCTACCACTTACGCGACTCTTTTCTTCTTGTGAGTCTTCTTTGCTCGCTGGTACTCAGCCTCACGTTTGTCGATCTCACTCTTCGGGACAGCGATTAGGGCCTTAGCGAGTTTCTCAAATCGTTGGTATTCCTCTGATGGTTTAGCTTTACTCTGCTTACTCATTTTTCTTGTCCTTCATGTGGCCTATGTCGTCGCGTCGTCCGGTCGGCTTTGACTGTTTCGATATTGATTGACCCAGTTAATCCTAATCTCATAAACGAGGGGCGTGGAAACTTCTTAACGTGTCGTTCAATCTGTGTTTTCTTAGCAATCAATTGCGTAATCCATTCATCAATATCACGAGTGCCAACAATGCTCGCAATGATCGCTACGTCGGTCTGTTTGATTGTTTCTGCGTGCGTATAACGCATGTTCTTATCAGGGGTGACAAGTACAAACTTTTGCGCGGCGCAGAATCTGATAATTCGCGGATCTTTAACCCGTTCTTGTTTGCGGCCTTTCTTATCGCAAAAATGCTCAACAAAACACTTCACCTTATAACCAGCATCTGTTAGCCGTTTTGGTCTTGTCGTGCTTCCAAAACAATCCTCCAAAAAGAGGACACATTCCTCATGCCGCTTGTGGTACAAGGTGACTCATTGCCTCAGTAATCGAATCCACGGACAGCCGATAGTCCTTAGCTAAACTAGGAATATCTTCGCCCTCTGAGGCTCTTTGTACCACAACCTCGACAGGGATTCTCGTTCCTGTGATAACTAGTTTCCCAGACATTATATCGGGCGCTATGCTTACCGGACGTTTCTTATCCTTAACGTCGCCTGTCCAATATCTCCACGGAAACAGTTGGGCAAGTTGACCCTTGCGGTCCCAACGTAATCGCGTTGCGAACGGCTCGATAACTTCAAAAAACAATTGTCTGTTATGCGTTAGATCGACAAGCCGTCTGGGTTGGCGTCTGCTGGCTTTCTTGTCCATGATTACGTGACCGTAAAAGACAAGAATATTATCTGCTAGTAAGGGGTATCTTGCTCTGCTCTCTTTTTTTGCTTCCTCGATTACCTCTCGTGTCTTTCTTAGCGATAGATTGAAATGGCGTCTGACAACTTCGACGTAATAGGCTTGGGTTAGGTCTCTAAAGGAAAGCAATGTGGTTGGAAGATCACGGCCGGCAATGGCCCATACAGGATGCTCGCATACCCAATATCGCAACGTATCTTTGGGCATTGCTAAATACGCAGCGGCTTCGGAAATTGTATAAATCGGAAAGTCTTGCAATGGTTGGTTTGGTCGCCTAACTGCTAGCGTCACCATATTGCTTTCCTCGATAGTCCGTTTAAGTACACGAGAATCTTCCATGCCACCAACCTCCGTGCTAAACTTTACGCACGAAGGTGAGCATGAAGAGCGTTAACTACTACGGCGCAAAAGTACCTCTACGGCTCCGGCAAGAATCGAGAGGCGTTTTGCAAATCACTTTCTAGGGCGCTTCTTTCCGCGCCCTTGTCGAGCTAGATGCTTCTCAGGCATCGGCTGCACACTTACCGATCAGTTGTCGATACTCCAATCTCTTACCCGCGACTGTCGAAAGCACTTCAACGAACCGTTGAAAGTCCGTGCCCTTGCGGTTGTTGAAACGAAACGATTGTTCGTCGAGGTATCGGAATAAATGGAACGGCTCGACCGAAACATAAGTGCCCTTGATACTCCGCTTGAGCAGACTCCAAAAGTTTTCAATACCGTTGACGTGGATATTGCCTTCGACGTACTTCTCAGCGTGGTCAATCACGTTATGGATAAACTGATTCGCTAGATTGTTGTAAGACTTAAGACCGTCACTGTAGACAACCGATCCCGGTTCAACATGATCGTTGACATGCGATTCGAGGGTCTTGCGCTTGATATTCGGCACAACCACGGTTCGGACTTCGCCGTGTCTTTCAAGTAGGCCCATCACGGCAACCTTGCCCGCTCCGCCAGTGCCGTGGATCTTCCGTGCTTTATCGCTTCTGTGCATGTTGCGGGCAAGACCGCCGATGTAGGTTTCGTCAATCTCAACTGGCCCGCTTAACTTATCCAGCGAACCATTCTGCATCGCAAGGCGGATACGGTGTAACATGAACCAAGCCGACTTTTGCGTGATGCCTAGCGAGCGATGAATCTCGTAACTGGATACGCCGTTCTTGGCATTGGCTATCAGCCAGATCGCGGCGAGCCACTTGTCGAGACCTAAAGGCGAGTCTTCGAAGATCGTCCCGACTTTAAGGGAGAACTTGGCGCGGGGGTGTTTGCCGTAGCACTTATAGACGTTGGCTTTGGCAAGATAGCTTACGTTATCGCTATTGCACTGAGGGCAACGTACCACGCCATCAGGAAAGCGGGCCTGAATCATGAATTGGTTGCAGTTCTCAGGCTTGGAAAAATAGATGATTGCTTGTTGTAATGTCTTCGGGGTTTCCATAGTGAGTGCATTGTCTCAGAAATCTCGTGGTCAGTCAAGTATATTATTACCCTAATTAGAGTCTGTGATTCAGTCTAGCCAAACATGATTAGTATACACAAGTATACGAATTGGAAACTGATAGCGAAACGTGAGGCTCGACGGGTAAGTATTCGAGTAGCAAAGGTTTAGATTTTTGTTTTCTGTGATCGTTTTGGGCAATCCGAACGGCTTTGCCGCTTGTTATCCTGGGCGGCTTGCCGCTTTCCTTGCGGAAAGCCTTTGGCTTTCCGGCTGACCATCTAGAGTCCGGCGCGCGAGGCTGAGGCGCGCGCGCGTAGTAGCGCGCCTAGTAGAAAGAGGGCGGACAGTAAGGCAGAAGCCGTACCGCAAAGAGGCCGGCCAAGCCGCCCAGGCGGACCCCGGGAACATGAAACCTCGACATAAAACGAAACATCATGAAACTCAGGCGTAGTTACTACCTAAGACTGGATATCCACGTTAACTGAGTCACAGGACTCGTTTCTTCAGCTCAAGCAATAATTCCTTGGCCTGCTCAGGTGAGAGTTCTTCCACCCGACTGTCACGAATCTCATCGATGATCTTCTGATTCGCCAAATCAAACAGTGAAGCTTGAGCAGCAAGCTTTCTCGCGCCAGCCCGCCGTGATGCTGCGTCCAACGCGCTAGATGAGGAATGCACTACTTCCGCGGCAACAGACGAAATAGCTGAGGCCGCTACCGCCCTTGCAGCTACTTGATCTTCAGTAGCATGCGTAGACTTCTGTTCAGTTGTTTCTTCTTGCGCAAAGACATCCAGTTCATAACGCTCTAGACGGGCCAAGACTTCCCTTGCGTTTGCCAGCACTGCTGGTGGTAACCCAGCCAGACGCGCTACTTGGATACCATATGACTTTGAAGCGCGACCCCTTTCGAGCCTGTGAAGAAACACAACCTCGCCCTCACGCTCTGCTGCCGTGATTTGATAGTTCTGAGCTCCTGGCAATCTTTCCGCCAACTCCGTCAGCTCATGGTAGTGAGTAGCGAAAAGCGTTTTCGCCGCGTGCTCTTGTGAATCGTGGAGGTATTCCGCAACGGCCCATGCGATCGAAAGTCCATCGAACGTTGCTGTACCGCGGCCAATCTCGTCAAGCAGCACCAGTGATCGTGGTGTGGCACTGTGAAGAATGGCGGCGGTTTCGGTCATCTCAACCATGAATGTCGACCGACCACGAGTTAGATCATCAGAGGCGCCCACTCGCGTCCAGATTCGATCCAGCAGTGGTAGTCTCGCCTTGTCAGCTGGGACGAAACCGCCCATCTGAGCCATTATCGCGATGATCGCAGTTTGTCGGAGTACGGTGCTCTTACCCCCCATGTTTGGGCCAGTAATCACGAGCAATCGATCGGTCGAGTTATTCATATAAATACTGTTGGGAATAAAAGGTTCGTCACTGAATACCTCAATTACCGGATGCCGGCCCTGAATAATTTCTATCTCATCGCCATCATGCATCTGCGGCCGGACATAACGGCGACGTGCCCCCGACTCTGCCAAGGAGGACAATGCATCGAGAGCAGCTAGCGCTCGAGCTGTGGATTGGATCCGTTTGGTCTCGGCTCCAACTTCCCCGCAGACTTTGTTAAAGAGTTCGGTCTCTAAGCGGATGATTCGCTCTTCCGCACCAAGCACCTTCCGCTCCCACTCTTTCAGCTCAGGAGTAGTAAACCTTTCAGCATTCGCTAGTGTTTGGCGTCGCTCGTAATGCGGAGGAACTCGGTTAGCATTTGTCTTAGAGACCTCTATGAAATAGCCAAACACCCCGTTATATCGGATCCTCAAATTATTAACACCTGTCTTTGTGCGCTCGGTGGATTCAAGACTGGCTATGGTTTGTTTCGCATTGCGACTGAGAGAGCGCAATTCATCAAGTTCGGTCGAGTAGCCCCAGCGGATGGCATTACCATCGCTGAGTTTGGCAGGCGGGTCGTCATCAATAGCTTGGGATATTAAGGTTCGTATGTCGGAAAGCTCATCGGTGTTTTCAACTAGTACTTGTAGCAACGATGAAGGCGCATCGGCCAGCGACTGTCGAATCGCTGGCACTTGCTCGAGGGACCGAAGAATCGCATTAAGGTCCCGAGGTGTAGCAGAACCCAGGTTTACTCTCCCAGCAAGTCGTTCGAGATCAGAGACATCTTTCAAAAGAGAACGCAGCTTGTCACGACGCATTTGCTCTTGGTGAAGGTCTGCCACCGCCGCAGAGCGCGCCTCGACCTCATTACGCTTGATTGCGGGGCGTAGCAACCACGATCGCAAGAGTCTCGCACCCATACCCGTAACCGTCTCGTCGATGATGTCAAGCAGGGATCTACCGCCTGTTCCTGCCATTGACTCGATCAATTCGAGATTGCGCACGGTAATTTGATCTAAGACCAGATAATCATGAGGCTCGAAGTAGACCAGGTCCGCAATGTGGGATGCGGCAGCGCGTTGAGTATCTTGGGCATAACGAAGACAAGTGCCCGCAGCTCTTAGCGCCTCATCTTTACGTTCTATTCCGTAGCCCGCCAGAGACCGGACGCCAAACTGTTTCATCAGCAGTAAAGCGGAGTCTTCCTTTTGCCAGAGCCAGTCATCGATGGGTGTTAAGGTCATGCCGTCGTGAGTTGTAAGAGGAGTTGCATGGCTCCCATCGGATTTCTCGAGGGGTAGAGGTTCAGTATGGATCCTTTGTGAAAATCCACTTTTAACTAACGGTTCAAGCGAACTAGGAAACAAGAGTTCGCGTGGAGCATACGATTCCAAGTCGGCGCTTATGCGATGCCAGGCCTCTGAGCCAGTTACTTGGGTGGCTCGGAACTCACCAGTAGATATGTCCAGAAAGGCAGCGCCAACACTTTCGCCGGTACCGCAGACTGCTGCCAGAAAGACTGACTCTCGCGGTTCAAGGAGTTGCGGATCGATTGGCGTCCCGGGGGTTACAACTCTCACGACTTCTCGCCGGACAAGTTTTTTTGTCTTCGAAGGATCTTCAGTTTGTTCGCAGATGGCTACGCGATAACCCTTTCTTACAAGTCTGGCTATATAATTCGCCGCAGAGTGATGGGGAACACCGCACATCGGGATTGGATTTCCGCGTTCTTTGTGACGTGCGGTCAGGGTTATTTGGAGTTCGCGAGAACCCACAACCGCGTCATCGAAAAAAAGTTCGTAGAAGTCGCCAAGGCGAAAGAACAGAAGCGTTCCGGGATGCTGCTTCTTTAGCTCCTGGTACTGACGCAGCATAGGTGTTGAGTTTGAAGCTGACATAGTGGTTGTGAGGGGTGAATGGTAAATGGTAAATGGTGAATAGTAAATGGTGAATGGTAGTCAGTTGTCCGTTGTCAG
>CAZNPP010000012.1:0-3165 GCA_964574785.1 uncultured Chloracidobacterium sp. | reverse complement strand
ACTACTTACTACTTACTACTTACTACTTACTACTGACCACTGACGACGGAACTACTGACCACGGAACAACTGACAATGGACCAAGAGCAACGGACCACGGACAACGGACAACTGACAACTGACCAAGGACGACTGACCAAGCTCTCGCAGTCGCTTGCTGCGCATCTCGAAGTCATCCAAAACGTGCTCGACGCGAAACTCCAGGAGATTGAGCAATCCGGTCAATTGATCTGCTCGGCTCTGGGGGAAGGTCACAAGGTATTGCTGTGTGGCAACGGTGGCAGCGCAGCGGATGCCCAACACATAGCGGCTGAACTCGTAGGTCGTTACGAAGATCACCGCCGAGCCTGGCCTGCAATCGCGCTCACAACGGATACGTCTGCTCTGACGGCAGTAAGTAACGATTATGGATACGAACGTGTTTTTGCCCGACAAGTGGAAGCGTTGGCAATCGCTGACGATGTGCTAATCGCAATTAGCACTAGCGGCAAGTCACCCAATGTGATCAGAGCCGTTGAACTAGCGCGTTCAATGGGTTGTAGGACAATTGCCCTTACCGGAGCGGAAGGCGAGCCACTTTCATCACTCTGCGATATCGCAGTAGTGGTTCCTTCGGAGCGCACTTCACGCGTCCAGGAAGCTCATATAACCATCGGACATCTGTGGTGTGAGATGATCGAAGATATCAAGCGAGAATAAAACAGGTTTTTCTTGACAGATGTTGGTGATGCAATTAGGCTCTCAGCGCATAAAATTGCCGCAGCATTGCGAACCTTCTTTTAGGTCGCAGTTTCGCTCCCAACTGTTGATGAAGTCTTCAAGCCTATCTCCCCGCCGCGTTACCATTCACTGAAGGAGCCATGTTCCCCCTGAAGACTCAACTCCATGATCAAGCAGAGTCAAAAACCTACCCTTTAGACCAGCAGAGTGAGCACTTTCAGGATGGACCACCAATGGCCCTTGTGGCGCTAAGCCACAGTCCGCTCGAGCATCGAATATACCTGGCGATGCTTTCCCAAGATTCTGATAACGGCAAACCGCCCCACGTGTTTACTACACGCCGCCTGATGGAGCTGACAGGTATACGGAGCCAAAGCACCATTCGTCGAGGTCTCGAAGGTCTAATTCTGAAGCTTAGTATTGAACGTCAGAAAAGACTCGTAAACAGTTCTCGAGGGCCAGGGTTGACTTATAAAGTTTTTCGAGCCGAGGAGATCATCGCACGTCGAATTAGGAATGGCTCCGTCATCAGTGCGAAGGGGATTGAGGGCCACAAAGTGAATCCTTCGTATCAACGGGCTATCAGCAAAGTGGCAGAAAACCGCAACCTGAGCCGCCGCGAAGCGCAGGTTGCGCTTTGCTGTGTCGAAGGATTAACGAACGCCGAAATCGGCAAACGACTTCAGGTCAGCGAGCAGACAGTAAAGTTCCATTTAAGACACGTCTTCATCAAGTTTGCAGTTAAACGCAGGGCAGAATTGATATCGCGTCTGCTGATGTAGGTATTCTCGAAATTATCCGCAAGCCCAGTCTTGCAATAGCCGCTGGCAGTAGTAACTGCAATTGAAATTGTGATGCCGCCTCGCCAGAGAGGCTTCCCTGCGGGGTACTGTGTGTGGTCACTTCGGGTCAGGAAACCGAAGAACATGCAAAGCTGGAGGTGTGTCTGGCTTCAATGAAACCAAAGGTCAAGAAGAAGAAAAAGAAAACCGCTCTAGTGATCTGTCGCGATCGCAAACAGTTTTGGACCACCCAGACGCAGTTTTGGCAGTGGGTGAGAGAAGGCATCATTGAAAAGGTTGGAGATCAGCCTCTAACTGGTCTCTTTCGTCGTGAACATGAAGAACTGCTCGTTCTGTTGAGTAACACGGTCTTGAATTTGGCACATCCGAATCACATGCGTGAGGCGCTTCTATCGCGCCGAATGGGGTTGGGTCGAAAGTGAGAACCGAGCGCGTCTCAGTGACTAGTGACGAGTGATGAGTAACGAGTAATGAGTGACGGTGATGATGAGTGGTCACAAGTCAGTACCACCGCGCGGTAGCGGGTGGGTCTGCGCAGTTACGAGTGATGAGCGATTATGAGCGATGAGTGATCACGAGTCAGTACCACCGCGCGGTGGTACTGACTCGTGACCACTAAATCACACGAACTAACACAAAACGGAGTTACTTAGTCATGACTGAACGCTTGACTCCTGTACTTATCTTGTTGCTGGTTTTTTCTTTCTATGGCATTGCCCAACAACCATCAGAAAAGACTTTAATCACCTCAGAGGTTGACCAGCGCTACCGTATTGGAGCCGGAGACGTACTTGATATTCGGATCCTGAATCGTCCCCACTTGTCGCGTGAGGCAGTCAGAGTTGAGGGTAGTGGCATGATTCGGATGCCGTTAATCGAGACGGAGATTCAAGCCGCCTGTCAAACTGAAGGTGAGCTCGCCAAAGAGATTGCGAGACGGTATCTAAAGTTTTATAGAAACCCACAAGTAGATGTATTCATTAAAGAATACCGGTCGAAGCAGGTAGCTGTTATTGGGGCTGTTAACGAACAGGGCCGATTTCAACTGCAGCGGCGGGTGCGGCTACTCGAATTGCTCACATACGCCAAAGGTCCTTCAGAGCGAGCCGGCCAAACGGTTCATATAGTTCACTCTACACCAGCGTTGGCATGCGAGAAGGCAGCCTCAGATAGGGATGACATCGCTTCAGCCTACTCGACCTTCCGGTTGAGCGATACGCTGCGCGGAGATCTCGCAGCGAACCCATACCTCGAATCCGGCGACATCATCACTTTACCTGAGGCTGATCAAGTTTACGTGGTTGGAAACGTTTTCCATCCTCGTTCAATTCCGCTAAAGGAACCGATTACGGTCTCGCGAGCAATTGCAATGGCAGGCGGTCTTAGACAAGACAGCAAGAAGGACAAGGTGCGAGTAGTCAGGCAAGAACCCGATGGACAGACAAAGAAAGAAATAGTTATCGATTTGGCCGCAATCGAAAGAAAACACGCTGAGGATCTTGCTTTAATGCCTAACGATATTGTCGACGTGCCGACGTCAGCGGGCAAAAATCTTCTCCGAAGCTTGTTAGGTAGTGTAGCGCCGACAGTATCGCAACTGCCGGTCCGAGTTATTCCGTGATTTGCGGATTTCGGGTGTCGA
>CAZNPP010000011.1:46814-57944 GCA_964574785.1 uncultured Chloracidobacterium sp. | reverse complement strand
CCGCGAATCTGGTGAGGTATCAAGAGGCTGCGTTACCTGAGATCAAAATTCTCGTAGGCGGGGGGCTTGATGCAGAGAGGATCAGTTGGCTCTCGGGCACTGCGAACCTCTCTGAGTTTCATGTTGGGCGAGCCGCGCGGCAGCCGCCAACTTCTGAAGGACGCGTGGGGCGCGAGAAGGTAAGTACCCTCGTCGATTCGATAAAGAAAAAGAGACGGATTGAATAAGGTCAAACAAGTTGCCAGGGATGGCGAACGAATCAGGCTGCTGGCCGAAGAACTAAAGGAACGCCTCGTTACGATTCGCCGCACTATACATGCTCATCCGGAATATGGTTTTCAAGAGCATGCGACCGCACGTTTGATTGCTGGCACTCTCAAAGAACTAGGTATGCGAGTGCGCACGAATGTGGCGAAGACCGGCGTGATTGGTGAAATCGGTTCTGGCAGTCCTGTCATCGCTATTCGCGCTGACATGGATGCCCTGCCGATAAAAGAAGCGACGGGCCTGCCCTTCGCTTCTCGAGTGCCGAATATGATGCATGCTTGTGGCCATGACGCTCATGTTGCTTGCGCACTTGGCGCCGCTATGCTGCTTGCGAAGGAATCATTAAACGGCACGGTTCGATTTCTTTTTCAACCATCGGAAGAGCAGAAGGATGAGGAAGGGAAGAGCGGCGCAATGCGGTTGCTCGAAGAGCAAGCCCTCGATGGAGTCAGCGCTGTGATTGCCCAGCACACGCGTGCATTACCCGCAGGTTCGATCGGTGTGTCGTCTGGTCCCGCGATGGCCGCCAACGACACCATTGCAATAAAGATCCAGGGTCGCGCGGCCCATGGCGCGCACCCGGAGGCGGGCGTAGATGCGATCGCAATTTCCGCGCAGGTAATCAATGCAATTCAGCAGATAGTTTCGCGCAAACTGCCGGCTATCGAGCCTGCGGTAATCAGCATTACGACGATTCACGGGGGAATCAAAGAGAACATCATTGCGGACATGGTGGAGCTAGGAGGCACAATCCGCAGCACCGGTGGAGAAGCGCGTCAACGCTTAATCGGTGAGCTTGAGAAAGCTCTCGATGTTGGCCGGGCCATGGGTGCAACCTGCGAGTTGCGAATATTGGAAGGATACCCTGCGACTATCAACGATCCAGAAATAACGGAGATAATTCGCGCGGCAGCAGCAGCGGTGCTGGGCGCTGAACATGTAATTGAGATGCCATTCGATCCCTGGGCTGAAGATTTCGGTTATCTCACCGCGCGCGTTCCCGGCGCCATGTTCTGGCTGGGTGTAACCAGTGAAAAGGTGCCGAATCCAATTTGGCACAGCCCGACATTTGATCTCGACGAAGCTGCGCTACCAGTTGGGGCGGCTATCCTGGCGGCAACAGCGCTACGCTTACTGAACGAGAGAAAAGACAATGTCTGAAGTGCATGAAGCAGCCGCTGACCGGCTGGCGATATTGGGTGGACCAACTTGTATCACTGAACCGGTTCCCGTATGGCCTTACTACGACGAGGCTGATAAGCGCTCTTTGCTGAAGGTCCTGGAAAGCAGGGTCTGGGGTGGTTATCACGAAGCAATCGGAGATTTCGAGCAACGCTTTGCCGAGTATCACGGGGCAAGCGTTGGAATTGCAACCGCCAATGGCACAGTCTCACTCGAGATTGCCTTGCGCGCTGCGGGCATTCAACCCGGCGATGAAATAATCGTCCCTCCCATCACCTTTATCGCTTCCGCAACTGCGATCGCAAGTGTGGGCGCCGTACCAGTTTTTGTCGATATCGATCCCACTACAATCAATCTCGACCCTGCACTCGTATCTTCCGCGCTTACAGAGAGAACGCGCGGCATTGTCCTCGTTCACTTTGCAGGCTGCCCTGCCGACTTAGATAGCTTTACTCGTATCTGCCAGGATAACAGCCTCGTATTGATTGAAGACTGCGCCCATGCCCACGGCGCTCAGTGGCGTGGACAACCAGTCGGCAGCTTTGGTGACTTTGGATCATTCAGCTTTCAAGCCTCGAAGAATATGACTGCCGGAGAAGGCGGAATTCTTATCACAAACAATGCCATGCTCGCCGAACGTGCCCGCTCAATTACTAACCAGGGACGCAGGTCCGGTGGTGAGTGGTACGAACACGTAACCCTCGGGACCAATGCGCGTCTCACTGGTTTTCAGGCAAGTCTGCTACTTAATCAACTCGAACGATTGCCGGAACAGATTGCTGCACGAATGAGAGCCGCGTCTGAATTACAGGCAGGCTTAAAGGAGATTGGGGGCTTTATACCGACGCCGAACAGTCTTGACGAAAATGTTACGACTCACAGTTATCATCTCTTCTCAATGCGATTTGACAGTGCTGCCTTCGCAGGAGTTACACGAGAGAGAGTGGTCGAAGCATTGCAGGCCGAGGGTGTACCCGCTACTTGCGGCTACCCCATTCCTATCTATCAACAAAGAGTATTTCAACACCACAGGTATTCGGGAGGGCAGTGCCCTGACGCTGAAGAATACTGCCGGGTCAGTGTTTGGTTGCCGCACAACCTTTTGCTTGCAGATCAGAATTACATCCAGGACGTACTTGGAGCATTCGCAAAGATTCGTCGCCAGGCAAGTAAGTTAATCCAGTAAAGGTAAATTTGTTGTGAATCGCCGACATTTTTTGGGTTCATCTTTGACAGTCGCGGCCTTTAGCGATGACATCTCTAAGGCTTTTAAACCTGATAGCAAATCAGAATTTGATGACTTCAAACTTGCTGGTCTCTCACTTGAAAAACTGCAAGAGCAATACAGAAAAGATCTCTTCGAAGACTATTTACCCTTCCTGGATAGGTACGTAATCGACCATGAGTTTGGTGGTTTCATGTGTAACGCGGACATGGATGGCAAGCAGGTAAATACAAACAAGTCGAGTTGGTTCGAAGGGCGCGGCATTTGGGTTTACTCATACCTGTACAACAACTTAGCGCCGGAGCGAAAGTACTTGGATATTGCCAGTCGCGCGGTTGAATTCATCCTAAAAGCAAAGCCGCCAGCGGATGAGTTGTGGCCCAAGGAACTTACCCGCGAAGGAAAGCCGACGACCTCGGCTGACGGAGAGATCTATGGCGACCTCTTCATTGCCGAAGGTCTGGCTGAGTATTCAAAAGCAACAGCCAAGAACGAGTACTGGCACACCGCGAAGGAACTCGTTCTTAAATGCGTAAGACTCTACGACCGTCCTGATTACCGGCCCGTCATCGGACAAACATACCTTGGTCCAACAGCCCCCGCGTTCCCCGGTGCACGCATACAAGGTGTTTGGATGGTCTTAATTCGCGTCGTGACGCAGATGCTGAGAATGCGTAGCGATCGCGAACTCGAAATGATTGCTTCGCGCTGCGTTAAGGCAATAGGGGACCACCACTATAATCCTGCATTCGGACTCATCAACGAGTTACTGAATCACGATCTGTCACGTCCCACAAACGAATACCAGCAGCTGGTCTACACTGGGCACTGCATTGAGAACCTCTGGATGCTCATGGACGAAGCACTGCGCCTCGGTGACCGGAAACTCTTTGACACATTCGCATCCTGGTTTCGCCGCCATGTTGAAGTTGCCTGGGATGATGTCTATGGAGGTGTGTTTCGCAATCTGCAAAATGTAGATAGGAACACTTGGGTGCTTGATAAGGTCTTATGGGCCCAGGAGGAGGTGCTGATTGGAGCCTTGCAAATCTTCGAGCATACGGGCGCGGCGTGGGCGCGGACGATATTCGATCGCATGTACGTGTACGTGCGTGACAAATACCCGCTCGCGAGTCACGGGTCGCCACTATGGATTTATGCCTCCGATCGCAAGGTGACATACGAGGCTTTCTCGCGGATGCCAAAGCGGGTCGAAAATTATCATCACCCGCGCTATCTCATGCTGAACTTGTTAAGCCTCGAGCGAATGTTGAAGCGAGCCTAATTGTCGTCCGTGGTCAGTTGTCCGGTTGTCCGTTGCCAAGTAGACCCTTTTCAGCTCTACCTCTGGTTAGCCAGATGATCTACGACCGAACGGGTAAAGGAGAGTTACAAGCAGGTAGGCTGAGGCATAGTTTTCGTGTTAATTCGTGTGAATTAGGGGATCAGTTCCTGGGCCTTTTATCAGAAATAATGCTAAATCAAAGACTCTTGTTCGCATTGCTTCTGCTTGTTTCCGCAAGTGTCAATGCAGCGGCTATCGAAACCGCGATTAACATTTCGCTCGACCGCTCGCGAGTCGTTGGCGGCGAGACGGTTTCTTTTAGATTGGACACACTTGGAATCGCCGACACCGCAATCAAGGTGGTCCTTTTACAGCCCCGTACCGGTGCGACTGAGCTGACTTTGCAGGAGGTGCAGGGCAGTCCCGGCGCCTACACTGGCCACGTCACTCTCGCAACCGACGCTCCTGAGGGTATTTATGCAATTCACTCGTGGACGGGCGAAGCTACATCTCCTTCAGCGGTTGGGAAGGCCACGTTTCTGTTGGGCCAAGTGGTGGCTGACTTCTTTATTGCTCCTTATTTAGATGAAACGCAGCCGGTAGAGGATTTGGAGAATTATCTTAAAGAGCTGCGCCAGATCGGCGGAAACCTCCTCGTTGCTCACAACCTGATTACCCCGACGAAAGCTTTCTATCCATCGAAAATCGCGCAGACCGATGTTGTTAAGGGTTCCGCCGGGGACATTGTTGAGCTGGTTTTGAGCCGGGCGGATAAATATGGTTACGCGGTCCTGCTTTCGGTGAGTTGGGACATGACACGGCAGGCGCCCTTCAAGAACCGGATGGAAGAGATCAAGAGCATTACTGACGAGTTATACGCCCTTTATAAACACCATCCATCACTGGTTGGTTTCTATTCCTACCAAGAGGGCAGCGGCACCTACTATGTGCCTTATGTTCGTGAATTCAGCGAGCACGTTAAGAAGATGCACAGCAGCCTTTTAACGGCATGCGCACCACATATGGACGACCCGCTGCTGGCCGGTTACCTGGCCACCGTCGAAGAATTGGACATACTGATTTATCAAACAGGCGTGATGGCTAGCTACCGAACGGACAACCGTAAGAAGTACCCGTTTCGCCGGGTGAAGGACTTTTGTTCCTTATCCGCAGGCGCCAAACGACTACAAAACAAAATCTCAATCAACCACGTGGAATTGTTTGGTTATCTCGAGAACCGCTTGACACCCAACACCACGGCCACCACCTACGAGAATATCTATCCACAGATTCTAAGCGCCGCGACTGTAACTGACGCTGACGGGATCTCGTTCTTTACCTATCATGCGCATGTCTATGTGCCTTTCAAGAAAATCAGGCAGGTCGAGCAAAGCCGGCGGGCAGTGCTTGATGGAATGCAGGCATATAAGCTGCTCACCTCACTCATTTCCCAAGAGCGCAATCCGCTGACAGTGTACTTTCCCTACTCGGATTGGATCATTGAACGCTGGCCCAACTACTTTTTACCCGCTCTCGACGCTTTTAGAGTTTTGGGAATTCCCTTTGACGTTCTGCCGTACTCCCCTCCCTTTGAAGAGTCCGTTTATCCCTATTACCCGTTTAACCTGAACCCTGAAGTGCTGCGGCGGCTGCTTGAAGAACGGTCGATTCTTGTACTGCCGAACATCTCCGGGTTTCAGCAGACGGATAGTGATTTGATGAAAGCGTTCGTCGCGCAAGGTGGTGTGATTCTGGCTTTCGGGCCGCAATTGCCAATGGGTCGAAGCTACGAGCGCGCAGAATTCATCGGTGTGGACCAGAGCGGTCTGGATCGCACACGCAATGCTGTGGTCCTGCGGCAACCCATTGGCAGTCGAGTGAAGGCAGGGAGCCGTTTTAGCATTCAGAGTCCCGAGGTTACCGGCTGGAAGGCAACTGGAGCACAAGTTATGGCCACCTTCGATGACAATTCGCCGGCAATGTCAGTACACAAATTTGGGAAAGGAACAGTGATCTCTGTGATGTTGGACGCGCCATCTGCCGCTCAGTACGCTCCGGAACTCACTCGTGACATTGTCGATTTCGCGTTGGTCGCCGCAGGAGCTACGCCGCTTGTAGACGTCGTAGGTAGCAATGAACGGACTGACCTTGCGGTGAGAAAGACAGCTACTGGATTCCGCCTTGCATTAATAAACCACGGTCCCAAGGAGAGCCAGATTGTGCTGAGACCTTTAATGAAATCAAATTCTGTCATGCACTGGCTGGATCTTGTAAACGGCGAAGGCATTGCTACATCGTCAGCAGACCATTCGTTGAAACTGCGAGTACCCGCCACAGGATTCCGTGCCCTGGAGTTCACGAGCGGAGGCTAAGTGGGGAGAGGTAATGTTACAAATGAGTGAGGACCTTTCGACCTATTCAAGCCCGATTGGGAAGCTATTTGCTTCACCAACGACTCCCGATGAGTGGGCAGGCTATCGGCTGAGCGACGAGCAAGTAGAATTCTATCGTGAGCATGGCTATCTGGCTGGCTTGCGCCTGCTTAATCAAATGCAGATCGAGGTGCTTCGGGACGAATTAAAAGAGTTGACTGATGCATCACATCCTCGCAGGCATTTGTTTTATGAGTTCAACTCGAATGAGTCGGCTGACCCTCAAAAAATCCTCTTTCATGCCTTGGGAGCGTGGCGCATCACGCCGGGATTCCACGATCTCCTTTGGAACCCGGCCTTTGTTGTACCCGCGTCGCAACTGCTCGAAGGTCCAGTTCGGTTCTGGCATGATCAAATCTTTTACAAGCCGGCGCATCATGGCGGAGTAGTGATCTGGCATCAGGATTATTCCTACTGGACCCGAACTAGACCGATGGCCCACCTTTCATGCTGGATTGGCCTGGATGATTCGACGCGCGAAAACGGGTGCGTGCACTACGTGCCCGGCAGTCATCGGTGGGACCTGCTGCCGCGTGCCGCTTTCGCCAATGACATGGACACCATTCAGCAGTTCCTATCGGAAGAGCAGAAACGAGACTTCAAGCCGGTTCCAATTGAACTTGAGGCGGGCGAGTGTTCGTTTCATCATCCCTTGATGGTCCATGGCTCTTATGAAAACCGCACTGATCGTCATCGTCGTGGAGTAGTGATTAACGTTTTTCGCGATGGTGTCTGTACTGCTACTGATGAGCCGTTGCTCGAAGGCGTGCCACCGATCCCAAACGGAAACAAGGTTGACGGCCAGTTTTTTCCCTTGCTTTTTGATCCGGAGAGCGTTGGCGGATAGCAAGCCCCAAAAAGGAGAACTTTCACAAACAGCATGGCGAAACTTCGTATCTGGCATGTTGGTAACTGGTGCATACACATCGGCCAAAAGTATGTTGAATCCCCATTCGAAGCGCCCAGTAAAGACGTGGAGGTGCTGAACTACGCGCAGCCATTTGTTAATGCGCTAAGAGACGTCCCAAATACTGACATAGTCTCTCAGCCGTCCTGGGAGCTCTACCACATGTCGCCTGAAGATTTTGATGAACGGATCAATTGGGCCACGACCATAGTCTTCGCGGATGTCGAAACGAAGTGCCTGATGCTGCATCCTGATTTTTTCCAGCGCGCCAAGTGGGGAGACAAACCGCTCGTCTTTCCGGACAGGTTCGATCTTTTGCGCGAGTGGGTGTGCCGGGGTGGTCACTTTCACATGAATGGTGGTTGGCTGAGTTTCGCCGGTGAGTTGGGCAAGGGCGGTTGGGGGCGGTCGCGTTTCCACAGTGTACTGCCGGTCGAGTGTCTTCAACATGACGACCTGATCGAATCTACCGCGGGATATGCTGTGCGCTGCGTAATGCCAGAACACCCGGCCATGCGCGGAATTGATTGGTCCACACTGCCCGCACTCCTGGGCTTTAACGAAACAAGGATTCGGCAAGGCTCGGATTGCATTCTGGAGATTGAGAATCAGGGGGAGTGGCATCCCTTGCTTGCGGAACGCCGACTCGAATCCGGCCGGGTTAGCTGCTGGATGACCGGGGCGAGTCCGCATTGGGGGATAAACTTTGTGAAATGGCAACATTATCGCCAATTCTGGTCGCAACTCTTTGCCACTGAGCGCTAACTTCATTTCGGCCGCAGAGAGCTTTCCGTTGAACTTCACAACTCTCGATTGGACCATCTTGGTCATCTACCTGATGCTGACGATTGGCGTCGGCGTCTGGGTGAAGAGATATGTTGAGAGCCTCACCGGGTACCTGGTCGCAGGACGCCGCATCAAGGTCTCCCTCGGAGTCGCCACCTTTGCTGCAACTGAGATCGGCACGATCACATTTATGTATTTCGGGGAGCTTGGGTACGTCTCCGGCTTCTCATGTTTTGTCATTGGCTTACTGGGGATGCTTGCCTATCTCATTGTGGGCAAGACTGGCTTCATCATCGTGCCCCTGCGCAGGCTGCGGGTGATGACGATTCCGGAGTTCTACGAACTACGGTACAGCCGCCGCGTGAGATTGATTGGAGGCTTGCTTCTGTTTCTCGGTGGCGTCCTTAACATGGGGATCTTTCTAAAGTTTGATGGAATCTTTCTGTCAGAAGTCATCGGATTTGGGCCGCAGGCAGTCTCCATGATCATGCTGGTGATGATTCTAGTCGTCGTCACCTACACAGTTTTAGGCGGCATGTTCTCAGTGGTAGTTACGGACTTTATTCAGTTCGTGATCCTTTCCATGGGAATGTTGGTAGCCACGGTAGCGGTGTTGCTCGAACTTGATCTAATTCTGCTCTCAGAAGTCGTTACCCAACAGTACGGCGAGGGTGGCTTCAATCCATTAGTCAATTCGCGTTTTGGATGGATGTTTCTGGTATGGATCTTCGTTAGCAATATTGCTGCCGGCGCACTTTGGCAACCCGGGACTTCGAAGGCGCTTGCCTCCGAAAGTCCTGAGGTTGCGAAGAAGGTCTTCTTTTATACAAGCCTAACCTTCGCCGGGCGGGCAATGGTACCAATGTTTTGGGGAGTGGCGGCCCTGGCTTTACTGGGCCCCGGTGAGAGTTCGGCGTCTGCTATGCCAAAACTACTGGGCGCCATAACACCTCGAGGGTTTCTTGGATTGCTGGTCGCGGGAATGCTTGCTGCTTCAATGTCAACGTACAGTGCCTACTTGTTGGCGTGGAGTTCGGTTGCAACGCGTGACGTGGTGGCTTGTTTTCGGAAGAGCGATCTGCGTGCAAGCACTCAAATTTGGCTGACGCGATGCTTCGCTGTAGCGATTGGCTGCTTTCTGTTGATATTTGGACTGTGGTACCAGATCCCTGACACGGCGTTTCAATATCTCTTTATTACCGGAGCTATGTACACAGCGGGTGCGCTCGGTTGTGTTGCAGCGGGCATCTATTGGCGAAAGGCTAACAACGTCGGCGCTTATTGCTCGTTAACTCTGGGGGCTCTGGCACCGGCGGGATTTCTGATTCTGGAAAAGTTCCCCGAGTCCTTGCCCTTTTGGCTCTCGTTTGTGACTGATGTAAATGTCTCAGGCCTGCTGAGTTTCGTTTTGGCATTCACGGGAATGGTGGTGGGCTCGTTGATGACGCAGAAGTTTCTCCCGCCCACACCCCTTTGGCCTGATCTAAAAACACCAGAATTAGAAATTGAGAGGAGTGCTATTTTGTTAGAGAAAAACGCTGAGGAGACTGTATGAACAAAGTAGCTATTGTATGGCTGATTATCTTTTGCGTTAGTGCGATCGGCTTTTTTCTGATAGCAGGTGTTGTTGCCGTCAAGGGTATTGGTGACTTGCGAACATTGCTGCGCCATTCGTGGGATGACGACGCATAAATTACTTATTGGCATGCCGAGCTTTAACACTCCTATTCGCCTTCCGAAGACATTCTCTTTAAGTTGGAGAAAATCCAGAGATACAAAGACTTTGAACTTTTTTGCTCCTTGCTCCACTCAGCATTCCAACGCTTTCACAAGGTTATCGTAAGTTACAGGTAACCATAGAAATCGAAGCGGTGTTCTAATAACCGGGCGTTTAAATAATCAAGCTGCAATTCAGCTTGGGCCTTTTTTTATTGGACGCTGAAGAAGTACACAATCCGCGCAAGGGAGGTCAGGTACTATGTCGAAGGTGTTAGTGGTTCTCGAAGCAGCGATGCTCTGCCTGGTACTGAGTTTCTCAGTCACCATTGTTATGGCAAAGCAGGACCAGCCGACTCCGGAAGCCCAGCAGGGCCAGGAAGAGTCTAAAACTATTAGCGGGACAGTTTCCAGCGTTTCCGATTCCGCTTTGACAGTTGTTGACAGCGATCAATCTGAGCACACATTTGTCGTATCTGGCGCAACAAAGGTGACCAAGGCTGGCCAAGAGGCGACCCTCGCTGATGTGAAGGCTAACGATACCGTCACAGTCGAGGCGAAGAAAGGAGCCGACGATAAATGGACCGCGGTTAGCATTTCTGTCTCATAAAATGCGGAACATAGATCGAAAATAGGGGGTAATCCCTAATTGTTACGTCAGCCCCAAGGGGGCTCCCGCCCACCGAGCCCCCCGGTTAAGTGGAGTTCACTTAGAATGTGGACCTCCATGCCGGCGCCGTGGTCCACCACGCTTGTGCATCTCGTCAGCCTTTGCGCGCTGCTCCGGAGTCAGGATAGCGAAGATCCTGGATTTAGTGCGCTCGTGTTCGACTATCGAGTCTGCCATGAGTTGGGCCTGTTGATTGGCGAGTGCGCGCACTTGCGCTTCGTCAAACTGTCCATTCGCCGTTGCTGCCTCGAGTTGTTTGTGCGCTTCATCCATCTGCTTGTGCAGCGGCTCACTTGCGTTACGCGCGGTTTCCAGGATTGTCTTGATCTGCGTTTGCTGGTCATCAGTTAGGTCCAGACCCCTGGCCATGTGCTCGACCATCTCCGGCCCTGGGAGGCGCCTATGCGGCAGTCCGTTAACACGTTCCTGAGCATGCCTTCCCGGAAGCGCGTAGCCCAGCGCGAAGGCTGCCAGGCCAATCACCAGGGCAGCGATGCCGCCAAACATGAACAATCGATTTCTCATTTTCAATCTCCTCTGAATTATTAAGGCCGATGTCTTTCATCAGGCCTCTCTTGTTTGTACTCTCTCTTATACGCGAGAAAGATCATTTGCGATGTAAAGAGTCAGTTAGCTCTCTGTAAAGTTTTGTAAAGCAAG
>CAZNPP010000011.1:0-46714 GCA_964574785.1 uncultured Chloracidobacterium sp. | reverse complement strand
ATGGAAAAGATACTGATCATTGACGACGATGTTGCCTTGTGCGAGCTGGTGACCGAGTATCTCGAACCGCTGGGCTTTCAGGTTGATTCAGTACACCGAGGAGACGCCGGCGCTGAACGCGCGCTTGCAGGGGAGTACTCAATTGTGGTTCTCGACGTAATGCTGCCGGGCCTCAACGGATTTGAAGCGCTAAGGCGTATCCGCGCTCAGTCAAAAATCCCAGTGTTGATGCTTACGGCACGCGGCGATGATGTCGATCGTATAGTCGGTCTCGAGATAGGCGCTGACGATTATTTGCCAAAACCCTTCAATCCACGCGAACTGGTTGCCCGTATTCGCGCGATTTTACGGCGCACTGGTTCGGAGGCGTCAACTAGTGCCGGTCCCGCAAAGGCTCTAATTGTTGGCGACATTGAAATGGACCCGGGCACGCGTGTTGTGAGTCGTGCCAGCAAGGCAGTGCCGCTCACAGCCGTCGAATTCGATCTTTTGGAAAAGTTGCTTCGGGCCGCAGGACGTGTCGTGACTCGTGAGGAGCTATCAAGAGACGTGTTGGGCCGCTCCACCTCACCATTCGATCGCAGCATCGATATGCATATCAGCAATCTGCGAAAGAAGTTGGGGCATGAGATTCACGGCGTCGAACGAATAAAAACGGTGCGAGGAGTCGGCTATATTTACGCACACATTAATGCTGCGGGGTAAAGAGTAAACAGTTTGCCGCGAAGTCTTTTTCTCAAAATCTTCTTGTGGTTCAGCGCGGTAGTGTTGACTGTAATCGTCGGCACCTTTGTCGTTGGCGAGTTGACCCGTCCCGAACCGTTCGGGCCGCCGCCAGGACCGATCGGTCAGACCATCAAAAGTTACGCTGAGACTGCCGCGGAGACTTACGAGCGGGATGGCCAGACCGCTTTGTCTGATTACATCGATCGCATCCACAACGAATCCGGATTTCACATCTTCCTCTTCGATGAGCAGGCCGAGGGTTTATCCAATCACAAAATGCCGGTGGGTGCGCCGGCGCTGGCTCAGCGAATCTTGGAAACATCACGACCGGAATTGCGTTCAGAAGGAATGCCACCCTTGCTGGCGCAACTGGTAGTCACGAAGCAAGGCCAGCGATACGTGCTAGTGGCCGAAATATCTGTGCGCAGACGTACGGGGCCGGGACACTTCTTTGCAGGGATCGCTCATCTTCTGGGTGTGGGCCTGGTGGGCGCACTGTTTTGTTATTGGCTGGCGCTATATCTGACTTCGCCGGTGGCTAAACTTAGCGCCGCAACGCGAGAACTGGCTCAGGGCAACTTCAGCGTCAGGGTCGGCCCCTCAATAGGTAAACGACGGGACGAGCTGGCTTCGCTTGGCGCGGACTTCGATCTCATGGCCGAGCAAATCGAAGCTCTCATAAAGAGTCAGCATCGACTGCTGGGCGACATCTCTCATGAGTTGCGCTCGCCACTCGCGCGCTTGAATGTCGCCTTGGAGTTGGCACAGCAACGGGCCGGCCCGGACGCGGCGAGTGCGCTTGAGCGGATTCAGCGCGAAGCGGAAAATCTAAACGAGATGATTGGACAACTTCTGGAGCTGACGCGACTGGAAAGTGGTTCGGAAGGACTGCTGAAAACCGAATTGGATTTGCAACAACTGGTTCAGGAGATTGTCGACGACGCAGATTTTGAAGCACGTAGTCGCAATCGCTCAGTAAGACTCGAAATGATCGACCGCTGCCCCGTCATTGGTAACGAGCCGTTACTCCGTCGCGCAATCGAAAATGTAATACGTAACGCCGTTCAGTACACGGCCGCAGGTACGGAGGTTGAAGTTCAACTTCGTGAGGATTCGTGCGGAAGGTTGGAGATTGTCGGAAATGGGGAAGTTAGGGCCGCTCGGTCCGCGGGTGGGGAGCGTTGTGCGGTAATCACTGTTTGCGACCACGGCCGCGGAGTCCCAGAATCGGCTTTGCCGAAAATCTTTTATCCATTTTACCGCGCGGACGAAGCACGAGATCGCGAGGCAGGCGGCGTCGGGCTAGGTTTGGCAATCGCCGAACGTGCCATTCGATTGCACCAGGGAACAGTTATCGCGGCCAACGCTGCCGAGGGTGGTCTCGTGGTGACGATCACCCTTCCAAGTTCTAAGGAATAACAGATGAAATGCCGCTACAGCACTCCTATGTACCCGCGCCTCTGCAAATCTCTGGTCTTCACGTTCGCGCTTTGCACGATTAGCGCATCATCGCCCGCACACACCGAGCAGCGGCACACTCTCCAGGGAATACTCTCCGGCTCCGTGCACGATCGTCTTACCGGACAGCCGATTCCTAATGCTGAAATACTGGTTGCGCAACAAGGCAAGCCATTTCCCGCAGACGAAAATGCAGTAACGAACGAAAACCGCGCGCTTGTTGACGATTTGGGAAAGTACCGCATGGAGTTGGATCCGGGTGTCTATTCTCTGCGCGTCAGTGCGATGGGCTACACAACCATTGTCATTGCCCAAGTCGGTATAACCGGAGGGCGCACTGCAGTTGAAAACATCAAACTCGATGCGGCTATCAGCGAAAAAGTCGACGTACGCAGTGAAGTCTTCGTCGACAATCCTGAGTTACCGGTGAGCAGTGTCACACTCAATCGCGCCGAGATTCGCGGAAGGCCGGGCACTGGCGGCGATCCGCTCAGAGCTATCAATTCATTGCCAGGCGTTACCAGCGCCTCAGCCGAATTTGCCGGCTTGATCGTCCGCGGTGGGACACACGAAGAGAATCTTACTTTTGTGGAGAACATTCCGACTGATGATTTCACGTACGGCACGGACAACTACGATAACGGTCGCAGCGGACGAGTAGCGATTCTGCCGCCCGATGTTTTTGATCGGCTGGAGTTTTCCGCTGGCGGTTTTGGCCCTCGCTATGGTGACCGGCTGTCTTCCGTGCTTGATATCAAACTGCGGTCAGCCGCACGCGATCGCGTACAAGGAACTATCTACGCCGATTCGGGCTCGGCAGGCATTACGGTCGAGACGCCGCTTGGGCATCGTGCTGGTTGGTTGTTTTCAGCACGGCGGAGCTACATAGATATCGCTTTCGATATCATCAATCTCGGTGGTTTCGGTCGGCCACGAGACTTTGATTTCATCAACAAGCTTGATTACGATCTCGCACCTCATCACAAGCTGACTCTGACCACGCTTAATCTGTTTGAGCGGTTCACGATGACGGCTGACGACGCCTTCAGCTTTGACCGGCGCCTTGACAGGTTGGAGACGGTGCGCTCGGGACGACGCGCAATTCTTGGACTAACGCTTAGCTCAACACTCGGCGCCAAGACTCTCTCGCAGGCAACCGTTTGGGGCAGCGGCGCGCATAATGACGGCAGTTTTCGGCGCCTGGATTTCAATCGTACCTTACAGCGTGCGCGCGATCTGCGCGAATCGCAGTTTGGAATCAAAGAAGAGCTGACTGCCGCGCCTACGACCAGACTGCTGCTGGCGGCCGGCGGTGGTGTCATAATCCAACAGGCTAACTATTTCACGTTCGAAGAATCTCGGTTCGGCTTCAGTCCGCTCGAGGAGGAATTCTTGGCGCCAGCACATAGCAATCGCCTGAAATTTTCGCGTGTAACCACTGTTTACGGATATGGAGGCGTAACGTGGCGCCCAACTGAGCGTCTCACCGTGACGCCGGGTCTACGGGTGGATCGATATGGCCTGACCAACCAAGCCTTAGCTAGTCCGCGCGCTAGTGCCCGACTTAAGCTTGCGCCTGTGTTTTCGCTGAATTTTGCTGCCGGAGTCTATCGACAACCGCCGGGCCTGTTTGTGCTTTCGCTGGCGCCGGAAAATCGTTCGTTGAAAGTTCAGCGCGCCGTCCATGCGATTGCGGGAATGGAATGGCTGATTGGCGAAGACGTGCGCGTAAGAGTTGAGGTTTATCAGAAAAACTATCGCAATCTGATCCTGCGGCCTGCACTCGGATCGCCAGTTTACACTGGCAGGGGCGAAGGCGAAGCGCGTGGAATCGATCTCGTTGCCCAGAAAACTATGAGCGGGCGCTTTGCCGGAGAAGTAGTTTATTCCTACACGCGAGCAAGGTGGCGCTTCATGCCCGGAACTTTTAGCTTTCCCGCCGATACCGAGCGGCCGCAGCAATTGACTTTGATTGGGATAACACGAATTGTAGGCTTTGGTTTGGCGGCGAAGTATCGCGTCGCAAGTGGGCTCCCTTACACGCCACGCGTTCCGATTACAATTTTTCCTTTCGGGTTTTTGCACCGCATTGCTCATCAGGAAGATCGGAATTCTGCGCGACTACCGCTCTTTTCGAATCTCGATCTCAGAGTGGAACGCCGCTTAAACTTTCGCCGGTTCTCGATCGCTCCTTACGTTGATCTCATAAACCTAACTGGCCGCGACAACATCAGCGAGCTTGATTATGAGTTCCACGCCCCCACACCTTTTCGGCTGCACGAGGGAAGACTGCTACCAATTTTTGGCGGGCGGATCGAATTCTGAAGCCGTAACGCGACGCAGCATTCACCACCGAAATAATTAGGCGACTTAGATCACATAAGCTGCGTTGCCTTTCAGGATTTCATTGACTTATCTTAGTCACTAAGACTCATTACTACTGAATCATCAAGAAAGGACACGACGTCATGACCAGAGCGATCACGTTTCCTGCTACCGATATAGCACCGCTAGCAGCCCAAAATGATCGCAGAAAGGCAAACTTCTGATCCTTTGTAACACGAAGAAAGAAATGTCGTGCTCTTTCGTGTCGTTTAGTGGAACGTTTACCACCTCATGAGAGGTCTACCCCCTCCGGCTCCACCGACGTTAGGCGCCAATGTTCTGCCGCCGCTCAATGTGAATGTGGCTCGGCAGTTTCCCATCTGAAAATTCGTTCTCCACATAAACGTCGCTTCGGAGCCTCCAAACCCCTCCAAACCAGGAAAAGTCATGTCCAAGAATGACATTGAGAAGTAGGAGTGCTGCTTCCTTTGGATAATGGTTGATTAGTTTCGCGTCTTCGATCGAAAGCAGGCAACGCGGGAGCCGGTAAAACACAAGGCAGTTGCAACAGCTTTAGGGGCTGAGCAATTCTGAAATTAGGTCTGATAAATCCAAGCATTAGCACTGACAATATTCCCGTCACTGTAGCCCCCTGTAATCAAGACCTGTCCATTTTTCAAAAGCGTTGCCGTCGCAAACAATCGTTTCGTTCCCATATCACCATCGGCGAAGGAAAAACTGTTGGTCGTAGGGTCAAAAACTTCCGCCCGATTTGCGCCGCCTGCAATCAGAACTTTACCGTTCGTCAGAAGTATTGCTGTGCCCTGCAATTTGTAACGGGCAGTATTCATAGTGTTTTTGACAGCAGTAAAAGTTCCGCTTGCGGGACTGAAAATCTCCGCATCTCGATATGCCCCATCTCCGTCCCGCTCATCCGAACCGCCGATAATTAAAACTCTACCGTCGTTTAGCAATGTAGCATCATGTTTGTGTCGTTTGACCGTTAGATTGCCGGCAGGCTTGAAAGTCCCGCTCGTTGGGTCGTAGATTTCAGTACTTGCGTAAATCGTAATTGCTGCGCGTCTGCCCTTATGCCCACCCGAAATCAGCACTCTTCCATCTTTGAGCAAAGTCGCTGTGTGAGATTCCCGCGCCGTCGTCATACCCCCCGTTTCAGTAAAAGTGTTAGCAGTTGAATCAAAGAGTTCAGCGTCTGCTAGAAACGTCCAGCCAACCCCTACCCCGCCTGCCAGAAGAACCTTGCCATCGTTCAAAAGCGTGGCGATGTGACCACTTCGCGCGGTGATCATTCTTCCTGTCGGCGTAAAAGTGCGCGCTGCCGGATCATACACTTCGGCACTTGCTAGATAACTTCCGTTGTAGCCTCCTGCAATCAAGACTTTCCCATTAGGGAGCAAAGTGGCAGTATGGCCGGAGCGAGTAGCATTCATGTTGCCTGCGAATGCAAACGTATTTGTCGCCGGATCGAAAACCTCTGCGCCCGCAAGACTTCTTCCTCCCTCGGCAAAGCCGCCCGCAACTAAAACCTTGCCGTCAGGCAGGAGGGTGGCGGTATGAGCGGCTCGTTTGGTAGACATACTGCGAACTGTGTTAATAACGCCGGCGTCATGGAAGCTGCTATTTTCATCATACTCACCCTTTTTTCCAGTGGCATTGCCTTTACAGCTTGGAACCACTGATGTAACGGTCAGTATTAGGATAAGAACTGATGTTGTACGATTTCTGTTTTTCATTGTCTGTGCCCCAGCTATTAGACGCAGATAGCTATGATTTTATTCACTTTTATTGACTTGAGCCCTGAGGATTTCCTTTAACAATCGTAATAGGGCTCGATAGATGATTCTTCATAGTCCTCAGCTTAGTATTTGCGACGCAGTTGATGGCCGATGCAATTGTCTTTGATCGGAAATTCAACCAAACCCGACTCGCTTGCATCTCAAGCATCAGTCACTTATCTGCGTTCAATCTCGGTAATTTTGAAGTTCTGTTTCCCGCTTAGGCCAGCGATGGAGCTCAAACTTAAAGCAGGTCAGTTTTACGGCACCACCTCGCAGGCTCTCTCTGCCAACGGATTTAGGTTTACAGAAAAGTCTTACTCAGCGCGCGCCAAACTTCCAACTCATGCACATGAACTTTCGCATTTCTGTTTTGTCTTGTCAGGAGGTTATCGGGAACAGATTGCCGGAAGTGTTATTGAACGCGGACCAACAACACTTGTTTATTATCCACCTGATGTTAGCCATGGAGAGGAACACTTTACCAACGGACGACACTTCTTAATTGAGATCGATTTCCAACCGCTGGAGAAGGTTCGAGAATACGGCGCGCAGCTCTGTGGACCGGTGCTTGTGGGTAGTGGATCGTCCGTTTGGCTCGCGGCCAGAATGTACCGAGAATTCTGCCAACGAGACGGCTTCTCTGCGTTAGTCCTGGAAAGTATTACCTTGGAACTTTTGATTGCGGCCTCTCGGCAAGATACGCGAAGGCAAGAACGAAAGCCGCCACGTTGGTTGGAGAGTGTCAAAGAGTTCCTACGTGAGAATTTTGCGGAACCTCCAGCTCTGGATGAGTTAGCCAGAATCGCCCGCGTTCATCCAGCTCACCTCACACGCGTCTTTCGCCAGTTTGAGCGTTGCACAGTTGGTGACTATGTTCGTGAAGCGCGCATCGATCACGCACGCCAAAAGATACTAGGATCTCACGAGTCTTTAGTGGAAATCGCTCTAGCTGCGGGCTTTGCCGACCAAACGCATTTCACGCGCTCTTTCAAACGTATAACGGGAATGACTCCAACTGAATTTCGCCGCATATTCGCAGCACGCTAATCTCGTTCCAGGATGCTTGCTTGAGTCAAGACGGTTTCGCCCAAACCTACTAAGATGAGCTGCCGGCCAACCTTACTCGCGTCCAGTTTTTTGGAATGATCTCCGTAGAGGTGTCTTATGAACAGAGCAAGATACTTAGTTTTAGCGTCGTGTTTGGTCCTATCGTCATTTTTGCAGATTGCGTCTGCGCAATCCGAAAAAGCCAGGAAGATCGATGAGTTCATAACTCCGTTTGCCACAGCCAACCAGTTTTCAGGTGTGGTACTAGTCTCCGAAAATGGCAAGGTCATTTATGAGAGGGCATTTGGCATTGCAAATGCGGACTATAAGATTCCCAACCAACTGAACACTCGTATTGGCATCGCTTCGATTACCAAATATATGACCAGTGTGATTTTAAGCCGTTTGGTTGAGAGCAATAAGATTGCACTTTCAGATAAGCTCAACAAGTACATTCCCGATTTTCCGAACGGTGATAAAATCACGATCGAGATGCTGGCGCGTCATCGTTCCGGCATTCCGCACCGAGTGATGCCGCCGGAAGCCGAGTCTTTGTCTCACAGTGCCGCGGAGTTTGTTGAGAAGGTAAAGCAGGCAAAGCTGGCATTCGAACCTGGTACGTCCCGTCTTTACAGTTCTGCAGGTTATTCAGTTCTGGCGCGTGTACTCGAGATCGTATCAGGAAAAACCTATTCAAAACTCTTAGAAGAACATGTTTTCACACCCGCGGGCATGACAGACTCGGTTGATTTCGAAGGCGATGTTGTCATGGAACGGCGGGCGCAAGATTATTATCTGTCGCCCACCGGTCTCGTGAATGTTCCACTAAAACACTATTCGTTTCTGGTTGGAGCCGGTTCCGTCTACGGTAGCGCCCGCGATGTTTATAGATTTGCCGAAGCCCTCCTTGATGGAAAATATGGAGAAGCAGTCAAAACAGCTCTTGTGGGACAAACGACGTTGAGCGGAAGTGGAAGCACCAATGGGCATCGCTCCTATTTTGAAATCGCGCGTGACAAGAAATATGGTTTCGTTATCCTTGCAAACTCCGCCGGCGCCTTCGATTTGGTTTCTCAAGGACTCTTAGAGATCCTGCAAGGAAAAGAACCTACGGTCACTAGCTTTACCATACCGAAGATCATCCCCAACCCAAACAAGAAGCTGACGGAATTCCTGGGCCACTATAAGCGCAGCGACGGCGGCGCAACCGAGATCATTCTCAGAAATAATTCTCTTTATTCAGGCGATATCAGACTTTATCCAACCAAACCAGATTGCTTTTTCGAATACAGATTCTTTGGTAATGTCTGTTTCATCCGCGACGAGTCTGCAAAGATCAAAGAGATAAAGTGGAAGGGGTACAACTTCGACTTAACGTGGGTCAAACAATAGATGCAAACGAATATAAATCTTACAGGGTTAGCTTTAATAGCTTTGTTGCAGTTCCTGTCAATAAATGCTCTGGCCCAACAAAAAGCGGGCGATTTGAATATTAGGCCGGGTGTCTTTGAAGCTGTGAGCGGGGCGAAAGTTGATGCTGAATTCGGCGAATTGAACGTCCTTGAAAACCGGCAAATGGTCGACAGCCGTTTAATTCAGCTGGCATTCGTACGTTTCAAAAGCACCTCGAAAAATCCTTCTTCACCGATAGTGTATCTGGCGGGTGGGCCGGGCGGCTCAGGAATCGCAGCGGCGCGCGGAACCCGCTTTCCTTTATTCATGGCAATGCGCGAAGTTGCCGATGTCATCGCTCTTGACCAACGCGGCGTCGGCTTGTCAAAACCGAATCTGGTTTGCAAAGAGAGGGTAAGTTTTGCGCCAGACAAACCGCAGAGCCGAGCCGAGCTTCTCGAACTCTACCGGAAACAATCAAGCGCTTGTGCTGAGACTTTCAAGCAACAGGGCATTGATTTGACTGGCTATAACACAAATGAGAGTGCAGATGATTTGGAGGATCTGCGAAAGGCAATCGGGGCCCAAAAGATAAGCTTGTGGGGAATAAGCTATGGAACACATCTTTCGCTGGCAACAATTAAGCGCCACGAAAGGAGTATTGATCGCGCGATACTCGCAGGAACTGAAGGACCTGCGCACACAATCAAACTGCCAAGCAATATTCAAAAACACTTGGAATACATAGACCGGTTGGTTAAAGCGGACACGAATCTGAACAAAGATATTCCTTCGTTCTTAAGTTTGGTCAAAGCAGTCCTTGAACGAACCGAGCGCGAACCTGTTACCGTCGAAGTAAGGGACCCGAATACTAAACAGACAGTGAATGTCGTGCTAAATAAATTCGCCATTCAGGTGTTGACCACATTCTCATTTGGCAGTGGCGAAGCGGCCTTGCCGGCCCGCTATTACGCGATGTACAAAGGTGATTTTTCTCTGGCAGCGCAGGGTTGGCTCAATGTCAGCCGAAGCAGAAGCGTTGGTTCGGCGATGACTTTTATGATGGACTGTGCTTCAGGCTTGTCGAAGGAGCGACGGGAACAGATTGCGCGGGAAGCCAGGACAACTTTGCTTGGTGACGTTATGGACTTTCCGTTTCCTGATGTTTGCGATGCGTGGGGCAATCCTGACGCAGGCGCGGCATTTCGCGCCCCGGTGAAGAGTAGCGTAGCAGCGCTTTTCATCAGCGGTACATTGGATGTTCGCACTCCCCCAAGCAATGCAGAAGAAGTTCGCAAAGGGGTTCCAAATAGCATTCATCTAATAATTGATGGAGCCGTCCACAGCGATCCACTCTTTCTGTCTTCTCCGAAAATAAGAGACGTGATGCTCGAATTCATGAAGGGTCAAAAGATTTCAACGACAAACATCACGCTCGAGCCGTTGAAGTTCACTCCAGTTAACCCGTCAAAGACAAATTAAAAAGAGATAAGAGTTGCTGACCTGAGCCTGTTGTGAAGACAGCTTAACGCAGTAGGTATAATCAGGTGACAATAAAACGTCAGTAAGGTTTCAGTTGTGGATAGCGAAGATCAGACAATTAACAAGTATACAAAGGAGTAGTTGTGGGTAATATAACTCTGAGCGGCTTGTGCGTACTGGTGCTGCTGCTAAGTGTGCTAGCGGCATCCACCTTCCGTGCAGCTCAAGGCCCGCCCATTGATACTGCTTTGGCTCAACGCTATTTTCAGGAAGCCCAAGCCATCTCCATGCGGGACAACGGCGCGCTATGGCGGCGCTCACTCTATGGTCCCATGATCTTTGTGGACCCGGCGACACGCGCAGTCGTCGCCAATCAAGCTGATGCCGCAGGGAGTCTCACCCGGCAGGGCGACATATTCGTCGGCAGGCTTCCCGACGAGGAGAACGTAGCTAACACTGCTGTGAGATGGGCCGGGGTAAGGTGGACCATGATTCTCTGGCCGTTGCCACAAGACAGGCAGGAACGAGCCCGGCTGATGATGCACGAGTCGTTTCACCGGATTCAAGATGATCTGAAACTACCGGGCGCCGACCCGTCCAACAGCCACCTGGACGGGCGAGATGGACGCATCTGGTTGCAACTTGAATGGCGCGCGCTCGTTAGCTCGCTGGTAAGTGAAGGAGTTACTCGCCGAAGAGCGGTCGAGGATGCGCTTACTTTTCGATTTTACAGACATTCCCTCTTTCCGCAGGCGGCTGCGGAGGAGCGCGGTTTAGAGATCAACGAAGGACTCGCCGAATATACAGGGATCAAGCTGAGCACCGCATCGAAAGTAGATTTTGCGTCCACCACGATCTGTGAGCTGCGTAACGTCCGGCTTAGGCCAAGCTACGCGCGTTCCTTCGCTTACGTGTCAGGACCAGCATATGGGGGGCTGCTCGACGAATCAGGAGCTAGTTGGCGGCAGAGAATTAAAGCGGGTGATGATTTGGGTCTGCTCTTGCAACAAGCGCTCTCTCTCAGAATGCCGCAAATCTCTCAGACTCAAGCGCTAAACCGCGCGCACAGCTATGATGGCGAAACACTAATCGCATCAGAAACACGCAGGGAGAACATACGTCAGCAACAGCTTGCCAAATACCGCGAGCGCTTCCAAAACCAGCCAGTTCTGATTCTGCCTTTCACTGAGACTGGACGCTATTCCTTCAATCCAAACAACGTTGTGGCTCTGGACACTGTAACGACTGTTTATCCGGGCGCGAGGGTAAGCGACGTATGGGGAGTGTTAGAGGCGCCGGACGGGGCCTTACTTGTGCGCGAAGGAGGACGAGTAGTGAGAGTTCTAGTTCCGGTTCCGAAGGATCCGGGCGCGCGACCTCTAGGCGGAGAAGGCTGGAACTTAAACTTGAATGAGGAATGGGAGGTAGTAGCAGCAGATCGGCGGGGCGATCTCACATTGAGGAGAAAAGAGTAATGATAGATGAGTTAGGATAAAACTGGGAGCGCATTACAGAACTGGGAGCGGAGAAGCTGGAAAAATTGCGAATCCAACACTCTCGGTTTGCACCACGGAATGTTACAGTCACGCGCGCGCAATTTTTTCAGCTTCGCAGCGACCAGGCGGTTGGGAAAGGATGAGTGATAGTTGGAAAATCCATCTACCAGCGAGCATTTATCACAAATGGAAAATGCTGTGTGCTAAATGAGCATTCCGCGTTCATCCTAATTTATCCTGCATCATTCCACTGATAAGCAGACTGTTCGGTTTGCAGGTAGTGCCCGTGGAAATAACTTAATCGTCTGGTTAATGTGAAAAACAGAATCAAGTCGAGCAATTTGCAAGATGTCTAGAAGGCGTCTATTTACGTTCGCAAGTTCGAACAGAGCTCCTTTTTCCCGACTCTGCTCGTGCAACGCCAACATCACGCCCACGCCATGCGCATCCATAACGGTTACATGGGACAAATCTAGTATTAATTTACTTGTATTTGGCAGTGATTGAACGGCATCACGCAAATTTTCGGTTTCACCGATCACAAGCTGACCAGTAAGATTCAATATTGTTTCGGTGCCCAGTATTTTCGCTTGTACATTCAACATTTCGTATCTCCCATTTTGAACGGTCGATTGGTCGGGCTGAATATTTTTTACCCACCACTGGCCCTTTCACTTTGTTAACGGTCTGGTTCCACTTTCGTTAACAGCGATTGTCTTTTCTCTGTCGCCATAACACCGCCCAGACTGATTTTCAGACATATTTTTCTCTACGAGCGACCAAATTCGTTGCTAAACCGGAATCCGACCCACGGAAGTGAGGGGGCGGTACTTAGATAAGACGGACGGCTTTCTCCGTTCACTTTTACTAACAATTGTCTACTCAAAACGGCAGTGGACCTGACAGTCCAAGAATCTAGTTATCTTACTAGTCGTTGTGTGTGTGGCTGGTTGGCGCTTGGGTTGTCGACCGTGCTTCTGCAGGAAGACTCAGTAAAATAGAAGACGGAACGAACCGCTATGGAGAAGTATGACCTGGATAGAACCACTCTCTAATTGCCAACTTTACTCACTGAACTTGAGCGGGTATTCTCAGGACAACCCCTGTCCCCCCAAAAGTTACCTCCGCTGTGAGTCCGTAGGATGTAGTAGGCGCTCGGTTTCATTTGCCGTGTGTTCGCGGCTGTTACAATTTCCGACTTTCTTCAGCATGCATACAATGCGATTAAGGAGAAGAAGTAGGCCCGTCCATGGACAATAAAGAAGGGCGCTTCCAAGAATGGGCAGTATAGATTTCTTCTGTAATCTGGCTGAGCCAGCGACGCCGCTTCCGCATTTTTGGGAACACTCAGTCGGTAGCGATCATGCACCGATGGCGTTACGTTCTGACTGGCAAAGCCAGTTGCAACGGTGTCATCGCGAATTAGGCTTTCAATATGTGCGTTTTCACGGCCTACTTTCTGACGACATAGGAACCGTCTTCACAGAGAAGAACAAGATCCAGTACTCATTCTTCAATGCCGATCTGATCTGTGACTTTCTGCTCTCTATTGGAATGAAGCCATTCGTCGAGTTGAGCTTCATGCCGACTGCACTCGCCTCTGGCAATAAGACGGTTTTTTCTTACAAAGCAAATGTGAGTCCGCCGAGGGACTATGATCAATGGGCCATCCTGATAAATGGACTGGTGTCTCATTGGATTGAGCGATACGGTATGGCGGAAGTGCGGGAGTGGTTTTTCGAGGTTTGGAACGAGCCAAATTTAAGAGCTTTCTGGAAGGGCACACAATCCGACTACTTCAGGCTCTATCGCCACACTGCCCAAGCCATTAAGAAGCTGGACGCATCCCTTCAAGTCGGTGGTCCAGCCACGTCAAAGAGTGAATGGATAGAGGAGTTTGTCGACTTCTGCGAACGTTATAAAGTATCTGCCGACTTCATCAGCACCCATCAATATCCCACAGACAGCGTAGAGAGCGATGAGGGCACTGAAGTTCAACTCTTCAAAAGTCAGCGCGGCATCATGCGAGAAGTGGCTCAAGATACTCGCCGGTGCGCGCGCGGCCGGCCGGTCTACTACACGGAATGGAACTCTTCCTCTGACTCTCGAGATCCTCTGCACGACGAGCCGTACGCCGCGGCTTTTGCTATTGCAACAATCATGGAAGTAAAGGGGCTGGTAGAGGGTTATAGCTTCTGGACCTTTTCAGACATTTTCGAAGAGAACTATTTTCCGTCGAAGCCCTTTCATGGAGGATTTGGTTTGCTCAACCTGCACGGAATACCCAAACCAACCTATCGCGCATTTGAACTTCTTCATAACATTGGTACTGAGCAGTTGCTGGTGGATGGCTTGCATGAAACTGTCGACTGCTTTGTAACACGAAAGGACACGACGCTGACCGTTCTGCTCACGAACCACACAACACCAGGCCATTCGATAGAGACTGAGCACATCCAGGTGCATTTAGATAAAGCCCGCGAGCCAATCGAGGTCCATGCACAGCGTATTGATGCAGAGCATGCGAATCCAAAAGCTTTATGGGTGGAGATGGGCCAACCTGAGTATCTGAGCGCGAAGGATGTTGACAGATTACAGGAAGCGTCGCGTCTTAAGAAAGAACCACCGTCGTGGAGTTACCATGACGGTCTAGTTTTTCTGAAAACGAATTTGACTCCACATGCTGTTACGGCCATAACGATAGAGTTTGAGCGGGAGGCGGGCTAGAATTTCAACAATGCAAGTCTTAGAGCCGTCATTAAATCATGAAGATCTGGCCCATCTCGAACGCGATACTTTCAAGTACTTTGCGGAGGAAATGAACGCAGAGAATGGACTCGTCCCCGACAGCACGCGCAAGGGAGCGCCGAGTTCGATAGCTGCAGTTGGCTTTGCTCTCACTGCTTACCCGATTGGCGTCGAGCGTGGCTACTTGAGTCGCGCCGAGGCAATCAAGCGATGCCTGACAACCTTACGCTTTTTCCATGACGGATCTCAGGGAACTGAACCGGACGCAATAGGCTACAAGGGCTTCTACTATCACTTCCTGGATATGAAGACAGGTAAACGCGCCTGGAATTGCGAGGTTTCCACAATTGATACGACGTACGTTATTGCTGGAGCACTTACGGCAGCGATGTACTTCGACCGCGAAACAGAAGACGAGCGCGAGATCCGCAGCCTTGCAGAGGCACTTTACGCTCGAGCCGATTGGCGCTGGGCGCAGAATGGGGGTCTCACGGTCACGCATGGGTGGAAACCTGAGAGGGGGTTTATCAAATACCGATGGACGGGATATAGCGAAGCTTTGATTCTGTACGTTCTTGGTCTTGCATCCCCTACCTTTCCGCTTCCTGCTGAGAGCTATCCAGCGTGGACCAGTACTTACACATGGAAAAAGTTATATGGCCATGAATTTCTTTACGCTGGCCCGCTGTTCATTCACCACCTGTCACATATGTGGATAGATTTCCGCGGTATTCAGGATGAATATATGAGTGGAAAAGCAATGGATTATTTCGAGAACAGCCGCCGCGCGATTTATGCGCAGCAGGCTTACGCGATGCGTAATCCGAAAGATTTCGTCGGCTATGAGCGTTTTAGCTGGGGCATCACTGCGAGTGATGGGCCGGGACCTGCGATCCGCAGGATCAATGGTAGAACGCGTCGATTCTACGATTATGTTGCGCGCAGCATTCCTTATGGTCCAGATGACGGTACACTGGCGCCCTGGGCTGTAGCGAGTTCGTTACCATTTGCTCCCGAAGTCGTCCTGCCATCCCTCAGCCACATCAACCGGTACTATCCGGAGATGACCAGCAAGTATGGATTTAAGTGTAGCCATAACCCAACATTTACTTCAGGCAAGAGTAAACAGCGAGGCTGGGTTTCCCAAGGGTATTATGGCCTCGATCAAGGTCCGATTGTGATGATGATCGAAAACTACCGGTCAGGTTTGATTTGGCGATTGATGAGACAATGCCAATACATCATCAACGGTCTGCGACGGGCAGGATTTCGCGGCGGCTGGCTGGGGACCGGTGAGTGATACACCACCCACACTTGTATCCGTTGGCACGACTCGCGTCCCACGATCTTCCAGTCGGACACATTCTTATGACGGCCCCAATACTGCTTAATCATCTCGTTGTCGATCAGATTCTTCCAGATTGAGCAGAAGCGTTCGTTGCGAAAGCGGCAGCCAAAAGGAGTACCAGAAATAGTCTATACATTTGAAGATCCCGCCACCTCTGCGAATCAGAGTTATTTATCAATTTCAGAAGCTAAATCTTAAGTTGATAGTGGATTGCAAGGAGCCGGCCAAGAATAACTCCAATTCAAAAATTCCGAAACCCTGATCGAAGCTGGCAAGGCGAGACAGCGTACAAGTCTGATCCGCGGGCGACGACAGCCGGTGATACACCCTTGTGACTATGGGCAATCCACAACCCTAATGCCCATGCTCACTCTCAATCGGCAAGCCAGCGTCAATCCAATCCTTCTTGCCTTCAGCGTAATCCCTAACGTTTTTGTAGCCCATCGCCGCCAATTCACGGGCAGCGTTATCTGAGGCGTGTCAATCAATGTTGTTGCAGTAAACAACTATCTCTGCGTTTTTGTCGGGCAGAACCTTTGAGGCTAACTCCGACACCTTATCGGGCGGCAAATTGATCGCGCCCGGCAGATGCGCGTGGGCAAAGGCCGTTGGCGGCAAGGTTTCCACGAGTTGAAAGTCTTCACCACGCTCCATCTTTCTTCTTAACTCTTCCCTGGAAATTGTCGCAATCATTACATCTTTCTCCTTTCTGCAGAAATCATGGCGTTCTCCGTGCTGTAAACATGCCGTATGCCATCGCACCGACATCGTAAGCTTGCTGAATTGCCGAGAACGACTCAACAAAACGCCGGGTTTGTTTATCGACAGTTTTCAACAACAAGCTCACATCTCTTCGTTGCGTAAGCGCAATACAAAACGTCCAGGTGTCCCGCACATGCTGTGTGATGTCTTCAGCTACAATCTGTTCAAATCCGGCTTGACCTATCCAGTTTTTGTAATCCGAAATATTTCCAAGTCCGGGGCAGAGCATCCCGCTGCATACGTCTCGAATGAGTTGTTGGTTAAAATTAGATGTATTCTCAGCAGAGAGCCACGCGCAGAGAGCGAGCGATCCACCAGGCTTTAATACGCGTGCGCAATCAGCGATGAATCGCGCCTTGTCCAGAAGATGTTCGCTGCACTCGATAACCCAAACAACATCAAACACGCCCGATTCGAAATCGAGGTCGTTTGCATCCGACACTTCGAAACTCACGCGATGACTAAGTCCCTCAGAATCAGCCAATTGTGTGGCCATCGCAGCCTGCACGGGACTGATTGTCAGACCCAGGACCTCGCAATCGAAATTCCGCGCGAGCCATAAAGAAGAACCACCAACTCCACATCCCACATCGAGTACGCGACTCCCAGTTCGAATACTTGCACGCGTTGCCAATCGCTCGATCAGTCTTACCTGGGCCTCCGCTGGAGATTCGTTGCCATCGAAGAACCCGTGATGTATGTGATTTCCCCACAGTGCTCGGTAGAAGACCGAAAGGCGGTCGTAATGTTCTTTAACCAAATGGACACCAAATTGCTGCTCAGATTCCCTCATTCAAACTAAAAAGCTATTCGATCAGGCGAAATTCCGCTACTAATGGCATGTGATCAGAAGCAATCAACGCACGTCGACTGCGATGTGTCTTGACGTTTATAAGTTCAAATGACGAGTCGTGATAAATATGGTCCACATGCGCCAGAGGTAAGATGCCAGGATAGCTTCGCGCTCGCCCAAGCCGTCTCTTGGGCTCAGCAGTTTGAAAATGATGCTGCAGTAAGTGCGACGCCAATCCGCGCGGCCATTCGTTGAAATCCCCAAGCACTACGCGTGGTGAATCATCGAAATGGTTGCCAACTACATCTAGCAATCTCTTCCCTTGATAACGGCGTTCGAAGAATCCGGTTCCGAGGTGGACGTTGAAAATTCGAAACCGTTTAGGAGAATTCCGGTCCTCCATTTCCAAAACCACTTCTAAGCAACCACGAGGTTCGCTTTTGCGCCACGTGACATCATGATTGTGCTCAGAGACGATAGGCAGGCGCGTCAGTAAAGCATTTCCATAAGCTCCTCCATGGAGGCGACGATTCTCACCAATACGAAAGTCAAATCCGAGCTCTTCGGCAATGGAGCGTACTTGATTGCGTTCGCGCTCGAGCTGATCCATCCCCACAACCTCCTGCAGAGCGATGACGTCCGAGTTAGTTTCTTTCAAAACGTCTATTATGCGTTGCGGCCGGACGCGACCATCTAATCCGCGACACTTGTGGATGTTGTAGGTTGTGATACGAAAACTCTGCATTTGCTTAGTCCAGCAAACTTCAGTTTGTCGTCCTCTTTGATTCTTGGATCCTTTAGATGGTTTGATGGCTGAGCTAAGGATGAACTTAAGGCACTAAACCAGGCGGATTGACACGAAAGAGTTTCTGAGACGCAACAGAAAAGTTCGTGAGAATTCGTGTGAGTTCGTGGATAGAGGCGGTGTCCACTACACGAAATATCCACTAAACCACACGAAACAACACGAATCGACCATTCGCCAAACTGAAGATTGTCGGACAGTTGTTTGCCTGTTGCGAAACGGGCCAACTCAATTTACTGTTCGAGTATCTAGATGGGGTTGGACAAGATTTCTTAAAGGTAAGTGGTCAAATGCTTCGTAAGTCCCAACTGAAACAGCGCGAGCGCATTACCCTGCCTTCCGTCCGTCATGTCGCTGATCAAGCTTTTTCGCGGGCCGCTGGTGCACCGCTCATCGAAGGCAATCACGTCAGGCTGCTTAAGGATGCTACTGAGAACTACCCGGCCTGGCTCGAGGCCATCGCAGCCGCAAAACGCTACATTCATTTCGAGAGTTACATCATTCATGAAGATGAAGAAGGTAGGCGATTCGCCAACGCGTTAATTACCAAAGCCAAAGAAGGAGTGCGGGTGCGGCTTCTTTACGATTGGGTGGGGGGGTTCGGAAAGGCTTCGCGATCCTTTTGGAACAAATTGCGAGCAGGGGGCGTTGACGTGCGATGCTATAACCCACCACAGTTGGACTCACCACTCGGGTGGCTCAGTCGGGATCACCGAAAAACGCTCACAGTGGATGGTCAAGTGGGATTCATTACCGGCTTGTGCGTAGGGCGAATGTGGGTAGGTATTCCGGAAAAGAAGATTGAGCCGTGGCGTGATACTGGAGTTGAAGTGCGCGGGCCAGCAGTTGCAGAGATCGAACAAGCGTTTGCTTATGTTTGGGCGTTAACTGGTCCTTCGCTCCCCGAAGATGAAATTGTTAAGAGGAATGCGTTGGCACGAGCTGGCAACATGAGCTTACGCATCGTCGCGAGCGTCCCCGCGACCGCAGGAATGATGCGCTCAGACCAACTTGTTGCGGCATTGGCGCGACATCGTTTGTGGTTAACAGATGCTTACTACGCGGGAACTACTTCTTACGTTCAGGCGTTACGTTCGGCAGCGATGGACGGAGTTGATGTTCGTCTCCTGGTCCCAAATGGTAGCGATATTCCTATCCTGAGGCCATTGTCGAGAGCTGGATATCGTCCGCTGTTGGAATCGGGTGTGCGGATCTTTGAATGGAACGGCTCTATGCTTCATGCAAAAACGGCGGTAGCGGATGGGCGCTGGGCGCGTGTTGGATCTACCAACTTAAACATTGCTAGCTGGTTCGGTAATTGTGAAATGGATGCTGTTGTTGAAGATAAAAAGTTCGCGCACGAAATGGAGGAGATGTATGTCGCGGACTTAACGAACGCGACTGAGATCGTATTAGACGAGAAACACAAAGTACGTGCACCCGTTGGCCGGCGACGTCGGCTAAAACGTGCCGGAGGTAGTGGTGGTCGGGCGGCGGCGGGAGCTCTTCGCATCGGAAACGCAGTCGGCGCAGCATTCACAAGTAGACGCGTCCTTGAACCCGTTGAAGCCCGTCTAATGGTGTTAGGCGGTGCATTATTGCTCGGACTGGCAATCCTCTTCGCATACTTTCCTCGTCTCTTAGTCTATCCGGTAGTCGCGATCTTTCTGTGGTTCGCTATTGCTCTTCTTTACAGAGCGCTGAAGTTATATCGCGATAGAGACCAACGAGTGTCCGTCGTGGATAATCCGCAGCAGCAGAGACAAAGCGAAACAGGGCGGAAACAACTGCCGTAGGTTACTTAGATGTACCTGTGCGTAGCTCACACCCGAGGCGGTTGGGAACAAGAGATTGACTGTCAACCACTTGGGGATTGGGTACGAAGCCATTTTCGAAAGGATTTGACTGTTGCACTCTGCCCCTCGGTCTTGCTCTGCTCCAGGAATTGCGTTAACGCGTCGCTTGTGAGAAGTGGAAAAGCGATGCTGGCTGCAATTTCGACATATTGATCTCCAACCAGTTGCAACATCTGGGCCCTCTTGCCATCGTAGCGCCAAATTTCAGGCACCTTCATGCCTGCATAGATTGCGAGCTTGGCTATCGAATCATGAGAAACGTCGATTTCGACGACAACATCCGGTGGCGGATCAGTGCGCAGGTCAATTTGGTCTTTGCCGATTATCAATGCTGCGTTTTGGATGTAGAAACATACGTCGGGTTCTACGCCTCTCGCAAGCCACTTCTGTTTGTGGGTGGCTGAGCCAAAGCTTTGAAAAGTAGAACTTGTTTCTTGTGCCAGAGTGAGCGCAAGACAAAACACCACGTCCTTGAAGTATTCATGTTGGTGTGAGGGACTCATGATCTCCATTCTTCCCTGGTTGTAGCTAATCCTGAGCGAAGAGCAGTCGCCAAGATCATTTAAAAGTTGTTCGTAATCTTCCCAGGGAACCTCTGTGAGGATTAACGTCCCGCCCGCCGGCAGATATTGGATTACTTCGAGGTAGTTTGTTGTATGAGTAATCATTCTGCTCACAAAGTTCGTTGTACTTTGATGATACTACCGACAGCCGTAACGTCCAAGATTTACTCTTCTTTGTGAGAGTTCGTGATGATGTGACTTCGTGGATCTGAGTTGGTTTTGAAGGTCATTTCTGCCTTAACAACAGAAATGCCTGGTCGGCGAGACTGATTTCGTCACCCGAGTTGATTCTAATCGGCACGCCTTTATGAATTTCCTGACCGTTCACCTTTGTTCCATTCGTGCTCTCATCCATCAAGTAGACCTCGTTACCGTTGCGCATAATCAAACAGTGCCGCCTCGAGATCATGGATTGGAAATCAGTGATCTCAATGTCTGCGGGGCCATCGGGTTGTCCTTGCGCTCCGATCATGATCTCACCAGCTTGTAGGGGAAAAACCCTTCCGTGGCAGGCTCCCCCAATGCCCTCTAACACCCATTCCGGGGGGCCACTCATCCGATTTGCTAGCCAACTATTCGGTCGAGAAAGAAAGAAATAACCCGTGAGCGAGCCAGCGAAGACAAAGAATGCGAGTGTCCCCAGAATCACAATGACAACACTCGATCCTTCACAGCGCTTGAGACATTCATCGATCCGTTCTTTAGTTAGGCGGACTCCTTGATGATGGGGAGAAAGCGCAAGTGCTTCGTCAATTAAGCGCTCTGCTCTCTGGCAGTGACTACATTCACCCTGATTCAGAAGGTCCTGCGCCTCCATCAACAGGCTGTGTGTCTTAATCCGGACAAATGTCTGCTGAGCTTCGGGCGAATTTGGAAACGCCTTTGAGTACTCCTCGGCCACTCTTTCAGCGTCGTCATATCTTCCTTCACGCAACGCTGTGCTAAGTTTAGCTATCAATGTCCCTTTTGGCCCAACCGCGGCTAATTGCTGCGCTTCTTTTTGGTGTTGCTCTATCTCAGCGTCGAGAGCATCAATCTCAGATGCTTCGGCGACGGGGTCTAAGAGGTTCCTCTTTGAGCGATCATAGTCGATCTTCTTTAATGGATCCGGCTCCCTGTCATGCAAATCCTGCAGCTGCTGCAACATACTCCGACGCTGATCAGCTTCCGAACTCCCAGTTGTGGGGCCCGTGCCAGGACCAGTGGAGGGAGGACGCCTACCGAGAACATTGAACGCTTTTGGGCTTACACTTTCGATCTCGACGTGAATGGCATTGTTCTTGGCTTCAAATATGATCCTCCGGAATTTGATCATCCCGGCTTTTTCAGCGAGGCGACAACCAGCCTGAATCTCGTTCAAGTCGGCGCCAGAGAGATCAAAAACGGCCTCATCAGTGGCGTGTGGAGTATGTGTGGGGGAAGCGATGATATATCCCTTTTGTCTTAAAGCCATCAGCGAAGGGCGCCACGAATTCTCATCTTCGATTGAGGCAGTCGCCGGCGCTGAGATACCGTTTGCTCGCGCCATGCGAAGAATAAGGTCCAGTTGTCGTGCCGGGCTGCGATATCCGGACGTCATACGAGTACCAGGCGGAAGATATTCCTGGAGGATCGTGAAGGAGAGTTGCCGGTGAAAGTTCTCCTTTATACCTTCCCTTTCCAGCTTCGCGTATTCTTCCCTTAGGTTTGTGAGCCTGTCTTCTTGAGCCTGAATGTTTGTACTCGGCAGCAGATCGGGTCCGGCTAGCAGCCAGGTGCTGCTTGCGATTAGGAGCAGGACGAGCGTCCTTTTGTTAAAGATATTGTGAACGATGAAGAAGCCAGGGTGCCTCATAAGCCTTTAGGTAACCACTCAAGGTTAAGCGAGATCTAACGTCCCGCTAACCGTGCAATCATTGTCCGGATAGGAACGGTGCGACAAGCATAGATTGTATGGCTCTGTTTGTTCTACCTCAAGCCATTGAAGCTATGCGACGTTCGCTTGTATTCAGTTCAGGAGATGGTTTAAACGAACTATACTGAAGGCTTACTTCTTCCAAAGTTCGACACTGTCCGTGGCTCTAAACTCCTGGAGAACGAGTGCTGAAAGTTGAGGGTTGAATGATGCAAAGTACTTCTAATAGTACAGATCCTTCTACACTCTTTAGTGCTTTTTCCGAACTTAGCGTCCTCGGCTGCATTGCGTTAGAAGTACTTCGCGTCGCGTTTTTGCTCGACTACCTTATGGGCGCTGAGCGTCCCTACCGATGGTTGAATCGGGTTGTAGACTTGCCAACTCCTGAATCCTCTTGCGAACCGCGCTTGCCAGCATTAGCACTTCTTCGGCATTGTAATTCGCAGCACGAAAGGCATCCTCTATCTGACGATCACTCAGTCGTGACAGCCAGCCCCCGATCCATCGCGCGTCGGCAATAGTAATATTGCGCATGATGCTCGAGTTCTTGCCGCTGTAATCCAAACGAACCGTATTAGCGTGGACCTCATCGATAAAGTCGTCAGTTACATAGTCATCAGGGTCGTTACGGCTACCCTTTATGCCCCGAATGAGCGCGATAGGCGACTTCTGCCCGCCAGTCTTACCGAATGTAGTGCCGAGGTCGCTGACGATGTAATGTAGCTCACTCCGCCCGTCACGGCGGACATGAAGAATCCGATTATTCGAGTCCTTCAGATCCCAGTTCTCCATTAATGCCATCAGCACCTTCAAGCCCTGCAACTCACGCTTCCCAAGGAACGGGTTTTCACTCCATCTCCATTCGTCAACACGCTTTACATGCTCCGGACGTGCCTCGAAACGTACATTCTCGAATGTGCCTTTGCCTTCGATCGTCACGTGAGGGATCAGGTAGTTGATCTCACTAACATAGCCCACTGCCCAAACTAAACGTACTGCCGCAGTCTCACTTTGCGCCTCCTTGCCAAGCTTAGCTACCCACACGCGCCCTTTTGCATCCTTAACTCGATACTTTTTCGAGTACCCACCCTTCTCCTCTTCAATAAAAGTGACTCGACTAATGTCAGGTCTCATCTCTGCACCGCCTGGTCCAAGAATGAGATCGCGAGCCGCGATATCGGCGGGTTCACGCCAAAGTACTGGGGTTCCTCGAGGCGTTTGCTTCTTCTTCGCTTTTTCCTGGATAGAGTACGTATGAGGTGAAAGGATTAAGATTAACCCGAACGCTAGGACCAATGTTCTGGTGATTCTACACTTTTGCGGCATCGCAGTACCTCTCTGTTAAATATCGAGACCGAATCAAAACTGGCTTCGAGGCTGCGCAATAATATTGTTGCGACCTCAGCGCATGCACTAAATGACTCTTCATTCGACCCGAAACAGCAAACACGATACCGACGGGAGGCGAGTTGTCATTTTCGGTTTGGAATCACACATTAGTGTGTTTCTGCTGCCATTCCGGATTAATTCGCGCGGGATCACACAAAATGTTGTGAAACGTTGTAAGTCGTGTCTGTACGATGACAATACGCGGAGTATTTGCTTGAAAAGCCAGCTACTGTGGGCCGTTCTCAGCAAAGCAGAACGTTTGGAGCCAAGTTAGAGCGTTTGTTTGTTGGCACACTTAACGCATGTGTTGAGTTAGGACTGGTCTTTTTTATCAAGCGCCAAAGGAGTCTCAATGCCTATGAAAAAACAGAGTTGGCCGATTTTTTTAATGATCTTTACGTTAGGCTTGACAGAAGTTGGGCTTGCTCAAGCCAAAAAGAACAGCGAGGCGACAACTCTTGAAGCTACACCAATCATCTGGAGGAATCCCGGTAATATCTCCGCACGAGATCTTCGCTATGGGCCTGGTTCACCCGACGCTGCACCAGTCGCGCCATTCACCTTTGTCGAAGAAGATAAGAGCGGCGAGTCTCCCAAATTCATCGTGCGCGACGCTCGTAGACAGTTGTGGAGCGTCAAGCTTGGGCTCGAAGCACAAGCAGAGACAGTTGCAACCCGACTCGTGTGGGCAGTCGGATACTTCGCAGAAGAGGCATATCACTTCGACGAAATTCAGGTAGAAAAGCTTCTGCCTCTTTCGCGCGGTCGTGAATACATTTCAAATAATTTTGTACGAGGAGTTCGGTTCGAACCGAGGCGAGCGGGTATGAAGCGAGGTTCCACGTGGGACTGGCAGAAGAACCCCTTCGCGAACACACGCGAGCTGGATGGTCTAAAGGTGTTGATGATCCTGCTGAACAATTATGACGCTCGCGCGGGTAACAATCGAATTATTTACACTGCTGCAGCAGGAGGCAGGCGAGAAGCACGGTACTACGTCACCGATCTTGGCGCCACGCTCGGCAAGGCCGGCGGTTTTGGCGGCAAGCGGTCAAAGAATAATCTTGAGGACTTTCTCTCGACGGACTTTGTTCTTGGGACCAAGAACGGTGTTGTGCAGTTCGACTACGACACGAGACCGACTGGACTGGGCCATCTAGCAGTTCTTCATCCTATTTACTATCGGAACGAAGTAAAGAAGGAGAAGGCAATGCGCGACATACCTGTCGAGCACGCTCGCTGGATCGGTTCGTTACTTACGAGCCTTTCAGATGAACAGCTTCGGGATGCGTTCCGCGCAGCTCACTATTCACAGGGGAAAATGGAAAGATATGTCCAGGCTCTTCGTGAGCGTATCAATCAACTTACACTGCTGTCGACGAAACCAACCCGACAAAGCGCCCAGGTCAAAACCAAGTGAAGTTAGGAGTCAGAAGTCAGGAGTCAGGAGTCAGCGTCGGACCACCGGGAGGTGGTTGCGAGACGCAGAAGCTCCGGAGTTCCCATTTCTCATTTGTAATAATGAAGAATGACAAATCATGACAAATGACAAATGGGGCCTCAGGGCGCTCAGGGGAGTTTCTGGAGAGGAGTGATAAGTCAGGAGTTAGAGCCTTCTGCTGCGGAGACCAACTCCTGAACTTCTGATTCCTGATTCCTGACACTTGACCTTTGACTCCGGACTTGACTCCGACTCCTGTCTTCCGACTCCTGACTTCTGACTCCTGACTTCTGACTCCTGAATAGATAATTCTTCCCTCTAACACGCTCGCATATGAGAAGATGCATCTCAGCGTCTTAGAAAACCATCAGAGTGCAAGCGGTTGGTGTCGCCAAAAAACTGATCTCAATGAAAGGTGATTAGAAATGTACAAGTCGATATCACTTACCATAGCGATGATCTGCTCACTCTCTCTAGGAGTACAAGCTCAGATTGAACAAACACAGCCGGGCCTTGATGATTCCGAAATTACGATAGAGGAGTCGAACGGTACACGAACTGTGCGAAGGTTCCTAAATCCAAACAGTAAAGTTGAACGAGTTGAAATCCTAACCACTCGAGACGGGAAGCGCGTAACGAAGGTTTACATGCGCAGCGGCGAAGTCCGTGAACTTACGGAAAACAACCAACTAAATGTTCTTGAGGAATCCAGCGACACGATCGCTATTAACTCGAGCAGTGCCAGCGACGGCCGCTCCGTAAAAGAGAAGGTGAAAGGGTCTTCAAGAACCGTGACTAAAAGCACGAAAGCAACTGTTGGAAAAGCGGGTGACGTCACCAGAGGAACCGCGGAAACTACTGTAAGGATTGGCGAAGCTGCCGGAGAAGGAGTAAAGGGCGCCACCGCAAAAACAGTTGAGACAGCTCAGCCAATTGCTGAATCGACAATTAGCGGTGTCGAAACAGTAGCTAAAGGTACAGCCAAGGGCGTTGGGAAAGCAGCCGAAGTTTCGGCTGCCGGAACAGACCAGGCATGGGAGGTGGGAAAAACTAGCAAAAATAAGGCGAAGACTGCCGGTAAGAAAACACGCGAGGTCTCAACAACTGTAGCTGAGAAGACCGCTTCTGGAAGCGTAGCTGTTGCTGAAGGTGCAGGAGCGGTTGGTCAACAGGCAGTCTCGGAATCTAAAAACTTTGGTGAGCATGTAGTCGGCGGCTTTAAGAAGGTCGGTAGCTTCATTAAGGGCGTTTTCAATTAGATCAAAGTTAACCAGACAAAGAACGAATACGAGTGAAAAGGCTGCGCTAGGAAGGTTCTTGGCGACAGCCTTTATCACTGCTCATTGAGCGCACTGGTCGAGAGCTTGCAAACAGCGACCGAATTAAGGCATCCTAGTGGCCTGTTAATCCTTCTCTCGCGCATCAACGGTGATGCGCCCCGCGCAGATAGATAAGCGCTGGACGTTTAGATAGTTCGAGAGCAGGCTTGTTCAAAACTTAAGAAGCCGCTCTTTATTAAAGAGCATCCGAACCAGTTCCTTCGACCACGACCGTTTTGACGAAGCCAATCCGATTCGCAAGCTTCTTTTTTCCCCAAATAGGAAAGGTCAAATCTAAATGTCTATGAAACTCTATGTTGGAAACCTCGCTTTCCAAACCAACAGCTCAGATCTGCAAGAGCTTTTTGCGTCGGCTGGAACAGTTGAATCGGCGAGTGTCGTGGAGGACCGCGAGACGGGACGTTCCCGAGGCTTTGGCTTCGTCGAAATGTCCACCGCTGAAGAAGGCGCAAACGCCATTGCTCAGTTCAACGGTAAAGAAGTTAACGGGCGGGCCTTAAAGGTAAACGAAGCCAAACCGCGGGAGAATCGCAATGGTGGAAATCGCGGTTCCGGAGGTGGCTATCGAGACAATCGAGGTGGCGGACGCAACTTTGGAAGCCGTAACGACCGCACGCCCCGTTGGTAATCGTCCTCAACGGCAAACCTTTAAGAACGCCCCCGAATAAAGGAGTCTTCGCCGGGGGCGTTCTGCTATGTTCACGCAACAAGTTCGTCCAAAGCTGGCAACTCTGTCCCGGCCAGTCACATAGGAGAATCGACATGGACATAGTAAACTCTTGGAAGATAGTTAGGTCGAAAGGGAAACTATATGAGCGAAAAAGAGACATTTAGTCCTGGGGACCGAATTGAATACATGTGTCTCACTTGCGCGGAAGAGTGTGGTCACATCGTAGTTGCTGTTGGTAAGAAGGGACAAATAACGCGTATCAGTTGTCCGATGTGCGGCTCGCTGGTTGTATATAAATTAAAAGGGGGCCCAACTCGATATAAATCGGTTGAAAAAGCCGGAACCCCCTACGATCAAAAACGCACCTATCGCAAAGGCGAGACGCTCACGCACCACATGTTTGGCGCCGGACAGGTAACAGCACTTATCCAGCCTCATAAGATGGATGTTCTTTTCACTGATCGGTTGCGTCGACTTGTGTGCGGCAATCCTTAGCTAATAGCAAGCAAGGGAAAGTTGATTTCAGTTTGGCTGTTGGAATGTGGCTGCTTTCGGACGAAGGTAGCCAGACGACCAACCTTTTGGATGCCGGCGCGTTTCCTGACCTATCAATCCCAGCACTACAAATATTACCACCTCCCGCAAATATACGAATCAGACGTCCCCGTAGAGTAAATACTTCGTATCTCGATCACTGCATAGACTGATTTTTCAGAGTGGGTCGCAACTTCCTACAGTCTTCAGGCGGTGAATGTCGTCCACTGGGCTGAAAAATGCCTGATCCATCACCTGCCACAATCTGGACCACCGAATTGCCGTTCGGTCGACAAACAGTCTGCACAGCCGGGCGGTCGACTTACTTTGCTGGCACTTCGCATCTCCGCAACCTGCTGCGTTGCGTTAATTTGGCTTCACGCTTCGCATAGTTTTTTAAAGGTTGCATGCTCCCACTAATGGTGATATAAGCCGCCTACTGCACATAGGCACGTTCCTGTCCCATCAACCCGCCAGCAGCAGTAGGGTTTCCATTCTTACTAATCTCAGCGCTGGTTAGGGATCTCGCGGATCGAGTTCGTGGGTCTTCGCCGTGGTAATTCACCGCGGTGAGGTTTAGTTATTTTCCAAAACATCAAAAAGGAGACAATTGATGAACAGAAGAATCCAAAGACTGTCCGCAAGTTTCGCTTTCTTCGCCCTCACATTTTCTGTTTCACCGTTAGCGTTCTCGCAGACAGGTGATGCCCCCGGCACCAAGGACCATCCATTAGTTACGCGCTATGCCGGTTCTTCGCTTATAGGATATGACGCCAAGGAGTACGACGCTTTTACGTTGGCTCTGGGACCGGCAACTTACGAAGAGAGAAAGTGGGTCGCAGCGAAAAGGAAAGACTTGGAAGGAAAGGTTACAAGACTCCAATACGTGGGACCGGCGGGGCGTTCTTCGCTCGAGGTATTCCGCAATTACCAGAGCGCGTTTCAGCAAGCGGGGTTTGAAACTCTGTATACCTGCTCCACCACGGAATGCGGCCGGAACTTTCTGTTTGCCGTGTATCCGAGTAGTCGCTATCTGCGCATTCCTTCTCCCTATAACCGCGGCGCGCTGTCCACAAACGTCAGCACCCCCTACTACATGGCCGCAACGAAAACGATGGGCGGAAGCACTGTTTATATCTCTCTCTTTACGACGTTCCACAATGGCGTGAAGGCTCCGAATGCTCTCCTCGAGATCGTTGAAATGAAAGCCATGGATACAGGCATGGTTTCGGTAAACGCGGACAAGATGGCCGAGACAATCGAAGCGACCGGGCGCATTGCCTTGTATGGAATTTATTTCGACCTGAACTCAGCACAGATCAAGTCGGAATCCAGGCCAGAACTGCTTGAAATCGCAAAGCTATTACAACAGAACCCATCGCTAAACCTGCTCGTTGTGGGCCATACCGACAATCAGGGGGGCCATGACTACAACATGGACTTATCACGCCGGAGAGCGAATGCAGTTGTGAACGCGTTAGTCTCAGAACACCGTATTCAAAGTAGCAGGCTTGAAGCCGCCGGGATGGGCTTTCTGGCGCCCGTTGCAAGTAATGCTACGGATGAAGGGCGAGCAAAGAATCGGCGTGTGGAACTCGTTAAAAAATGAGGCTTGCGTCTAGTTCTGTGTAGAGCCCGAACAGCTCTATTGTGAAGCTTCCTTCCTAAACAGTTGGGCCGTTCTTCTGCCTACTGCCTCAGAAGCGCGAAAGAGATTTTTCACTGGCACGAATCCTAGTAGGCGATGATCACTTATAGCCTTCAGTCCGGCAGAAGCCATGCAGCCGCACTGCGAGCAATCCGGATTTCCACCAAACTGGCAGGGAGTTACACGAGTCTTGAGATCCGCAGTTAATGAGATTGTTGTGCGGGCGAAAACGCATTCGGCTGGTGAATGTGGTGGGTTGAGATAGCCCTCTGCGACTTGTCTTGGCAACGCTAGTTTCGGAAATCTCCTTTGCAGATCCAGTAAATGAGAAACTAGCGGCGGACGTTTGCTTCTCGGAATGATCTCGACATCATTAGCTCCCACTTGGGGAGTGAACAAGCTGAACCAGATCTTCTCAACTTCGGGACGCGCTGACCACGACTGAAGGAACTCCTCGAAATATCCAGGGCGCTCGGTCTGTTGGCGTGTGATCGTGCAGTGCACCGTGATCCGGTGGCCCTTAATGTTCTCCAAAATCCGCTTGTAAGTTGCGGGTTTACGCCTCTCGTCGTGCTCGGGTTGCAATCCATCTACCGAGACGACGAGTTGCAAACCTCTAATTAAGTTCCAACCTCGAGGGATGGGACGCACGGCGCTTGTAACCAGTTGGACCAAAATCCCCATTTTACTTAAGTGTGGTAACAAAGTGTTCAACTCACGGTAGCGTACGAGAGGCTCACCGCCAACGATTGAAAGGTGCATCGGTCGATGTTGTTGAACTAGTTTGAGGACTCGGTTGACTAGTTCTTGTCCCTGATAGTCAGCGAGCGTCCTCAGCGGTCCGATGTTGGAGTTGAGGTGCATTGGCTCGTAGGCGTAACAGCCCGGGCAACGAAGTGGGCATTCCCGGCTGATCTCGATTGAGAGCAAAGGATAACGACCGGCGAGTATGCTTCCCCATGCTCGGAGCACGTCAGAGTATTTCATAGTCCCGGAAGCCTTCCCTTAGGAGGTGAAATGTTTTTAATGGGGGTGAGGTCTAACTTTATACGTTTGGCAGGAAGGTTGACAACCTGGAAAGATGGTCTTTGGTTTTGGTTTTTTGGTCCTTGTAGGGCAATTGACTCAAAAAGCATTGCAACGCAAAGCCGCGAGGGTGCAAAGACGCATCAAAGAGGCAAAGACGCAAGGAATATGAAGAGTATTGCAGTGTTGATTACTCTTAGCGTCTTTGTACGCTCGCGGCTTTGCCTTGAAATGCCGGTGATTCAGAGAATAAACCACTCGTGTCTATCGCTGTTTTGGGGCATGAGGAATAGCATCAGAGGCAAAAACAATTGGCCCCATACTTATTAGGTAGCAACACATCTTTCGTCCCGCGTCCGCAACTCTTTGACACCATCGTGTTAGGTGGCTTGGCCGTTGGGGTACTCGACGGTTTGGCTGCCACTATCAACCGCTGGTCTCAGAGGGACCAGTCCCATTCGGGTCTTTCAGTACATATCGAGCGGTTTGCTTGGACCTGCTTCTTTCGACCGCGGGTTCACAACCGTTCTGCTCGGCGTATTACTCCATTTCCTTATCGCATTCACTGTCGCAGCAGTTTACTACCGGCTCAGCCTCAGCTTCCCAGTACTAATTTAGACCTTCCCATGGAGGAGAACCAATTAGCTCCTGAGAAGTAACCTGGGTTAACAGACATTGTCCTTAATTATTCCCATCATAAGTTTGCTATCATTCAGGTCTTCCATTTCAGAACCAGAGAGGACACAACATGAAAACCAAGATCTCAGTTCTCCTTTTCTTGTGCTTTTTGACCTCTTCTCATGCCCAGACACCTGATCGGCAGCAGTTTGTCCGAGTTGAGGCCCCGGTAATTGTGCTGGCCCACGTGCGGGTGATTGATGGTACTGGAGCACCGCCCCACGAAGACCAAACCATTGTAATAAAAGATGGGAAAGTTGAATCGGTTGCACCAAGCAAAGCAGCAAAGGTACCAGCCGATGCCAAGACGCTCGACCTGCCCGGCTACACGGTTCTGCCGGGACTGGTCGGAATGCACAACCACATGTTTTTTCCTATGGGGGGCTCGCCGCCGATGTATTCCAACATGGGCAGCAGCTTTCCACGCCTCTATCTCGCGCTTGGGGTTACTACGATTCGGACCACTGGCAGCGTTGCTCCTTATACCGATCTTGAGATCAAACAATTGATTGATTCGGGACGCATGATTGGTCCAAAGATGCACATCACAGCTCCTTATCTCGAAGGTCGCGGAGCTTTCACGCCAGTGATGCGCCAACTTACTGGTCCCGACGACGCACGCCGCATGGTGAGCTATTGGGCAGATACTGGCGCCACTTCGTTCAAGGTTTATATGAACGTCACGCGCGAAGAGTTGCGTGCCATTGTGGAAGAAGCACACAAGCGTGGGCTGAAGGTTACAGGTCACCTGTGTTCGATTGGTTATCGCGAAGCTGCGGAGATCGGAATTGACAACCTGGAGCATGGTCTGTTTGCAAATTCGGAATATGTCTCCAATAAACAACCAGATCAATGTCCCGCCGGCGGGGCCGTTGGTTCCAGTTTGCGTCAGTTGGATGTCAACAGTGAGCCAGTTCAAGAAACAATACGCACACTCGTGGCAAAGAACGTCGCAATCACTTCCACCTTACCCGTGTTCGAAGCCGCTGCAGCCCCTTTGGCCCAAAGTGGTATTGGAGCCGCCAGCGCCCTGCTGAACCCTCGCGTGCTCAATGTGATGTCAACGGACGCTCGGGTGCGTTATCTGCAAGCCCGCGCACGCGTCTCTTCTCAGACAGACTTTTTGGCTGTCCTCCGTAAGGCTATGGATTTTGAACGGGCTTTTGTTAAAGCAGGTGGGTTGTTGATTGCTGGTCTGGACCCAACAGGTAACGGAGGTGTCGTGGCAGGTTTTGGCGATCTCCGGCAGGTCGAGCTTCTTGTTGAAGCCGGGTTTACTCCTGTAGAAGCCATAAAGATTGCGAGCTTCAACGGCGCAAAGTTTCTTGGTGACGATAGTCGCATCGGCTCAATCGCACCGGGAAAGCAAGCCGACTTGATCCTGGTTAATGGAAACCCGGCGGCAAACATTAGCGACATCCAGAAGGTGGAGATTGTCTTTAAAGATGGTGTCGGCTATGACTCGGAGAAGTTAATTCAATCTGTTCAGGGTTTGGTTGGAATCAGGTAAGCAAGTGTTCACGTGATGAGCGTAGGTTCTTCCCGAGCGAAGCGCTCACCTAGCCGTAAAAATGTTCTAGCGCTCTGCACGAGTGGATCGAGGAATTTATCAATATCCCCCTCGCCTCCATCACTACCATAACGTTCAAAATAGAGTCGTAGCGTTGCGCCTTGAGTGCCAGTCCCGGAAAGGCGCATCACCACACGTGACCCATCTTCAAGCATCAAACGAATCCCCTGACCGGTAGTTACGCTACCATCTATGGGATCCGTGTAACTGAAATCGTCAGCACGTTCAATACTGGTATCTCCGAAAGGAGTCGTGGGCAGGCTATCGAGATGAGCTTTTACTTCTGAAATCATTTCCACGGCTGCCTCAGATTCGAGTCCTTCATAATCGTGCCGCTGGTAATAACTGCGACCGAAATGACGCCAGTGTTCGTGGACAAGTTCTGCCACTGACTTGCGAGTCGCTGCGAGAATTGAGAGCCAGGAGAGCACTGCCCATAGACCATCTTTCTCGCGGACGTGAGACGAGCCTGTGCCGAAACTCTCTTCTCCACAAATGGTGCAAAGTCCTGCATCAAGAAGATTAGAAAAAAACTTCCAACCAGTTGGAGTTTCGTGACACTGAATTCCAAGCTCAGCCGCCACTCTGTCTACCGCGGTGCTCGTCGGCATTGAGCGCGCGACGCCGGCCAGTCCACTCCGATAACCAGGGATACATCTTTGCGCGTGCTCGGTTATGAGCGCTAGCGAGTCGCCTGGGGTAACGAAGAAGCTGCGCCCCAAAATAAGATTACGATCGCCATCCCCATCGCATGCCGCACCAAAATCCGGCCCATCCTCTGCATACATCCGCTGAACCAGTTCAGCAGCATGAACGAGATTAGGATCCGGATGATGTCCACCGAAATCTGGTAAAGGCGTGCCATTGATCACAGTGCCAGAAAGTGCGCCGAGACGCTCTTCAAGAATGTAATGAGCGTATGGGCCAGTGACAGCATTCATCGCGTCAAACACCATTCGAAACCTTTTCTTGAAGAGGGAGCCAATGGCGTCGAAATCGAATAGTTCTTCAAGCACCGCTGTATAGTCTGCCAGAGGATCTATTATGGCCACCTCCGTGCCGGCAACAGATATTCTGCCATCATGGTCCAGATTAATGTCTGGATAATCGATTGTCAGATATTGGGTGATTGTTAGAGTGCGTTTATAGATCCGTTCGGTCAGGACTTCTGGCGCTGGTCCACCATTGCTAACGTTGTACTTAATGCCAAAGTCTTCATCAGGGCCGCCAGGATTGTGGCTGGCAGATAATATTAATCCGCCGAGCGCGGCGTGCCTGCGAATAACTGCAGATACTGCGGGTGTCGATAAGATTCCGCCACGACCGACCAATAAGCTGCCAAACTCATTTGCTGCGGCCATGCGGATTATGGTCTGGATGGCTTCGCGATTGTAGTAGCGTCCGTCTCCACCAATGACCAATGTGTGCTCTCGAAAGTCGCTGCCGTTTTGCTCTCTTATAACGTCGAACATTGACTGCACGAAGTTCTCAATGTAGCCCGGCTGCATAAAGGTGCGGGTCTTTTTCCGTAATCCGGAAGTGCCAGGACGCTGATCCATGAAGGGCGTCGTTGGAATAGTCAGTACCGTAGTATTACTCATCGCTTCACCTAACTGTCTCGCGCCTAGCACAACAAGTAGAATGCAGCGCGCAGTTCTTTCGCTACGCTCTGAGATTAAGGTGTATTTGCTTCTCGAGCTTTCGCCATGTTTTGACTTGGGTAACTGTTCCCACTGGCGCAAACTGCAGGCGCTCTGCTTTGATGGCTAAGCCAGCGTAGCTAAGGGTTGTTCTTGTTCGAAGCTTTAGCCGAACTAGCGTCTCTGGCGTACATTGCCCCCTCTTTATTGAAAGCAGTCCCATGTATTTTATGAAATCGGGATCTGGAAACAGGAGCTCTGCCGCAAAAATCTCGGCCCCGGTTTCGAGGGGCTTCCGCATATTCGACTGGTCGCAGTAATTCAGCTTAAGATTTCTATCCCTGAGAAAGTGCTTCAATTCATGGGCCATTGTGAATGCTAAAGGGTCTTGAGGCAACCCCTTTGCGAGCATTACGGTGGTTCCCAGTTCATCACATATGAAGGCGCCGCGAAGATTTCTAAATCGATAAGGCCAGATGTCGATTTCAATACCATTCTTGTAATAGATGTTTCTGAGATCCGCAGGCAGTACTCGAGGTGAGTTTAGTCCATATTCGGTTCGGACTCGACGAGCGAGCAATTTAAGGTCGTAGTAATAAGCTGTGAGGTTCACCTGTTTTTCCTTTGCCGTCCGGGTTTTGGCCGGCCCTTGCCTTTATACATGCTGCGAGCACGTCGGAACTCAGCATATTTGGTGAGTTCTTCAAGATCCGCAGGATGTAATTGTCTAGCAGTACGCAAAAGCGCCAATAAGTGGTCATCTTGCGGTCCTAGTTCGTCTGGAGGAAAGAAGAACATAACGGACACACCAAAAAAGCGTGCAAGTCTTTCAATATCTTCAAGGCTTGGACAGTAGACTCCTGTTTCCCATCGTGAGATTGTATTTGGCGCGACGTTAAGATAATTTGCCAATCCTTCCTGTGAGAGCCCTTCACCGCTGTTGTAGTTAGTGCGCAACTCTCTGATTTGCATGGCCACATGTTCTAGTAATTCCATCGGCTATCCTGATATAGGAATACATTTAAACATATTTGTTGACAGCAATCCTGTTTAGAGATACTATACCGCACAGTACAGAATTTCAACGCAAATAGGATGAATAGCAACTGAGGGTGAAGAAGGTTGCGTGAGAGTGTCACTGCCATTCCTTACTTGGATCAAAGTTAGTTTGGCTAGAAAGTTGAGGAACAGAACGCGCACAATTTATCAGAAAAGGTGATAAGCGTCACCCTAATCTTGGTATCAGAGCCTCACGAACGGTCTGACGGTGAAAACAATTCGAGAACCTCACCAATGCGCAAATTTGTCTATCGCAAACGTGCTTTCCTTGCACCGATTTCTACCGGATTAACTTCGTACATATTAGCGGAGGCGGCGTGTAGTGCTGAGGGCCGCTACAAGACAGGCAACTACATGATTACTATTGCTGACTGCCGGCGCTGCATTGAACTTGAATTCTTTCTTGGAAGTACCACTGCACGAAGGCAAAGCCTCGCTAAGATTGATCTCCTGATCGAGATTTTGTCTGGATTTAGAATGGCTTTGAGAAATGAGGCGCAGCTCTTAACAGTTCACGAGCGCAAAGCCAAAAGCACCCCTCGTAAACTCAAGGCGGCGCGACAGATTGATTAGCCTTTAATTAACTCTGCTGAAGCAGTGCTAGTAAGGACTCTTCTGCCGGATGAAGTTTACGGCCACGGTAGGCAATGAACTGTTCCAGAGAATCGAAATACCGGTCCATCGTTCGACATCGCTCAAAGCTCTTGATGACTGCTGGGCAAATATATGAGCCGCGACAAACTGCAGGAGTATTCCCGAGCGTCTGCGCAGTTTCTTTGATTGCCGAAACGATTTTCCGCTTTCGTACTGTGGGCTTTTCTATGATCTCGGTTCCCGCACGGGCGAGGGCGCAGGCGCAGACCAAGGTTCCAGCCCACGTGCGAAAGTCCTTTGCACTGAATCGTTCGCCCATCACTTCCTTAATGTACTCGTTAATATGCCGTCGTTTTACGTCAACGAATTCGCCATCTTCATTGCGATACTTAAACACTTCACTTTGACGACACCTCAGTAGCTCTCTCAAAACCCGCGCGACGTCTTTATCTCTGAGTTCCCGGTACTGTCTCACCCCGGATTTTCCGGGGAAATCAAAGCGTACGAGCTCGCCGGTTACAGTTACATGATCGGGCGTCAAAGTCGCGATGCCATAACTTCCATTCTCGCTCGCATAAACTTCACTACCAGGACGAAGAAAACAAGTTGACAGGATCCGCAGAATACAAGCGAGCACCCGCTCCCGGCCCACCCCAGGCTGCTTAAGATGGCGCGCCACAGTTCCACGCATGCGGGGCAGGTCCTGGATAAAATGGACCAAGCGCTCGAATTTGACTGTATCCTGCGTTCTGTGGTGATTTTCATGGTAGAGGTACTGCCTACGGCCCGCGCTGTCTCTACCTACTGCCTGCAGTTTGCTATGACGTGAGTGGCTTATCGTTACTTCGGTCCAAGCTGGAGGTACCCTCAGTTCCTTAATTCTTTCTAAGTCAGAGGCAGTTACCCTTCTCCGATCAGCTCGTCGGTAGCGGAACCCCCGCTGTGGTGTGCCTAACCGGAAAATACCAGTCTTTTGCAAGCGTTCTAATCGCGTCATATCGAGAGTGTGGGTTTGGAATAGGAAGACTTCGACCTGCTTGGCATACGAATATTACCGCGAGAAACATTAAGAGCGAAGGAAAAATTCGCAGATTTCCGCTGAAACCAAAAAAGGTTGATCCACGAAATCACATCTATGAAGGAAAGATTCGTGCCTATTTCGTGGCTTGTTTGGTCTAATAGCCAGCCACGTCGAGAGCGAAGTACTTTTCTTCTTTTACCTGTTCCTCTCGGAATCTCGCTCGCAACAGGATGCGGTGTGTGTTCTCAACCATTTGTGGGTGACCTGCCGCATAGGCCACGGCGTTGAGATTGTTGAAGCCGAGCTGATCTGCGTGTTTTCTTAGTACGTCCTCCACCCGGCCTGTCTCTCCGTCCCAACCCTTATCTTCCCATGGCCTGCTTACAGTCGGGACATAAGTAATCCACCCCTCTCGGCTCAATTTACTGAGCTCACCTAGATAGTCTCCCAGTTCCCATGAACGACTTGCTCCGTGAATCACTAAAAAAGAATGGGGCAAAGGTCGTGACTCTCGCTCTCTGCGAATTCTCTGCGTTCTAATCATGCTTACAAATGGTGCTATGCCAGTAACCGTAGCCATCATCAGGTGTCGAGTATAGGTAGCCTCATCCAAGGTGAACTTACCCACAGCTTTCTTTCGTATCAAGACTTCGTCGCCGAGATTCAGTGACCATAATCTAGGCGTGAAAACACCAGCAGGAACAAGCTCGATGAAGAACTCGAGGAACGGCTCGTCAGGAGAAGAAGCAATTGAGTAAGGTCGCTGTATAACGGTTTCCTGTTCAATACCTATAGTGGCGTATTGCCCGGGAACAAATCTAAAGTCTCCGGTGGGTTCGAAGCGAAAACGCGCCAAGTCGATAGAAAAATCTCGCCTATCGACCAGTCTCGCTGCAAAGAATTTTTCCTCTCTCATCATTGTCAGCTTCGAAAAGTTCAGTAAGAGTCAAACCTCCTAAACGATTCTAGTGATTAGAGAAGCCTGAGTCATGCCGCGTTGTTCCTAATGATTCGTTTTAGCTACTCCAGGCCCAAAGGGTTACGTGAGAGCGAAGATCGAACCTTGACAAAACAGATCAGAAATATGCCATTTGGCAAAATTTTGGACTACAATTGAATTCAGCAGTAGGCGAACTCTTCAATGAGCCGTTATCCAGTTCCACGACAACCACCGGGGCTACACTCGGATACTGATTCGGTCGTTTTGAAAGGACTACTCTATCCATGTCCATTATGAGCAAGACTGCAGCTTTTATAGGGCTGCATGCGCTACGAGATTTAGTTTCCGACTCGATTGCAATCGATATGGGATCGGAATCCACTATGATCTGGGTACAAGGCCGGGGGATGGTTATTGATGAGCCATCACTAGTTGCGGTCGATTCCCGGACCGGCGAAATCGTCGCATTTGGCGAAGAAGCAAGACAAAAGTATGGCCGCGAGACTCGTGACGAATTGGTTATTGCGCCACTTGCTGAAGGTGTTGTGGGTGATTTTGAGAGAAGCAAAGAGATGCTCGCTCATTTCGTGCGCAAAGCGCGCAGTGGGTTCTCAACTTTTAGCCGCCGGGCCGCAATTAGCGTACTTTCTGAAATTACTCAGGTGGAGCAGCGCGCACTCCTAAACGTAGCCGAGCATGCCGGGATCGGTCGCATTTGGATGATTGAAGAAGGTTTGGCGGCCGCTCTTGGGGCAGGGGTCAAAATAGATGATCCTCACGCTTCTGCCGTCGTCGACATAGGCGCTGCGGCTACTAATGTCGCTATCGTATCCAGCGGCTCGGTAGTTCATTCGCGGGCCGAACGCTTGGGAAGCGGCGCTATCAACACGGCAATAATCAATCACATTAGGCGACACCGCGGTCTGACAGTAGGAGCAATAACGGCAGAGCGCCTCAAACTTGAACTTGCATCGGCAACAGTTCCGTCAGATTTAGCCAAGGCAATGACAGTAAAGGGGCGCGATGTTCAAACCGGTGGCCCTGGAGCGATCGACATCACTGCGGGCGAAATATATCCGACAATTCACTACGTATTAGGTAGGATGTTGAACTTCGTGCGGGAGACCCTAACTGAGCTAGCCCCTGAGGCTGCGGCTGACATTTACGATCGCGGCATAATCCTGACCGGCGGTGGGGCCCAGTTATTGGGACTCGATACTTATGTCCGCGAGTCTACCGGTTTGCCGGTGAATATTTCTGATGAGCCGAAATATGCTGCGTTGCGAGGGCTTGCTCTAATGCTCGAGGAGCCTCTTACGTTGCGTCGCTTGAGTCGCACCACTTCTCAGATTCTTGCTGGTGCGGAAACTGGAGCGCTCGCGTCTGGTTCGTGATTGTAAAGCATGAAGTCAGTGCCTGTAGGATCGGCACTACGGCTGCTTCCGAGAATTTCCAAAAACCAGATCACGCTTCCATCCGCGAGGATTTTTGTGGTAAAAACTTTCCGCTACTCGCAACGTTTTTGTTTCCGGGGCCTTGCTAGCGCCTCCGGAATGAGCCTTAGTCGGGTTTTGGCGATGCTATCTTCTTCTCCATACTAGCCTCCCCGATACCTCCCAGGTTCTTTTTACAATTGCTTGCCATTTGATTCGTCGTATTAGGCGCTTGAAAATAAGGAGGACCAGATGATAAGACAGATTTACACTGCTGTACTAATCTTGCTACTCCTCCCCCTGCTGACTATCAATTCAACAGCCGGCAACGTCACCTCTGATGCATTGAAGCAATATGAACGTTACACGCTTTCACTAGAACTGGAGTTTAAGAAGAAGAACCAAAATCCACTTGAACGTGCCATTTCACTTCTTGACTCTGGTCCAAACGGTCATGCCACAGGTTTCCTGGTTGGTGATGGGCTGCTAATGACGGCTTATCATGTCGTTTCAGGCGAACTGAGTAATGCAAAAAAAGCACTTCTAGGTTTCAAGCCGAATGATGAATTGAGAGTTAAGGTCTACGTTAACGGTTGCGAGGCAACTGTGGTCACGTTTGATAAGGACGCAGATCTGGCTTTACTAAGTGTCTGCCGGACGCCCAAACACCTCTTGAGCCCTTCTTTTCAGACAGCACCTCGCAGGGATGAAAGGTTGTTCCTCATTGCTCGTCCTGATGGCGATAAGACGGTTAGCCGCGGGAGTTTCTATGGCTCCTACAGTTTTAGAGGGCAACAGTATTGGTCAGCACGGCTTGCCGGCCGGGACGGCTACTCTGGAAGCCCAGTCTATAACGAGAGGGCCGAGTTGGTAGGCGTTTTCAGCGGTTACGATCGATCGCAGAAACTGGCGGTCATCAGCCCGAGTTTGCGTGCGCAAAAACTCCTCGAAGATTACAACTCGACCTCCAGCCCGTAAGTCAGAATCAAAAAACAAAAAACCAAGACTCAAGACTATCGCTTCTCCACTCCTGATGATTATGTAATGCTGCGCCCAGCGTATACCTGATGAGAATAACGCTACTTGTTTTCACGTTGACGTTGAGTTCGCTTGTCGCTCAATCACAGACACCAACGCAGCGTACCAACGTTCTGTGGTATCGCCAGGCGGCCGCAGAATGGAACGAAGCGCTTCCAGTGGGCAACGGTCGTCTGGGAGCGATGGTTTTTGGGCAGGTCTTTTCAGAGAAGCTTCAGCTAAACGAAGATACTGTTTGGGCCGGTGAGAAACGCGATCGAAATAATCCCGAGGGAGCAAAGCACCTGGGTGAGGTGCGACGACTATTGTTTGCCGGTAAAGCAAAAGAAGCGGAGGCGCTGGCTGATCGCACAATGATCGCGACAACAAGAAGGATGCCGCCTTATCAGCCGCTTGCGGATCTGCTAATCCGCTTTCCCGGCAGCCAACGGCCGAAAGCCTACAGAAGGGAACTAGACCTCGAAACGGGCATTGTCAAGATTACATATCGATTAGGGGAAGCACAGTTTACACGTGAGGTTTTCTCATCAGCAGTAGACCAGGTACTGGTTGTGCGCCTGACATGCGATCGTCCTGGCCTTATTAGCTTTGCCACCACCCTTACGCGAGAGCAGGACAGCGAGACCAACAAAATCGGTAGTGATCGAGTGGTATTAAAAGGGCAAGCCATTCCCCGGGGCGATCGTCATTCCCTCGAACGCAAGACCGGAGTGAATTTTCAGGCGATGCTTAAGATTATTGCAGAGGGAGGACAGCTTCAAAAGGGAGGTGACGAGATTAGAGTTGATGGCGCCAACGCCGCCACTCTGTTTATATCGGCTGCGACCGACTTTCGTCACAGGGATCTGAAGGTTGCGAACGAGCGGTACTTGAAAGCAGCGAAGAAGTCTTATTCGAGGCTGCGTTCAGATCATGTCAAGGATCATCAGAAGCTTTTCCATCGTGTCAAATTTAGTCTCGGAGCTCCCGGGAAAGAGCTACCAACTGATGAGCGACTGAAACGTGTTCAGACAGGGGAAACTGATCTCGGTTTAGAAGCTCTCTACTTCCAGTTCGGCCGTTACTTGCTTATAGCCAGTAGTCGTCCAGGTACGATGGCGGCAAACCTTCAGGGCTTGTGGAATGATCAGCTTCAACCGTCATGGGACAGCAAATACACCATAAACATCAACACAGAGATGAACTATTGGCCGGTGGAGGTTACTAATCTCTCTGAACTACATTTGCCTTTATTCGATTTAATTGACAATGCCAGGGTTGACGGGCGGAGGATTGCTCGAGAATTGTATGGCGCCAAGGGATTTGTAATTCATCACAATACGGATCTTTGGGGGCATGCCGTTCCAATTGATGGAGTTCATGCCGGTATTTGGCCCATGGGCGGCGCCTGGTTAAGCCTGCACCTTTGGGAACATTACGATTACACGCGAAACCGGGAGTTCCTGGCAAAACGGGCTTATCCAGTAATGAAGGAAGCAACGGAATTCCTGCTGAGCTACATGGTAGAAGACGGAAACGGCTACCTCGTAACTGGACCTTCCATATCCCCTGAAAATCAGTATGCGTCACCAGATGGAGCGGTTCAGCTTTGCATGGGACCGGCGATGGATACCCAGATAGCTCATGCGCTCTTTGCAAGAGTCATTGAGGCTAGCGTATTGCTTAATATAGATGTGCAATTTCGAAACCGAGTGACTGAGGCTCGACGTCGTCTGGCACCCATGAAGATTGGCAAGCATGGCCAACTACAGGAATGGCTGGAGGACTACGATGAACCACAACCGGGCCATCGTCACATCTCACATCTTTTCGCTCTGCACCCTGACGATCAGATCACGCTCCGCAGAACCCCAGAACTAGCAAAGGCTGCGCGAGTCTCGCTGGAACGACGTTTACAAGCCGGCAGTGGCCACACCGGCTGGAGCCGTGCCTGGATCATTAACTTTTGGGCTCGTTTGGAGGAGGGGGAGCTTGCCCATGAAAACATTGTTGCCCTTCTCGCAAAATCGACGTTGCCGAACTTGCTTGATAACCACCCTCCATTTCAGATTGACGGAAACTTTGGAGGAACGGCGGGCATGGCTGAGTTGGTATTACAGAGTCACAGTGGCGAGATCAGTTTTCTTCCTGCGCTTCCAAAAGCGTGGGCCTCCGGAGATATTAAAGGGCTTCGAGCGCGCGGCGCCGTGGAAGTTGATCTTAGTTGGAGGTCTGGTAGAGCCACAATGGCGATATTGCGTCCAAATGTTAATCTTACAGTTCGACTGAGATCACCGCGGGGACAACAGATCCCCTCGATTGAAGAAAAAGGAAAACCACTCACGCTGAAACCATCTGGTCAGGGAGTGGTTGTCGTTAACCTGGTTGCCGGAAGGGAATATCGGGTAACGTTCCGTTGAGGTTTACCTGCGCGACGAGCTGTGGCTGGCCATTTTACCTGGAAGGTCAGATGCCATGGCTGAATTCAGCTTCTGAATATGCGCTGATAAACGTCTCGAGAGTTTAGATGAGGAGCACCTTTCGAATCACAGGATCTCAACCATAGAAGGTCTGGCGACAAATCGACTCACATTTAACACAAAGTGATGTTACTTAGAGCTGTTTTATGCGAGTAACATTAATGCACAATCCCGAAGCTGGTGATGAAGCTCACTCCCGCGACATACTTGTTCGGGGGATAGCGGATGCTGGACATCAGGTTGAATATCAATCCACTGAAGATCATGACTATGTATCGGCGCTTCAAGATCCTGCTGATTTGGTAGCAATAGCGGGTGGAGATGGCACGGTAAAGAAAGTTGCCAGTCATCTAATGGGCCGGAAAATACCAATCGCCCTGTTGCCCCTTGGCACAGCCAACAATATCGCTGAAGCCTTGGGCTACAACAGGCCAATCCCGGAACTGATTGCGACGTGGTCCTCCTCCTCTTTGAAGAAGTTTGATGTGGGCGTGATCACCGGCACCTGGGGAGAATCAATTTTTCTCGAGAGTACAGGTTTCGGGCTTTTCCCCGAGATGCTTAGTCGTATAGAGCATGACAAGCTTGAAGATCAGTATGACGAAGTGGATGAGAGGCTAACGGCTGCGTACCTGAAATTGAAACAAGTGCTCGCGGTGCTTGAATCACAAGAGCTAGTTGTTACTCTCGACAATCAGAATCTTTCCGGACGGTATCTTCTCATGGAGGCAATGAACATTGGGCTTATTGGACCCAATCTTTGTTTGGCGCCGCAAGCTGATCCGGGAGATGGCTATCTTGAACTAGTTCTGCTCGGTGAGGAAGAACGCGATGTCTTCTCTTCTGTCTTAGCCGGCGATTTGCCTCAGAAGGAATTGCCTAATGTGCTCAGGGTTGCCAGTGGGAAAAAGCTCGAAGTGAATCTAGAGGAAGCACTAGTTCATATTGACAGTGAATTAGAAACAGGAGTTTCAGGTTCTATTGAGATTACCCTTAAGGCGCAGGTGTTGGATTTTCTTGTTGGTGGAAGCTCATAGAAGAATCGTGAATCGTGAATCGTGAAACGGCAGTTAGAAAACGAATTACGTTCAACTATTCACGATTCACTATTCACTCGTTAGTCGCGGCCGTTGCCGTAGAAGCTCGACGATGCCAGAAAATCCTCACGTATAGGCGAGAAGATGTCTATTAAGATCACCTCTTCATCGAGCATTGTTGCTCCATGCCAGGTGCCTGAAGGGAAGTGAAGTACGTCGCCAGAGTTGGCAATGCGTTGCTGATCACCAATCGTAAAGAGGACCCGACCGCGTTCGACCAGTGTCATTTGCTCGTGTGGGTGATCATGTGCAGGAGTCACCACGCCAGGCGCAAGGCGCAAACGACAGATCATTACCTTCTCACCCACCAGCATCTGACGCTCGATGCCGGCTTCGAGGTGCTCAATCGGTACACTGGCCCAATCAGTATGAAATGGGTTAACAGGGTTCGCTGTTGATTCTATCATTAGGGCTCCTGGCCTTCGACTTTAATTGAGATGCGCCAACGATAGGCGTTTTGAGCTTTTAATGTCAGGTCTCGCGATTCGTAGATCAGGTGCATCGGGATCGGGCCACGAGCTCCTCGTCCCAACACGCTGTCACCGGTTGCTAACAGAGATCTCGCTAGTGGCCAGTCAGCAGTGGTTACTATGTCGAGCTTCGAATCTCGAGATCTGAACCGATCATGTCTAGTGGCATCGGTTATTTCTACTTCGTGGTTTGCAGAGGTTGCTGGAAAGGTTACCCACCAACGCCGTAGTGTAATAGGCGCGTTTGTCTTTAAAGTTTCTTCGCGAATCAAGGTAGAGCCATCGATGTGAAATTCCACTTCGCTTGTCAGTGCAGTACTAACTGGCTGGGCGGGCTTCCCTCCAATAACTGCCCACCGCCTCCAGACGACTCGAAGAGATCTTCCGTCTGCACCGGCGTGAATCTCATCCGCGCCATCACCAGCCACCAAAACTCGTCCATCAACAAGCTCAATGAAGGGCGTCAGTGCCGGATAAATCTGCTCGACTGGTACGGCAAACCCCGGTAATCCGTGCGGTGCGGGTAGATAGTCAGCAACTCCCGGTTTCGTTCCTGTTGTGATGGGTAAGGTGAAATAGAGAGGCCCTTGCCGTACGAGCCAGACACCGGCAGCTCGTGGTCCTCCTGGAAAGGACTCGAAGCGAGTAACGTCCGCGCGCGGAATATAAACAGGAATATGGGTGATTCGCTCACGCGCCATGGCTTCGGTAAACCACATATGTGCAAGTGAAGCCTTGCCAAAGAATCCCACTGTCTGTTGCCACTCACGATCGCGGGAGATATACGCATAGTTCCCGCGGCCGAAAGCAAAGACGGAAAGAACATGCCTGCTTTCATCATAATCCTGACGCAACCAGCGCCATGCTTGATAGTAGGCGCTGGCTAATTGGTCCAATGGTGCTGGTCGGAATTCTGGATAGCGTGCAAGGAAGGCGACGATCTCAAGGGTATCAAGGTAACTTACAACGCCAAGACTTCGCCCCCATGCATAGCCGTAACCATCAGGGAGAACCAGATCCCACCAAAGACGCATTTGCATTTTCAGTGATGGCCGTAGCATGTCAAGAATATCTTTTCGGCCGGCTGCCTCGGCAGCGTCCCAAACATAGCGGGCATGTTCATTCGAGTAGCGATCAAACCTTCCGGTGGGTGGGGAATCGTCCGAATAGACTCCACCATTTTTGAATGGACCAGCGGCCCGCGTTATTACACCGTCGAGCAATGCGCGATCCGTCAATAACCCAACCTGAAAGCTGAGACTAGCTATGCGAGCGGCAACACCAAGATAATTCTCAGGCAGATTAATCACTTGTCGTGTCTTGGGATCGTAGAATGCAGAGACGTCCAGGAGTTTTCTCCATGCTGCCTTTTCTTGTTCATTCAAGCTCTGCCAAACTCGATTTGAGTTCAGGTCCCTCCCATAGTGGCGAAGCGCCAGAATGGCATAAAGCTGTGAGAAGCGTGTGCCACCGAGTCTGTGTTCAAGGAGTCCTATCTGGGCCACCTCTCGAGCCAAGTCCCGTCCGGCAAGTTCGCTTGCCCCCGAAAGCTCTGCGTATGCCGCGAGGGCACGCATAAAAGTTCCCCAGGAGAACTCTCCCGTTGTGCCCGCACCGTAGATCTTGTCAGGTGGGTGGTTCAGTGAATCTATAGCCTTCAGGTGTGCTGCAAGTTCACTCCCAAGGAACTCTGTTATTTCGCTCTTGAATTCGGCTATGGAGATTGTGCCGCCACGTTCGAAGATTGCCGGTTGTGCCGCGCTCGTGGAAAAGCCAAAACTCGGCAACAGCAAGATCAGGAGAATGGCGGTTCTTATCATCGGCCCAGCCAACCTCCGTCAACTGTAAGCACATGACCGTGCAAATAGTCGCTTGCGCTTGAAGCAAGAAATACGGCCGCGCCGGCGAGATCTTGTGGTTCTCCCCAACGTCCTGCCGGAATGCGCTCAAGTATTTGACGATTCCTAATCTCATCCTGTTGCAGAGCTAAGGTGTTTTCAGTACGCATATAGCCAGGCGCAATGGCGTTGACGTTGATCCGGTGAATGGCCCATTCATTAGCGAGCGCCTTTGTGAGTTGAGCAACTCCGCCTTTGGAGGCTGCATACGCGGGTACTGTGATGCCTCCCTGAAATGAGAGTAGGGAAGCGATGTTAATGATTTTGCCTCCAGC
>CAZNPP010000010.1:6352-58166 GCA_964574785.1 uncultured Chloracidobacterium sp. | reverse complement strand
ACGCAGATTACTTCTTCGCTGGAAAAAAACGCCGTGAAGATGCGTTATGAAACCCTGAATGAGACCTGTTGGTTCAGGTGATCACTCATACGCGAGGGCACTAACCGCATCGAGGTTCGAGGCGCGAATGGCGGGATACAGGGCACCAATGGCGCCACCAAGCAAGCCAATACTCGCCGCCGTCAAAGCCCAGCCCCAGCTAAACTCGAAGGTCAGCCCAAACATCCGCCCAATCAGATAGCCGGCTAAGAAAGAGACCACAAATCCAACGACCAGTCCGATCACACTGATCAGCATTGCCTCTTTTTCGATGATCCCCACTATATAGCCCCGAGAAGCTCCGAGGGACTTTAGAATCCCGATCTCGCGCGTTCTTTCAGTTATGGTGGTATACATCGCGAGCATAACAACCAGCGCACTGACGACCGCAGCAAGTCCAACAAGCACGCGAAGGAAAACGCCCAGATAGGGGATACTCCTTTCCGCGCTGGCAAACACCTCGCTAGTCAGTTGAACCTTGTTTCCCGGCAACTCTCTGTCAATTCGGTTTCCGATTATCGTGATCTCCCCGGGGTTGGATACCTTCACAAGAATATATGAGCACCGGCCCGGAGATTCGAGAGCCTCCTGCATCGCTTCAAGTGACATCTTTATCCGCGCACCTGATTCTGGAGCATATATTCCGGCTACCCGGTATGGTCTATTTCCAAATAGTTCAATTTTGCTTCCCACCACAAGGTTACCGTCTCGGGCCTTAATTTGATCTATAACGACTTCGTCATTTGCTAACGGTGCTGAGCCCGACAAAAGCCGCAATTGATTTACTCGCGCAAATAGATCCCATTCAAGACCTTCAATTCGCTCGAAGCCGAACCCGCGACTACCTTGCTGTATATGAACGATGACAGGAAGGGCCTCCTCTACACCTTCTATCTCCTTGAGAAGTTCGATGTACTTGATGGGGAGATTTGCGCTCGAGGCTGTTAATTGCATCGACCCCGGGCGCGCAAAGATGATCTCTGTGCGCAAATTGGAGGCGCGACGCTGCATATCGTTTGACATGCCGCGGGCTAGTCCGGTGAACAACATTACGAGGATCACGCCAAGAGCAATGCCTGCGACACTCACAATGGTGCGTACTGGCCGCTGACGGATATTTGAAGCAATGAGATTGTCCATAATGGTTAGCCGTTCAGGCTCAGATCGTCAGGTACCTCTGAGGTCTCCCATGAACGGAGTCGCATTACGATAAAGCATTTAGCTTTACTGACCAAATCCACCCCAAATCAACATCAACACGATCCGCTTAAGCCCGGCTCTTTTTACAACCTTGAGGTCTTTACTAAATCGGCAGCAACCTTCCCGGCAAATAGACAGCTCGTACTTTCTCATCATCTGCCAGCAGCGCAGTCTCGATGATTACTTTACAAATGTTCTCATACCCTGTGCGCAATCTAGCCAATCCCCACTATTTGTGGATATAACTGACAATTACCTAACTCACCAATAAAATCGCAGGGCCCAACCCAACCATTTAACTCAGTGATCCATTTGCCTCAGAAATGAGGTTGAGTTACTTTCCTCATCCGATAGCGCGATGTTGTTTTGAAATTTTCAGAACCGGTGCGAGCGAATGGCCGTTTGGATCCAGTTTTTCATCTGCACTCTCTTAATTCTTTTCTCAGGAATGAAGCTGTCAGTTTACGGGGACATCATCGCCGAGAAGTCCGGGATGGGTAGAACGTGGGTTGGGGTCATCATGATTGCGTCCGTGACTTCGTTGCCGGAACTGATAACCGGCGTCAGCTCGATCGCATTTTTCGACTTACCCGATATCGCGGCCGGAGACGTCTTAGGCAGTTGCATGTTTAACCTTCTGATTATTGCGCTCCTGGACTTCGTGGGAGGGGCCACACCTTTCTCAGCGAAAGCACACCAGGGCCAGGTATTGGGTGCTGGTTTCGGTATTCTACTCCTTGGTTTGGTTGCGATAACTCTTTCTGCTATAGGGATAGTTCCGAGTATTGCCTGGATAAGCCTTTCCAGTCTTGTCTTCCTTGGGGTCTACCTAATTGCGATGCGAACTGTTTTCCTCTACGAGCGAAGCCGTATTTTGGAATTCGCTAAAGAGATCGCTGAGGAAGCGAAATACGCACACGTCAGCAGGAAGAGAGCATATCTTCTCTATGGGGCCAACGCTGTCGTAATCATCATAATTGCCACCTACCTACCCTATCTTGGCGACCAGATCGCGGAGATGACAGGTTTAGGACGAACTTTCGTCGGCAGCATTCTTATAGCCTCATCGACCTCGCTACCAGAAGTCGCGGTTTCAGTTGGAGCGCTGCGTATAGGCGCTGCCGACATTGCCCTGGGAAACCTCTTCGGCAGCAATCTTTTCAACATAGGAATACTGGCCATAGACGACATGATTTTTACACGCGGTCCATTGCTAGCCCATATCTCAGGGAGCCACATTATTACCACAATAGCAGCATTGACTATGACTGCTATTGCCGTGGTGGGCATTACTTATAGAACTTCGAAACAACGTCAATTGTTTCCCTGGGACTCTGTTGGCATAGTTCTGATCTACTTAACCACCACAGCAGTTTTGTATGCCCTCGCGGTACGTTTAACTAATTGAGCACATTCCTCACTCTGCTTAATCCTACTTCCTGACTCCGGACAGCATCTGGGTGTATCGCATCTTCTTCAAGAAAATCCGGTTTGGCTTGGTGACCTGTCATGTGATTGATGCGGATGCGAAAGAAGATTGGCGTAAAAGCGGCCTTTCCTGGATGCTTCTGTGCTACGGAGGCTGGTTGCCACCACATGGGTCTATGTTGTAACAACTCCAGGGCATACTCCCGGTCAGCTGCGTGTGCAGGCGTGTTATCCAATTCTTCATATGTACCGTCGATGACAACTGTCTTCCAGTGCAAGTGATCGGTAATTTGGTCGACTTCGACACAGACTCGCGGGTTCTTCCTCATCCAGTCGATCTTTTGGCCCATAGCCGAAAATCCATAGAGGTAGTCACCGTAAGGAATGAAGTACACAGGAACAACATAGGGCTGATTGTTGCTGGCACACGCCAATCGTCCAAATTTCATCTCCTTGAGAAGCAGATGGCACTCCTTAGTGGTCAACTCTTCAATTAACATTTGCGGTTCACTCTCCCAGAAGCGATGCGCTTCATCCTGCTTTGCAGCCACGGCCAAAGAACCAGCCCGCAAGTAACCCCGCACCCGTTCCAACTCCTAAGGCAATCCCCACTGACTGCCAGGGATGACGTTTGATGTAGTAGGTTGTGTCCTCAACGCAATCTTCTACAGCCACATAACTACGCTTCAGCAAGCGTTGCGCTTGACGCTTTCCATCTTCCACTACATCTTCAACCAAAGTCTTTGCCTTTGAAACCTCATGTGATAGGTGCGCGAACTTGATCGCCGCATCCGAGGCTGTCTCCATAGTTGTGCTTTCCATAAATTGTTTCTCCTCTCGTCACATACTTGGACTGTCCTGAACTTGAGAACAAACTGATCAGAATCTGGCCCGTAGCATGATTTCGGTTTCAAAGTCGCAACAGATGTGCCGTGACGGTAGGCCTTACAATCAAATGTTTGCAACAATAAACTAAACATTTCTGCGGAAAGATCCCCACGAGGATGAGTAAATCCCCGCATTAGATCGGTGAGGATGGGTGAGAATTGCCTGTGAATGAGCGTTCACTTCCCGGCACGGTCATTGCCCCTCCCAGTCTGTGCCAAAACGGCAGTCGAGGGAGTAAACATGATCAAAATAGAACGTATTCTTTGCCCCACAGACTTGTCTCGTAATAGCGACCAAGCCGTGCTCTATGCCTTAGCGCTGGCGCGCGCGTACGATTCGAAGCTGACAATCTGTTATTCCGCGGCAGGAGCGGAAATGGCGAGTTCAGCGATCCAACGAGCCGAATTAAGTCTTGCATTCTCAAATGGTAAAGTGAAAGAACTGTTTGAGGGTGCTTTATTGAAATTCCTCGCACCAGTTAAGTTCGCAAATCTTGATTGGGAAGGCATCCTCGTTGAGGGACAGGATGTCGGTGACGCGATTACCAGAACCGCAACCGAACGCGACATCGACTTGATTGTCATGCGGTCACGGCGCCGGCCGCACCGCGCAGCACTTCTCGGTTCGACTGCCGAAGCCGTTTGCCGGACAGCGCCCTGTCCTGTATTGGTTACCCATAGCGATGAGCGCGAGTGGGTAACACCGGAGACTCAGAAGATTCATCTTCAGCGCGTGCTTGTTCCTTATGACTTTTCGGATTACGCCGAACTTGCACTCAAATATGCCCTATCATTCACCCAGGAATATCAAGCCGAGTTACATCTGCTTCATGTTTTGCCACCAAATGTTGTAAGAGAACCCGAGATCGCCTGGTACCCCGTTTCCGGGGAGGTTGCTTATCACAAAGCTGCGAGACGGTTGCAGAAAGTCGTCCCTCCTGAAGCTCACCTCTGGTGTCAAGTCAAACATGCAGTGAGTGAGGGCCAACCTTATCGTGAAGTGCTGAATTATGCTGAGAGAAACGAAATCGATTTGATCAGCATTGGAGCTCATGGCGCCGGTTTTGGTACGCGAGCCCTATTCGGCTCGAACGTAGACCGTGTGTTGCGACAAGCCCCATGCCCAGTGCTGGTGGCGCGGCCGCTGAAGCCTGGCAACGTTTAGACTTTTGGGCCAGAATAGTGAATCTCTAGCGACACGATGACTTCATTGTAGTCGGGGCAATTCTCTATGAAGGCACACATCAAACTCGGACGCATCGCGGGAATTCCCATTGGCCTCCATTACAGTTGGCTGCTAATAGCTCTGCTAATCACTATTTCGCTTGCTGCCCACTTCAGGTTTCAGAACCCGGAATGGGGGGAAGCGTTAATTGTGGGCCTCTCCATCCTTACGGCAATACTGTTTTTTGCGGGCATAGTGCTGCATGAACTATCGCATGCTGCAGTTGCAAAAGCACGGGGTCTCCCGGTCAGATCAATCACTCTCTTCGCCCTGGGTGGTGTAGCGTTGATTGAGAAAGAAGCAGCCGACGCAAAGACTGAATTTTGGATGGGTATTGTCGGACCGATTACGAGCTTCGTAATCGGCATATTGTGCCTTCTGCTGGCTATGGCGCTCGGCTGGCAACCACCTGATTTCCCCTCACAACCATTTCCGGCAATGTTGATGTGGCTCGGGATCATCAATATCGCACTAGCCATTTTCAACATGGTTCCAGGATTTCCAATGGATGGTGGCCGCGTTTTGCGTGCCATTGTATGGTGGATCACAGGTAATCCAACGCGATCAACCCGTATCGCAGCTCGCGTGGGCCAAATGGTAGCCTTTGGCCTCATCGCATTCGGAGTGTTTCGTTTCTTTGGTGGCTGGGGTATTGGCGGCCTTTGGTTAGCTTTTATTGGATGGTTTTTGCTCGAAGCAGCCCGCGAGAGTTATGCTCAAGCCGAGGTCGCGGAAGGCTTGCGAGGAGTGCGTGTCAGAGACGTAATGGATTCTGAATGCCAAATCATCGACGGGCGAACTAACCTACAGACATTTGTTGACGAGCATCTGCTAAAGACCGGCCGACACTGCTTCATGGTAGTCGATGATGGACACGTTACAGGTCTCATCACGCCACACGAGGTAAAACAGGTCGAGCGGCAGAAGTGGCCCTACACTACCATTGACGAAGTAATGCGGACAAAAGAGAGTTTGAAAACGGTGGCTCCAGAAACGCCACTAAGCGAGGCGCTCGAACTCATGGGCCGATCTGACATAAACCAAGTACCGGTCGTAAAAGAGGGTAAGCTGGTGGGATATTTAAGTCGTGGTCACGTATTGCAACTGCTTCGCACCCGATCCGAATTGCAGGTGTAGCCCTAGTTGATCGGGCGGTAGGACGCGAGCATCTTCATATAGTTAGCGCGTTCGAAGGCAGCTGGTTCAGCACAATGTTGCTGGCTCATGCTGCCAATCATCTGTGCAACTGATTCATACTCGTGGTCAGCCATCCAGCGTAAGAGCTCATCTTGAATCACCTTCATTCTACGAATGCCATTTTGCAGTAATTCTGAAGCCATCATAGTAACCTTAGCTCCGGCCATTAGACCTTTCAAGACATCCTCACAGGTATGAATGCCGGTTGTTATAGCAAAATCAACCGGTAACCTGTTGAAGAGAATCGCCACCCATCGCAAGGGCAAACGCAACTCGGCTGAATTACTCAACACGAGACGCGGTGTAACCTGAAGCGCCTCAAGATCAAAATCGGGTTGATAGAAGCGATTGAATAGAACCAATCCGTCGACACCTTCATCTACCAGGCGCCTTGCCATATTGGCGGTAGAGCTGAAGTATGGATTCAGTTTCATTGCCACAGGGATCGAAACGGTGTTTCTTACTGCTGACAGTATTTCGACATACAGGTCCTCAACTTTTCGACCACTCAAGTCAACATCAGTGGGAATGTAGTAGACGTTAAGCTCAAGCGCGTCAGCTCCGGCCTCTTCAATTAGAACAGCGTAGTCGGTCCATCCACCTGGAGTTATCCCGTTGATACTGCCAATTATTGGAATGTCCACCGCTTCTTTCGCCCGCCGAATTAGGTTCATGTATTCAGTCGGCGAAACATTGTAGCCCTGCATCTCGGGAAGATAATTGAGCGACTCGGGATAACTATCCGCTCCCTGCGATAGGTAATAATCGATATAGTAACTGTCAAAAGTGATCTGTTCCTCAAACAAGGAGTGCATTACAACCGCGGCAGCTCCTGCGTCTTCAAGCCGACGAATGCTGTCCACGGTGTGGGACAACGGCGATGACGACACTACGAGCGGGTTTTTAAGTGCAAGACCGAGATAGTTCGTTGCTAATGACATTGTTTTCAGCTCTCCTGCCGATTCTAAGAAACTCTTTTCAGTCCACCCTCATAGCAGCGAGTTGTTTGTACTGTAGCCAGCGCCGGTCGACCGCCTTCTGCGCCTGTTCCAGCAGCACTTTCGCAGTGGCGGGATCGCTTTGCTGTAACATGCGATAGCGTCCCTCTGTATAAATGTAGTCTTGCAAAGGAATCTTTGGATCACTCGAATCAAGCTGAAATGGATTCTTGTTCTCCTCGGCTAGTCTTGGCACAAACCGATAGAGCGGCCAGCAACCGGAGTCAACTGCGAGCTTCTGTTGCCTCATACCTTTGGCCATATCGATCCCATGAGCGATACATTGGCTATACGCGATGATTAGAGAAGGACCTTGGTGAGCTTCCGCTTCAAGAAAAACTTTTATCGTGTGAGTGTCGTTTGCTCCCATTGCTACTTGAGCTACGTACACATTGCCATAGCGCATCGCACTCATGCCAAGGTCCTTCTTACCATTAGCCTTACCGCCAGCGGCAAACTTGGCAACAGCACCCATTGGTGTAGCCTTCGAGGCTTGGCCACCAGTGTTGGAATAGACTTCGGTATCAAGAACAAGAATGTTCACGTTCTGTCCGCTGGCCACAACATGGTCCAGGCCACCGTAACCTATGTCGTAAGCCCAGCCATCTCCTCCTACGATCCACACACTCTTCTTCACGAGGGTATCGACCACACTTACGAGATCACGAGCTTCATTCTCATTGAGGCCTTGTAGCTTTGCCTTCAGAGCAGCTACCAACTGGCGTTGAATGTTAATGCCTTGTTCAGTTGACTGATCGGTGTTAAGCAAGCTGTTTGCGAGCGGCTCACCAATTAAGCTACGAAGCCTGTTTACCAGGTCTCTGGCGTAAGCATTCTGGTGATCCAGCGCCATTCTCATACCGAGCCCAAACTCGGCATTGTCTTCGAAGAGTGAGTTGCTCCACGCCGGTCCGCGGCCTTCGCGATTAATCGTGTATGGAGTCGTTGGTAAATTACCGCCATAAATACTTGAACATCCAGTAGCGTTGGCGATGATGGCTCGATCGCCAAAAAGCTGTGTAAGTAATTTGATGTAAGGAGTCTCGCCGCAACCGGCGCAGGCTCCTGAGAACTCAAACAGAGGCTGGAGTAGCTGAACGTTCTTGACAGAGCTGAAACCCATTGGGTGGTGCTTATTAATTTCGGGAAGCTTAAGAAAGAAGTCCCAGTTGATTCGTTCTTGTTCCCTGAGCGGTAACTGTGGCGCCATGTTCAATGCTTTCCGCGAGACCTGACTCTTGTCTTTTGCTGGACAAACCTCGACGCACAATTGACATCCAGTACAGTCTTCAACAGCTACTTGGATCGAGTAACGTTTGTCAGGCATTTCTCGCCATTTGGCAGGCATGTGCTTGAAACCTTCTGGAGCATTGGTAAGGTCGCTCGCGTCACATATCTTTGCCCGAATGGTAGCGTGCGGGCAGACCAGAACGCATTTGCCACACTCAATGCATAGGTCAGGCTCCCACACTGGCACTTCCTGAGCGATATTACGTTTTTCCCATTGCGAAGTGCCGACAGGATAGGTTCCGTCAATAGGAAACGCGCTCACAGGTAGCGAGTCGCCACGTCCAGCAATGATTTCGGCGGTGATCTTCTGAACGAACTCGGGAGCTTGCTCAGCAACTACACGTGGAAGTGATATCGTGCTCGTGGCTGTGCTCGGGACGGGAATCTCATGTAGATGCTCGAGGGCGGCATCTACTGCGGCAAAATTCTGGCGCACCACAGGTTCGCCACGCTTGCCATATGTTTTCCGAATTGACTCCTTGATCTTAATAATTGCCTCTTCCCGCTCGAGTACATTGCTGATCGCAAAGAAGCAGGTCTGCATGATTGTGTTTATGCGATTACCTAATTGATTGTCACGTGCCACCTGGTAGGCATTGATCGCAAATATACGGATTTGTTTTTTGATGATTTCTTCCTGCACAAAGCGCGGAAGTTGATCCCAAAGTTCCTCAGGGGCATACGGGCTATTAATAAGTAATGTGGCGCCGTCGACGGCCGCCTCGAGAGCATTGTTGCGTGTTAGAAAGTCGAATTGGTGAACTGCGATGAAATTAGCGCGCTGAATTAAATAAGGGCTATGAATTGGGCGTGGACCAAAACGAAGATGCGAGACCGTCATTGCACCCGACTTCTTTGAATCGTAAACAAAGTAACCTTGAGCAAAGTGCTCAGTCTCTTCACCAATGATTTTGATCGAATTCTTGTTGGCGCTTACGGTTCCATCTGCGCCCAGGCCCCAGAATAATGCGCGCACCTGGTCATCTGGCTCGATGCTGAAGTTTGGATCTACAGATAAACTGGTGAAGGTGACATCATCAACAATGCCTACGCTGAAGTGGTTTTTTGGCTCCGACTTCTTCAACTCGTCAAAGACCGCTTTAACCATTGCGGGCGTGAACTCTTTCGAAGATAAACCGTAACGACCGCCAATTACGTGCGGCAATGAAGCAAACTGCGCCTTTCTCTCACTAAGGGCAGTTACTACGTCCTGGTAAAGTGGCTCGCCAGTACTCCCAGGCTCTTTAGTGCGATCCAGAACCGCAACTGCTTTTACAGTCTTTGGGAGAGCATCAACAAAATCAGAAATGGAAAATGGGCGATAAAGCCGGACTTTAAGTATCCCGACCTTTTCACCTTCGAGTTCAAGTGCTGCAACTGTCTCTTCAGCGGTTTCCGAGCCGGAACCCATCATTACAATGACCCGCTCGGCATCCTGAGCTCCGGTGTAGTCGAACAGGTGATATTGCCGCCCCGTAATAGCGGCGAATTTGTCCATCAGCGACTGCACGAGCGCAGGGGTTTTCAGATACAATGTGTTCGCTCTTTCTCGCGATTGGAAAAAGACATCAGGATTTTGGGCTGTGCCACGCACTACCGGGTGATCCGGTGTCAGCGCCCGGGCGCGGTGGGCCTGAACCAGTTTGTCATCAATCAAAGCGCGAATTTCTTCATCTGAAAGCTTGTTGATTTTCATTACCTCATGTGAGGTACGGAACCCGTCAAAGATGTGCAGGAAAGGAACCCGAGCCTCGAGCGTGCACGCTTGGGCCAGTAAAGCAAAATCCATCACCTCTTGAACTGAATTGGCAAAGAGCATCGCCCAACCAGTCGAACGAGTGGCCATAACATCGCTGTGATCCCCGAAAATCGAGAGAGCGTGTGTGGCAACAGATCGAGCTGCAATGTGAAACACCGTGCTCGTCTGTTCACCAGCTATCTTAAACATATTAGGGATCATCAAGAGCAGACCCTGACTAGATGAGAAAGTGGTGGTTAGAGCGCCCGTTTGTAGCATCCCATGCACCGCACCCGCAGCTCCTCCTTCCGATTGCATCTCGCGAACAATGGGCGTCATTCCCCAGATGTTACGCTCACTTGAGCTCGCCCAACTGTCTGAGAACTCGCCCATCGGCGAGGAGGGTGTAATCGGATAGATAGCAATTACTTCGTTCGTCTTGTAAGCCACATAAGCGGCGGCCTCATTGCCATCGATTGTTACTTGATACTGATTCATGTGAGTAATCTCTCGCAGGTCCTCTCTCTATTTGTGTAATGTTCCCCAAGTGGAGGTCATCTCACTTGCAACAAAGCGTTGCGGCAGATGCGCTGCAAATATGATTCCTCATGCGGATTGCGAATTTTCATATTGGGAATTGCGAACTTGCAGAAACTAAAACTGGAACTCGCAAGTTACAGCTTTAAAATTCGCAATTCGCAATTCTAAGAAAGAGAGGGACCGTGTCGTAAACAAACCTTCGTTTGTCAGACACGGTCCCCACCGCTAAAGCTCCCATACTTCAGAAGCCAAACTTCTATTCCACCTTAACCTCAATTGGTTTAGGCAGCGCTTCTTCCTTCTTGGGTAGCGTTACGGTCAACACACCATCCTTGAAGTCGGCCAGTATCTTTGCAGGATCGACGAATGTCGGAAGTGTAAAGCGTCGTGCGAATTCACCATAGCTACGTTCGATCCGGTGATAGTTCTCACGTTCGACCTGCTCTTCAAGCTTTCGTTCACCGCGCAGCATGAGCACGTTGTTTTCTACCATTACATGCACATCTTCCTTCTTTACCTCAGGCAGCTCCATCTTAAGGACCAACTCCTTCTCGGTCTCAAAGATGTCGCATGCAGGCGTCCAACCGGTGAACTGAATGTTCTCTTCAAGCGGCAAAAACGGCTTGAACAGAGTGAATGGTTCTTCGAACAAACGCGTCGGCCTGTTCTGAAGCAGGCGTAAGGGGTCTGTTGACAAGAATTCCCTGAATGTTCTGGGGACAAGATAATTTCCGGGTGTCATGATTTGCTCTCCTTTCCGAGTATGTAATCACCCGTTTTAATATGCATTGAGCTCTCCCGCAACGCTGTTCGTTAAGACTACGATTGTGCAGAGATCGAGGTGCGGGATTCCCTTGTACTTCTGCCCGGCTGGTAAACCATGCCGGGGTACTTACGGTGGAAGAACTGAACAAGGTAACAGTTCCAACAGACCGGAGAATATTCGTTAATGACCTCTGTCAATCCTTCCCTAGGAATTTCATGCCATTGCAGTAATTTGCCTTCAGGACTTTGAAGTGCCGGTTTGTCGTCCAGCCAATTCAAGGCCTCAAATTCTTTACCGCAGTAGACACATCGCTTGCCGCTGTACCACCTCATCAAGACGCCGTTTACGAGATCCTCGCTTCGACCATTGTCTAGCTCAACCAGGCATTCCTGGCCGCACTCTCGCATGAGGGGCCATCGAGAACATTGCTCCAAGCGAATGTCCGTCAAACCAACCATCGCGGTTAACGTAGCGTGCGCTGCGTCAACCTCGACGATTTCCGGTCTTTGATTTTCAGGGCACGTGATAATTCTCGGCCCTCGGTAGCGCCTGTAGCTACTGACTACGTGGCTAATCACGAGGATTAGACCAGCGAGAATCAAGAGCGTGACAGTTAGGTAAAATGCCGTAATCATCATTCACCTCCCTTCGAGGTCACTCGCCGCGTTGTTGAGCGCGACTCTCCTCTATCTCGCTGATCTTTCTCCTTAACCATTGCTTGACTTCTTTCTCCAATTTGGTTTGGTTATCCTCAAGTTCCAAATCTTCGATCGTCTGGCCATTTTCATTCAGCTGAATGAAGTGACAGGGAACTTCCTCCGAGTGATGCTCGGGGGCAACGAAATCAAGCAGATGGCATTCGTTGCAGGGATGAGCCCGGTATGGATAACCATAGTTAATGCAGGTCAAGGAGTCTTGGAAGGCTGACTTTGGTTTCCAGGGGGTACGAACCGATCGCCCATAACCTCCCATCTCGATGAAGTCCAACTCTTCTCGTAGTAGTTCGAGAATGTCGCGATCGTCCTTAACCATCGGCAGCCACCTCCAATTCTCCCCGACCTCTTTGAGCGGCCCTGCCGCATCTTGAAGCAGTGTGATCCTGGTCATCCAACCGTTTCCGAAAAATGCAATACACATGCCTACAGATCTCGGAGGAATTCGCTTCTGCATGAGAGCGCACTTGCGGAAACTTTCCCACTTCGTGCGCGAAAGCCCGCAAGTACTCGCCCGCAAAGGTATTTTAAGTTTCTGCCCTAAAGGCCAAGAATGTTGGTACTAGTGTTGCTGAGTCTCGGGTCGCGGAGTGGAAGGTGTTTCAAATATAAGAATAAGAGCAGTAGTGGCAGATGGATACTGACTTCGACAACATACGCTTGCACTTTGAAAATATCGCCAAAAGTGAAATCACACGTCACCGCCGCCGGTTGGGTAGACTTACTTACGAGCAGAGAGCTGCTATTGAACAGCTCCTCACTGTAACCGCCGGTCTTATCTCATATCAGGTAATCCAGGGAATTCAGAAATACGAGTTATCTCGGGAGTCTCTACTGCAGTTTTTGCTTGAATAACCGGGCAGATGCTTCAAGAAAATCGTACGACGTGACGATACCCACCAGCTGCCCCTCGTCTACTACTAAGAGGCAGCCCACGCGATGCTGCCGCATTAACTCCATGGCTTCGAGTGTAGGAGTAGAGGAAGTCACTGTTATCGGATCTGTTTTCATTATCTCGCCCACGGTTAGCGCACGTTTCTGATCTGTCTGAGCCCCGCGGCTCAGTAGCCGTAGCAACGCTCGATGCGTAACGAGGCCAACAAGATTTCCTTCAGCATCCTCAACCGGGACGTGTCTGATGTGCCGCCAATCCATAACACTGGCTGCGAGATCAACAAGATCGTCGGGTCGCACCGTAAAAAGATCAGTTGACATAAACTGCCCAATCACCTGATAACTGCGACTCCAATTCTCCGTGTCACTCACGTGAATCAAAGGCCAGCTATGTACTGGTTGGTTCTCTTTTTGCCGAGTTAACATAGTAGCTGTAAGCATTCTCTGCCGAACATCCTTTGGTCCAAAGTCCTCGAGTGTAGAAAGGCATTTCAACATCCATTGAGCTCCCGTCTGCCCGCTACTTACTCGTTCTTCGATCGTTCCGAGGTAGTGATTAATATCTGCGCTGTCAATTTCAGCCTGTTTAAGCCCCTCCCGGGCAAAGGGAAGTAAATGATCGAGAATGAGAGAAGAGGCGGTATAACTCTGATTCTTGATCCATCTAAATTGCGCATTCAGACCGTGGCGCGCGGCAGCATAGAAGTTGGCTTTAGCTTCGTCAAAGGGCATTAGCTTAGCGACATCGCCGTATTCTTGAGGTAAGGCGAGCATCAGACCAATGAAAAATGCTGTGTTGGCAACCTCGTCGACCGTAGTAGGGCCAGCTGGAAGCGCGCGATTCTCTATCCGGAGATGGGCTATCCCATTGTTGAGCCCATAACAGGCACGATTCCAAGGCCAAATGGTTCCATTATGAACTCGTAGAGCTGTGAGTAACGGAGCGTCGCCGCGAGCAATGACCGCCATTGGGTTCTCGTCTGGTTTTGAGACCATGATCGTACGGAACCTCGCGATCTGATCCTGAAAGAGCTCGAGTACAGAATTATTCAACCACCGCTCGCCGAAGCTTACCCGCGTCGGATGACTCCGGGCTTGTTGCGTGGGAGAACGCGCATCGGCGGAATGTTGGAACAATGCGAGCCTGGTTTCGTGCCAGAGACGATGGCCGAAAAGCAGCGGCGAATTAACTGCAGCGGCAAGTACAGGGGCGGTTATTGCCTGAGCGATGTTGTATAGAGATGCAAAATCGTTGGGATTAACCTGGTAGTGAATCTGAAAGCTGGTATTACATGCTTCGACCATCATGTTGTCGTGCGTAAAGTTGATCTCATCAAGACCTTTGATATGAATCGAGAATGGGCCTCCGCGAAGTTGTGTTAAGGACCGGTTCAACTGCTGATAACGAGACGCCGGTGTAATGTTTTCAATACTTAGATCGGACCTTTGCAGCGTGGGCAGAATGCCCGTTAGCATCACGTCTGCACCGAAGAATTTTGCGGCGTCTCGCGCTGTCTCGACAAGCTCTTGGAGCTCCTGCTCAAGTAGATAAAAACACCGGCCGGTTATCACTTGAGGTAAGAGGTTTGCCTCGAGATTAAACCTGGCTATCTCGGTGGTGAGGCGAGGATCGTTTGCCTTTTCAAGCACTTCTACAGCTACAGGCGCTGGCCTGAGATTGCGATCGACAAAAAACATCTCCTGCTCGGCGCCCACTCTGGGCACGTCGCGCTCAAGAAGATTATTGTCGAGCATGTATTCAAGAGCATGTAAGTCGTCCAGCAGAGCCTTGGTAAAGACCCGCAGACTTTCTGGCTCGAAACCCTGCTCGATGTTTTTATCGCCCATAGTTTTGACACGTCTGGTGCTAGCAAATTATGTACCCGCTATCCCCCCCTTGTCCGCCCCTTGTCAGCTAAACTTTAGTTTGGCGTTCTGTGTGGATTCAAAGTTGTATGGAAAGGACGAGACGGTATGGAAGCACAAGAACGACAAGGGAACGACAAACTGAAATTTGTCGGACGTACTGTTTATGGTCCAGTGAAATCGTGGCGAGTTGGCCTTTCGCTCGGAATAGATTTGCTCTACACGGACTCAATCTGTAATTTTCGCTGCATTTATTGCCAACTTGGCAAAATAAATATCCTCACAAATGAACGAAAGGTATACGTCTCTACGGAGCAAGTTCTTCAGGACCTCGAGGAGAGTGACTGGGAGCGCGCCGATATCGTTACGTTCTCTGGAAGCGGAGAACCTACATTAGCAGCCAATCTCGGTGAGGTCATTCAGCGCGTAAAGGCAAGAACTGGAAAGCCCATCCTTGTTTTGACGAACTCCGTCCTTCTGAACAACCGCAGAGTTGTGGAGGAGTTGAGTCTCGCTGACAAGGTGTTCTGTAAGCTTGATGCAGTCGACGAAAAAACCTTTAAACTAATCAATCGTCCCATCCCGGGTATAACCTTGGAAACGATAGTAAGCAATCTAAAAAAGTTTAGACAGGAGTACACTGGTTTCTTGGCCATACAATTCATGTTGACCCGATTAAACAAGCATGGAATTGTCGAACTGGCTCGCCTCTTGAAGCTGATTACTCCTGATGAGGTACAACTCAACACTCCCCAAAGACCCATTCCTTACACATGGACTCTTGAAGCTAGAGCTGGTCTTCCACAAGGTTGGCGCACCCGCATGCTAAAACCTGTCCCAACAACCGAAATAAAGCAGATCGCGTCGACATTGGCCGAACTAACGGGGTTAAGGATTATGTCTCGTGAATCGTGAATTGTGAATCGTGAATCGCTAATTGAAAACCTGGCTTTCACGATTCACGATTTACGATTCACGGTTAACGTTTCACCATTCACCATTTCCCCACTTCTGCGAATTTCTGCGCAGGAGTTTGGTCATATTCCGCAGAAATCAAACGTCGAGACCTACAGGTCAGCAAGCAGCTCTTCGGCACACACGTTGCTCCCGTCTTATCGTGTCGAGGAGAATAAACGCATGCCAACACAAACTACGAGCACTTTTTGCAGCAGTGATCGCCACCGCCGCCTTGAAGATAGCCTTGATGTTCTGCTTTCGGTAACTCAATTAGCCGGTGGTGACAAATTGGACGACGATGAGCGTGCAGCACTTAGCTCAGCTCTTGCGGAGTTTCGCGAAACCGCGCCTCACCACATGCGGGATGAGGAGGAGTTCTTATTTCACGCGCTTAATAGTCAAGAAACCTCATGTGGCTATAATTCAGATGAACTGATCTCCCTCAAAGCAACTCACGAGTTGGCGAGACGTCGACATCGCGGTGTTGAGGAACTTTTCCGAACTTGGCTTAAAGAAGGCGAATTGCCTCCCGATGACACGCGCATCTTGTTACGATTGCTTAAACAGCTACGTACGACTTTCTCTAGATATCTCTTCCCAGTAAGTAGGTATTCTGGACCTCCGCTTGTCTCCAACTTTCTTTCCCTCGAAGGCACACGGGCCTAACGTCCTCATAGGAGATTACAACTAATGGTAGCGGCTAGTGCTCTACTAAAGAAATATGATGTTCCCGGACCACGCTATACGAGCTATCCAACCATTCTTCATTGGGAAAATGAGCCAACCATCGCTAACTGGATCAAGACAGTTTCTGACTGCCTTGATGCTACCGAACGGATTGGTGCAGGGGCGGCAATCTATATTCACGTCCCTTTTTGCCGTTCACTATGTACGTACTGTGGGTGCAATTCGCGAATATCTGCAAGCACGACACTAGGGCCAGCTTACGTCAAGACCGTGCTGCGAGAGTGGGCCCTTTACCGCGAAAGTCTTGAGCGCTCAAAGCCATTGCCCCTGACCGAACTTCACCTTGGTGGTGGTACGCCAACCTTTCTGACCCCTCCTGAGCTTGAAGAGCTCGTCAGCGGAATCTTGAAGGACGTTAGTCCTACGCAAGAGGCCGAGTTCTCGATTGAATCGGATCCGAGAGTTACACAGCCGGAACACCTCTCGACCCTTTATGATCTTGGCTTTCGACGGTTGAGTCTTGGTATTCAGGATTTTGACCCTGTTGTGCAAAAGGCCGTGAACCGAGTCCAACCTGAGGAACAAGTCGCCAAGGTTACTGAAATTGCACGAGCGGCCGGCTTTAACAGCATCAATTACGATCTGATTTACGGTCTGCCTTTTCAAACCTCGAAGAGTATTGAAAGAACTATGGATATAGTCATGCGACTCAAGCCTGACCGTATCGCATTCTATGGCTATGCTCATGTGCCGTGGGTAAAGCCCGGTCAAAGACATTTTTCCGCGTCAGATCTTCCTACTGGTGAAGCAAAGAGATCTCTTTACGAGTTTGGCCGCTCATTACTTGAGAGCTTTGGCTATCGTGAGATTGGCATGGACCATTTTGCACTCGAGTCAGACTCGTTGTGGACAGCTGCAATCCAAGGACATCTGCACCGAAACTTCATGGGATATACATCGCGCTTTGTGGCGCCTTTGATCGGACTAGGTGTTTCATCGATCAGCGATTCGTGGTCCTGTTTTGTGCAGAACGAAAAGCAGTTGGAGATTTATGAAGAACGAGTGCACAAGGGAGAGATCCCCATTATGCGAGGTCATCAACTAAGTGAAGAAGACATCGTTCTTCGTCGTCACATATTGAATCTGATGACGCGCCTGGAAACTGAATGGAACACACCAGATTCATATATGCCGTACCTCGATACGTTGCAACGCAGACTCGCTGAACCACTTGCGGATGGCTTGGTTAAGTTGGGGAAATCGCGCTGTGAAATTACGCCCCGAGGCCGAGCATTTTTGCGCAACATCTGTATGGCTTTCGATTCAAGAATCAAAATTATAAGCGATGAGACACTGTTCAGCCGGACGATCTGAGGTCCCTGCGCTCTATGTACTCAACTATGAAAAGCGGCATTTTACTTCTCAACTTCGGTGGGCCGTGGACGCTAGCCGATGTCAAACCTTTCCTTTACCGTTTGTTTTCAAATCCCAACGTGCTTGTCGGTGTGCCAACACCACTGAGGCACATCCTGGCCTTCATCATCGCACAAGTTAAGGGACCATCATCAATTCGAAGCTATCAAGCTATTGGAGGAAGCTCGCCCCAATTTAAGTGGACTGCCATTCAGGCCGCCAGGCTAAGAGGTGTGCTGGGAAAGGATTCTCACTACGTCGAGATTGGAATGCGAAGTGCCGAACCCAGCATCACAACTGCATTGCGTCGCTTGAAGACATGGGGCGCAGAAGAGGTGGTACTCTTACCGCTCTTTCCCCAATTTTCGACGACAACTACTGGCACGTGTTTTGACGCGGTTGCTAAAGGCTTGAGGCGCTTGAAGTGGAAACCGTCAATTCGTCAGATTAGAAATTGGCCGGATCATTCCGGCTATATTCAACTGCTCCGTCGAAGGGTTGATGAAGCAATCGCTAAGGCAGAAAAAGAACGGAACGGAAACGACGATCAAATCCATGTCATTTTCTCAGCACATTCGCTGCCAATGCGAATAGTCGAACGCGGGGATCCGTACCCTCAGGATGTAGATCGGACTATTGAAGCCGTCTCTCGCAACCTGGCGCATCCGTGCTCGCTTGCCTTTCAATCACGCAATGGAAAGCTGCCTTGGCTCGGACCCTATTTAGAAGATGAACTAAAGCGTTTGGCCCAGAATGGAATCCGAAGAGTTGTTGTTGTTCCGATCAGTTTCGTAAGTGATCACGTCGAAACTTTGTTCGAACTGGATCAACTTTATGCAGAGCAGGCGAAGGCGTACGGGATTACTCACTATTACCGTGCTCGATGTTTTAACGACGATCCTGAGTTTGCGCGTGTCTTGCTTTCACTTTTTACGGAGGGTCGAACATGATCGGAACCTTTGACAACAGACGAAAGGAAGCAACCATCGTCGGTGCAGGAATCGCAGGAATGCTTGCAGCGTATTACCTTGATCAGAACGGTTATCGTGTGACTCTACTGGAAGAGCAAAAGCGAGCCGGAGGTCTAATCGAAACAAAATACACAAGGCTTGGCATGTCAGAGAGTGCGGCTCACTCACTCATAGCTACTCGAGCAGTCAGCGAGCTGTGCGCTAAGCTTGGAGTTGAATTAGAAAAACTACGCCAGGACTCACAGGCCAAATACATTGTTCGCAATGGACGTCCGAGTAAATTCCCGTTGAGTGGTATCGAAACCCTGAAAACACTAGGTCGAGCAGCGCTGGCGCCAGGCGATTCCAACAACGGTCGACAGAATCTTGCCGATTGGGGGCGCGTGCATCTTGGAGACAAAGCAGTCGATTATCTTTTAACGCCCTTCGTCAGAGGAATCTACGGTGCGCAACCGGTTGAATTAGGTGTAAGAGCTGCTTTTCCATCATTGGAAGTTCCGAGAGGGAAGAGCCTACTGAGCGCAATGCTTGGACGGAAAAGAAAATCGCCCTCCGAGAACGTCAAAGCGCGAGTCGCACCAAGGTATGGCATGGGGGATCTGGTAGGACGATTGGAGAAGCACCTAGAGCGAAGACTTGGAAGAAGGTTTCGAAAAGGGGAATTGGTTACAGCGATTCCTGATGCTCCCAACATCGTGATCTCAACGCCTGCGCATGCAGCCGCCGAATTATTTAAGACTGAGTCTCCAACTCTTGCACGAGAGTTACAGGCTGTTGCTTACACACCGATGGTTTCTGTAACTGCCTTTGTCGAAAGAGAGAACCTAACAAGACCTGCCCGGGGAGTCGGTGTGCTAATGCCAGCTTGTGAACAACGTTCGTCATTAGGGATTCTGTTTAATTCGAGTTCTTATCCCGAACGCGTTTTGGATGAAAGTCGGTTTTCCTCCTTCACATTGATGATGGGAGGCACTGCCGCGCCACACTGGTTGATGGCAACTGACGAAGAACTCGCAAAGGCTATAAAACAGGAACTATCCGAGGTGCTGGGCTTACAGTGTGAGCCTCAGGAACTAGTAATTCATCGTTGGCCGAAGGCGTTGCCACAATATTCAGTCAAGCTGCCCGATGTTTGGGACTGCGCGAGGGAGAGTTGGTGTGCTGAGAAGGGCCACATCTTGTTCGGCAATTACACGGGGCAGATTAGCCTGCGCGGCATGATCGAGACAGCAATGCGAAAGTGCTCAGATTAACGTCGAAGAGAAACCTGTCCTTTCCTACTAAAATTAATAGCTTCTCCTAGAATTCTTGCGGCTTCCTGGGGAGCATGAAAGCCAGTGGAATTCTCTGCTTCAACAAAGTCGACATAAAACTGTGCTTTGCGCTGATAGTCGCGTGCTTCCTTGAGCTCATTGTCGGTCTTTCCTGACGCTCGAGCTGTCTTGATGTCTTCAATCAACTCCACTAATGCATCCATCGCTATGTTACGTAATTTGAATGTTCTCTCCTGAATAGTCTCGACACGAGCTTTCAATTCTGCTTCTGGCAGCTTATGACAAGTCTGACAAGCTCGATTAATATTTAACATCGGGCTACGAACGTGGTGATCGCTTATCTTCAGAGCTCCTTCACGGTAGTAAGGCATATGGCAATCTGCACAGGCGACACCGGAGCGCGCATGGATCCCTTGATTCCACATCTCAAATTCAGGATGCTGAGCTTTTAGAACTTCGGCGCCCGTGTCTGCATGAGTCCAATCCTTGAATCCCGCCTCGTCGTAGTAAGCGATCATGTTGTCGACTTGCAGCCCTTTGGCCCAGGGATAAACGAGACGTTTCTCGGTTCCTCGAAAGTAGTACTCGACGTGGCATTGACCACAGACAAAAGCGCGCATCTCTTGACGAGTGGCTTGTAAATTCACATCATAATCCTTGATTCCCTGACTCTCTTTTAGAGCTCGCATTCCCTCAATGAAAGCGGGACGTGTGATCCGCAGTTGCAGCGTGTCTGGATCGTGACAATCTATGCATGATACCGGGTGTGTTACCGATTTGCGGGCCTCGAAATAAGGTGTTTGATTGAGTTTTTCGAAACCTGCGAAGATGTCGCCATTGCCGAGATTTTTGTAGGCTACGTAAGTTGAGGCGTGACAGTTCAGGCAGGTGCCTGGCTGGGCCACCACCTGTTGGCGCTCTGTAAAGATCTGGTCTTCAAGCATGTAGGCATGTCCGCGCTCCTCGCGAAAATCCGCAGCGAACGCATATCCGGCCCACATGATCTTGAGTCTAAGATCCTCCTCGAGCCTTGATTGTGCGACTACTGAACGGGGATCAGCCTGAGTGGGCGTCCTCGGGATTGCCTCACTGCCACCGAAACGCGTCCGAACCTGATCGACGGTTCTCAGATAGGCATCATATTGAAGTGGAAAGTTCTTTCCCCAAACTGAAGGATCTTCCGTTTCGTCGGTGATCTCGACAACGCGGAAGAAGGGATTGCGAGCCTCCTGTTTCCGCTCAAGGATGTTGACAAGAAGGGTCAGGCCGACAACGGCGGCCAACGTGGCGATGATCGCTGTAAACAATATGAAACGGAACGAACGACGTCGCTGCGGAAACACAACTTATCCCCTTTATTAGTTTTGAATCATTGAAGGTGCCCAACTGAGCCATGGCACCGAACACACGACACCCGCGAATCTCCTTCGTTGGGGTGTCCCATGGCCAGCACTATCTCCTGATGACACTTGCGACAGGCCTTTTCTGCAATCTCAAAATTCCGAGGGGTGATCTGTATCGGCTCGTGAAAGTAGCCGCTAGTAAAAGCGAACGAGTGCCAGAACCCGTTTGAAGCTTTCGTCAGATATTTAGACACAAAGCCTTGTGGTGTATGACAATCATTGCATATTGCGACCGCATGATGGCTGGATCTTAGCCAGCCATTGTATTGTTCATTCATAATGTGACAATTGGCACACGCCGCCGGATCATCGGTGAGGTATGAATACCCCTTAGCGTAGATGAAGGTATAGCTACCTACGCCAGCGGCTAGGCCCAGTGAGATTCCGATTAAGACGCCCTGAATTGTGTATGATTTCATTCTTCACTCGAGAGTTTGGGATAAAATAGCATTTTCTTGTTTATTCTTCTTCCGCCTTTTTCAGTTTTGAACTCTCATTCGATCTTCTTTTAGGAGTTTCGCTTAATTTTGGGCTGCATGAAAGTAGCTTGTCACTTAAGAGTCAGAGCGTGAATCTTCGCACTCGGCGCTCAAATTCCACCCACACACTTTCCTAAACAGGCAAAAGTGAGATAATTAATCAGTGGAATATGCATTGCTCTCGCGCTTGCAAGTTGGTGATCTGCTTTCTGATCGGCAGGCTGTGAAATTCCGAATCCAAACGTAATGATCAATTTTTCTTTTGAGGTGAATAACTGTGGTTGCTGATGACGCTCCTAAATGGGTCTACCTTTTTGAAGAAGGAAGTGGCGAAGACAAAACTTTGCTTGGAGGAAAGGGAGCTGGCTTGTGCGAGATGACGCGCGCTGGCTTGCCTGTTCCACCAGGTTTGATTGTTACTACTGAAGCCTGCAATGCCTATTACGATAACGACAAGAGCTTTCCCGAAGGCATGTGGGATCAAGTTAAAGAAGGCTTGAAGAGAATTGAGGAGAAGGTAGGTAAGGGCTTTGGTGATCCAAAGAATCCACTGCTCGTCTCAGTAAGGTCCGGGGCCGCTTTTTCGATGCCAGGGATGATGGATACCGTTCTCAACCTTGGCCTTAATGAGGAGACGGTTCAAGGGTTAGCTTCGCAGACCGGAGACCTGCGCTTTGCGCTTGATGCTTACAGAAGATTTGCCTCGCTGTTTGGCGAAATCGTGATGGGAGTAGCGCACGAGAAGTTCGAACGGGTGATGGATCGCTTTAAAGCACTGACGACTGGAGGCACCGATACCGATCTCAAGACTGAGGATCTGAGGGAGATCATTGCGGCCGAAAAACAGATCATCCTCGCTGAACAACACGCGATACCAGAAGACCCCTACGAACAGCTTCGAGTTGCCATTGCCGCAGTATTTAACTCTTGGATGGGTCGTCGCGCTGTTGATTATCGCCGCGTCAACCGTATTCCCGATTCGCTCGGCACAGCTGTGAATATTCAGGCAATGGTCTTCGGCAACATGGGAGCGGAAAGCGGGACGGGTGTGGCATTTACCAGGAATCCATCAACTGGTGAGAAGAAGCTTTACGGTGAGTACTTGCTGAATGCGCAAGGCGAAGACGTAGTCGCCGGGACACGCACACCGCATGCGATTACCGAGCTCAAAAAAGAACTGCCAAAGGCGTATGAAGAGTTTGCCGCAAATGCTGACCTGCTCGAGCGCCACTATCGCGACATGCAGGATGTCGAGTTCACCATTGAACGCGGCAAGCTATGGATGCTGCAGACCCGTACTGGCAAACGGACCGGCGCGGCAGCGGTTCGAATAGCTGTCGAGATGGTTCACGAGCGCCTCATAGATAAATCGACCGCTGTTCAACGGGTTACTCCAGCCCAATTAGACCAACTGCTCCATCCAACTGTCGATCCAAAGAACGATGCTCCAGTGCTAGCCACTGGCTTGCCTGCCAGTCCCGGTGCCGCACAGGGGCAAGTAGTATTTAGCCCCGATGAGGCCGAAGAATTAGCTCGCGAAGGCGCCAAGGTTGTACTCGTGCGGTTGGAAACTAGTCCCGATGATTTCCACGGGATGGTTGCCGCACAGGCAATTGTCACTGCGCGCGGGGGCATGACTAGTCACGCGGCGGTCGTAGCTCGAGGAATGGGCAAGACCTGCGTTAGCGGTGCTAGTTCGCTGAACATTGACTATAGCCAGCAGCAAATGAGTGTTGATGGTCGTGTTGTCACCAAGGGTGAGTGGATTACAGTTGACGGCTCCACGGGGCGAGTGTTTTTAGGACAAGTGCCAACTATTCAGCCTACGCTTGGTTCAGACTTCTACGAGCTGATGAGTTGGGCGGATCAATTTCGACGGCTGCGGGTACGAGCTAATGCCGATACGCCAAAGGATGCCAAAGTTGCGCGTCAGTTTGGGGCTGAAGGAATTGGACTCTGCCGTACTGAACACATGTTCTTTGGTGATCAGCGGCTCGCTGCAATGCGCGAGATGATCCTGGCTGAGGGCGTCGGCGCACGTGAGAAAGCACTAGAGAAACTGTTGCCGTTGCAGCGAGGTGATTTTGTTGGCATCTTTCGCGAGATGGTTGGTCTACCAGTTACCATCCGTCTGTTAGATCCTCCTTTGCATGAGTTTCTACCCAGCGTTGATGATCTTTTGAGCGAATTAGCTGAGTTGAAATTGGCGCTGAGAGGCGCCTCAACGCTTAGTGACATGGATAACTTGCTCGATGAGATTGATGAGAGACGTCGTTTGCTGCGACAGGTTATGCGAATTAGGGAGGCGAACCCGATGTTAGGTTTTAGAGGGTGTCGACTCGGTCTGCTTTTTCCAGAAGTCACACGGATGCAATGCAGAGCCATCTTTGAAGCTGCTTGTGAAGTGCAGGGAGAAAAGAAAAAGATCCAACTCGAGATCATGGTCCCGCTGGTTTCTGTCAGCGAGGAACTGCGTCAGCAAGGCGAACAAATTCATGAGATTGCGCGACAGGTCATGGGAGAGCACGGAATGACAATTGAGTATAGGGTAGGAACAATGATCGAACTACCGCGCGCTGCTCTGACGGCGGACAGCATTGCTGCTCACGCCGACTTCTTCTCTTTCGGCACGAATGATCTTACTCAGACCACATTTGGTTTGAGCCGTGATGATTCGAGCCGCTTTCTACCAAATTATGTAGATCGCAAAATCCTGCGCGATGATCCGTTCCAGGTGCTTGATCGAGAAGGTGTCGGTGAGTTGGTTCGTCTGGGAACGGAGCGGGGCCGAAGTGCAAAGCCTGGTTTGAAAATCGGTATTTGTGGAGAACATGGCGGAGACCCAAGCTCGATCGCGTTCTGTCATGAGATTCAATTGGATTACGTTAGCTGCTCACCTTATCGAGTTCCTGTCGCTCGACTGGCTGCAGCTCAGGCAGCGCTGGAAGCTGAATCGCTAAAGGAACTCGGTTCGATGGAAGAAATTGCGAGGGTGCCAGTAGATGTTTAGGTTTATTTTGTGAGTAAGAAGCTTTAGCTTCAGCACTCGGCGTCGCTTATGAAGTTGCAATAGACAGAAGTTTTGTATATAGTTTGCGGCAATTAGATGGTTGGTGAATCCTTCCATCAAGTGGTTGCTGGGGTGAGGACAGTGACCACATAAGATTAGGCGCGACAGCCCAAAAACTGTTGCGCCTTTTCGTTTGTCCGCCCACGCCCTAAAAACTCACTTTGTCGTTTTTGTTGTAGCTTCAGCCCGTTCGCAAACTCAACGAAACCGACAAACTGAAGTCTGTCGGAATATGATAGAATGCGGCACGTTCAGTTAACTGTGGAAACTTCCGCAAGCTTTGGGCAAAAGCGCGCACTCATTGCCCCCACTCGCTTCCCAAAACTCCTGCGAAATTATGCTATTACTGCGGGCATACAGCTTGCCCAACAGACAACTCGAGGCTTTTCCAGGCTAACATTCAGAGAGTTTGCCAAAGACTCTTGTTCGAGCCTTTTGTTTACCGGCTCACGACGATGAATCAATCGAGACGCTATTACCGCCGTTCAAGAATTCCAGATGTCAAGTTCTGCCAGTTGTTGAGGTATTTCGCTGAGGACCGATCAGCAACAGAAGTCGCGCAATTAACCGGACTCACTCGTAAAAGCGTCACCACAATTTTCTTAAAGATTCGTCAACGCATCGCCGAGCATTGCGAACGCAACTCACCACTATCATCTGAACTTTCCAGTAACGAATCTCTGTCATGTTCAAGGTGCATTTGTGGTAGATGCCGTTCGAGCCTTTCTCGCAATACCCCGCTGTTTGCCCTACTTAATCGGCGGAACAAAATCTTTACGATGCCAGTTCCCGACTGTCGCAAACCAATTATCCGTGCATTGATAAGGGGCCGAATAGCTGCGCGCGAGGTGCCCACTGATGGTTGGCATGGATACGATGCCCTTGTTGATGCTGAGTATTCGAAGCCTTTGATTCTGGAGCATCCCGAAAAAGGAAGTTGGTATCGTGAGGCGAGCGAAGCGATCGATGCTCAGCAATTTTGGAGCTTTACCCAACGTCGTTTCGAGAAGTTCAATGGAGTTTCAAGACGCACGTTTTATCTTCATCTGAAGGAAAGCGAATGGAGATTCAATCTGGCTGATAGTGAGCCACTTGAAGAGCTTCTGAAACTAATTGAGACTAATCCGCTGTGACTCGGTCAAGAGATTATTGACTACTCTAGGTGCACAAAACCATAGATCTCCGGCGTCACCTCTGGTAAGCACATCTTGGGGTTTAGCGCATTAGCACCTCTCAGGAGAGAGCAATGATTTCATCAAAGATTATCAAGCTTGCAACGATCGCGGGAGTCGTTACCACCCTGTTCCTCTGGATAGCCTCAACTTCATTCCCTGATTCCGCGACTGCCACTGGTGATGCTTTGGTATCCCGTGGCTTGGAACTTAGAGAGGACTATGTTGGGAGTGAGGCTTGTCGCGATTGCCACGAGGATCAGTTCAAGAATTTTTTGCACACAGCTCATGCTAAGCTGACTGAGTCTCGCAATTGGAAGGGTAAGGTCACAGGTTGCGAGAGCTGCCATGGGCCTGGTAAAGCTCATATCGAAGAAGCAGACCCTGCTAAAATAATATCCTTCAAAAACAAGACAGCAAAAGACACCTCAGAAACATGTTTGGCTTGTCATGCGGGCCGAGAAGAGCACAACAACTTTCGCCGCGGTGAACACTGGCGGAATGACGTGGGTTGCGCCGACTGCCACAGTTCGCATGATCCCACAGTTCTTGCTTCGAACCCCGGCTCTAATACGCTCGTCTCAGAAGTTGCTCGACGCAATGTTGATACTCGGACGGCATCAATGCTTAGGGGAAGCGAGCCTCAGCTTTGCATAAGTTGTCACTCAGAGCAAAAAGCTCAATTCAGTATGCCGTTTCGTCATCGTGTGCTCGAAGGATTGATAAAGTGCTCCGACTGTCACAATCCGCATGGCGGTTTCGAACTAAAGCAGACCCGACTTGCTACAGGAGCCGATTCCGGCTGCCTAAAATGCCATACGGATAAACAGGGGCCTTTTACATTCGAGCACGCTCCACTGAAGACGGAAGGCTGCAGTTCTTGCCATACGCCACACGGCTCAAGCAATCCCAAACTGTTGGCGCGCGCGCGGGGCGATCGCACTCTTTGTCTTGAGTGTCACAGTAACGCGCACGAAATTGGGGCGCCTGATACTCCGAACTTCCACAATCAGGCTACTGTGCGCTACCAGAATTGTACGACCTGTCACGTAAAGATCCATGGCTCGCAGGTAGACCGCTTTTTCTTCAGATAGGTGAATTTTTGGATTCACTTGGTAAGGGACGGTTAACATGAAACAGAGAACTTCAACGGGATGGCTAGGTTTCATAATCCTTCTCCTGGTTGCCCCCGGGAATATCAAGGGACAGGAGCAGAAGCCGTCTCCGACCCCGGATAGCAAAACCGCTACAACAACTCAGCAGCCTTCTGATACGAATGACGAAATTGCCGGCTATGACGTTATCACCAGCATAGAAATTGGCGTTCGAGGAATTTCCCTTTCTGGAAGCGAAAACAAATATCGAAGTGATCTGAACTACAGACCCGGCATACGAGCTTTTGACTCCAGCTTTTTGCTGCAGTCAAAGGACGGCACAAATGGTCCTTTCGATAGTCTTTTGGTCAACACGTCTGGTTGGGGCGGCGATCCACATGGGTATACTCGGCTCAATGTCGCGAAGTCTGGACTCTACCGGTTCAATGCAAATGTGCGCAGGGCGAAATACTTCAATAACCTCGTAGGCTTTGCTTTAGGCCAGCATACTCAGAATACTAAGCATCAGTTCGGCGACTTCGATCTGACAATGCTACCTGATAATGAGCGGGTCAGATTCAATTTTGGCTACTCGCGCGATACACGTCGGGGGCCAGGACTAACGAGCGCTCGATTCTCCGGCGATGAGTTTGGTATTGATGTTAATTATGAGACTCGCGCCAATGATTTCCGGGCAGGCGTAGATGCGAAAGTTTTGGGTTTTGATGTTTCGTTTCTCCAGGGAGCCCGATACTTTAAAGACAATACCAGTATTTTTGAAACTGTAACCAATCAAGGTAACAACCCGACCAACACTGGTCGCATTGATACAATGTTCCGCGAGTTGCCAACGAGTGGGCGTCATTTCTACTCGAGGTTTAGTGTACATCGGCTAATTGCGCGAAAACTCGACTTTACTGGTCGCTACGTCTATCTGAGCGGTACTTCTCGCTTCACATTCTTTGAGGAGGTATTTGGGAGAGCCAGCGCTGCCCCCGGCAACCTGATTAGGCCACAAACTGTAAGAGCATTTGGCGAGGTCAAGAGGCCCTCGAGCCTCGGAGATATCGGTGTCACTTACTTAGCTACCAACAAGCTGCGCATCTCAAACACTTTTCGATTTGACAACTTCCGCATAAATGGCGACGACTCAATCAACGACGTCATCAATACATTCACGCTTGCGGGGGTACGTGTTTCAACAACAACGACCAACACCTTCTTTCAGCGGACCACGAACTATCGACGCTTCATGAATACGTTTGAAGGCGATTATCAATTCAATACGCGTCTATCTGTGCACGGTGGCTATCGGTTTACTGATCGTCACATCGAATTGCGCGCTCTTAATGCACTTGCGACGACCACTCGCTTAAGCGAGGCGTTCGATAATCGAACTCATTCAGCAATCTTCGGATTCAAGGCTCGGCCGGTGAAGCCGTGGACAATTTATTTTGACGGCGAACACGGTAACTCCGACAGCGTATTTATTAGGATCGGAAACAACGACTTCACTAATTTCCGCGTTCGAAATCGCATCAAGGCAAATAATAAACTTTCCTTAAACGTTTCCTTCATCACTAAAGACAATACAAACCCTTCGGAAGTGATTGGTACGAATGTTCCCGCAGGAACGGCACCTGAACGGCTCGACGTCAACATAAAGACTCGCAACTTTAGTTCGTCAATAGACTGGACTCCCGACCCGAAGGTCTCCCTAAGCGGCGGTTACACACGGCTGCAATTAACCAGCCTGGCCGGGATCCTGCTACCAATTTCTGGCCAGAGGCGAGTTGGCGAGAGTCACTATTTCCTGAGAGATAATTTCTTCTTCGTCAATGCCTTTGTGCAGCCCGTTAGGCGACTAACTTTTTATGCGGGCTATCGAATTAACAAGGACGACGGTCAGGGTGATCGGGTTTCTCCCGACAACACGGTTCTGATCGACTCGTATCCAATGACTTTTCAATCACCGGAAGCACGCGTCACTTTGAGGTTGAACCGTACAATTGACTGGAACGTAGGCTATCAGTATTTCAACTATAAAGATCGGTTCTTCCCGGCTCAGAATTATCGTGCACATCTGCCCTATACGTCCTTGCGGATCTATTTTGGTCGCCGGGAATAGCGGCCATGTAGCGCATGCTGTCAGCTTGCGTTGTGTGAATCGCCATCCAGCTTTCGTTGTGCGAATCGATGTAGCGCATGCTGTCCAGCGTGCGTTGCGTAAAACGTTGTAGCGTATGCTGTCAGCTTGCATTGTGTGAATCGTTGTACACATGCTGTCGGCTTGCGTTGTGTGAATTCGATATAGCGCATGCTGTCCAGCTTGCGTTGTGTGAATCGATGTAGCCTTCATCTACGTACATAATCAAAAAGGAGACTCAAGAACGCATGCCAATTGAAAGCAGCCGCCCTCGACCCGCAGGTCCAAGCAGGCGTAGCTTTCTCGATTACCTGCTTGGAACCACCGTTATCGCCACTTTAGGCGCAATCCTCTATCCAATCTTCAAGTTCATGTCCCCACCTCAAATTGTTGAGGCCATGCAGAGTTCCACCACGGCCGGAACTCTAAAAGAGATGCCTCCAAACTCTGGCAAGATCTTTAAGTTCGGCAATCAACCGGGACTTCTTGTACGCACACCTGCGGGAGATTTGAAAGCGTTTTCAGCAACATGCACCCATCTTGACTGCATTGTTCAGTATCGCACCGATACTAAGCAGATCTGGTGCGCCTGCCACAACGGCCAATACAACCTCAATGGGGACAACATAGGTGGTCCTCCTCCCCGACCGCTGGAAGCCTACGTCGTTAATACACGCGGAGATGAGATCATTGTGTCACGATCCTAGGGCCAATGAGTGTGGAATCAGTAAAACTATGGGTTAACGAACGCCTCGGTGTGGAGGCATTTGCAGCCGTTGCCCGTAAGAAGGAGGTGCCACTTCACCGCCATAGTGTCTGGTATTACTTTGGCGGAATGACTCTGTTTCTGTTTACAGTCCAAGTAGTTACCGGAATACTCCTGCTGCTCTATTACAGACCAAGTGCCGAAAACGCTTTCGAGAGCGTGCAGTTCATCATGACCGAGGTGAAGTTCGGATGGTTGATCCGTTCGATTCACAGTTGGTCAGCAAACTTGATGATCCTAACGCTGTTCATACACATGTTCAGCGCTTATTTCATGCGCGCTTATAGAGAACCACGTGAATTGACCTGGCTAACTGGTGTTCTTCTCTTACTAATCTCGATTTCATTCGGTTTTAGCGGGTACTTGCTGCCTTGGAACACAGTCTCGTTCTTCGCTACGAAAGTTGGTACCGATATCGCTGGAGCAGTTCCAGTAATCGGACACTCATTACTTCGTTTCTTGCGTGGCGGAGACGATGTAACTGGAGCCACCTTGACTCGATTCTTCGGATTTCACGTAGCTATTTTGCCCGCAATTTCAACAATACTAATAGCGGCCCATCTCTTCCTGGTGCAGCTTCACGGAATGAGCGTGCCGTCCCGCTATGAAGCTAACCACAGGAAGATGAAGTTTTTCCCGAATTTTCTTCTGCGCGATCTTATCGGATGGATTATTGCTATTGGTGTTCTTGCAGCTCTCGCGGCAATTTATCCCTGGGAGTTGGGAGAGAAAGCCGACCCCTTCGCGCCGGCGCCCGCAGGTATTAAGCCTGAGTGGTACTTTCTCTTTATGTTTCAAACACTAAAGTACATTCCGGCAAAAATTCTCTTCATTGAGGGGGAGGTTGTCGGCGTTCTTGCATTCATGGTAGGCGGTCTGATCTGGACCATCATTCCCTTTATTGATCGTGGGAAGAGCCCACAAATGAGGTTTGTCTTTAATGTATTCGGTGTCGTTGTGGTCCTCTTTATTGTAGTGATGACGATTGTTGGCTTCGTAACCTAACTAATAGGAACCTGATGTTATATTTCGATCACAACGTAAGCTGTCACCAGCGAGGCCGTAACGGTGGCTCGTCAGCTATTGCCATCGTCACTCTTTTTCTTATCTGTTTAGGTAGTACCGAAGTACATGCGCAGAAGAAGAATTCATGCGTCGAGTGCCACATAACGCTGGAAGGAGAGATTGGCGATCCAGCCCGCACCATTGATCATGATATTCATCTGTCGCGAGCAATGACTTGCAATGACTGCCACGGAGGTGATCCCTCTCAGGATGATAAGACTGCCGCTAAAGACCCGCGGAAGGGCTACATTGGAAAACCCAAAGCGGTTGACATTCCGGCCTTTTGCGGCAAGTGCCACAACGATGCCAGCTTCATGAGAAAGTTTAACCCAGCCCTGCGTGTCGATCAGGAGCGTGAGTACGAAACAAGCGTTCACGGCAAATTACTCAAGACCGGTAACGTTCAGGTGGCGACCTGCATTAGCTGCCATGGAGTTCACGGTATTAGGTCTGTTAGCGATCCATTGTCCTCTGTATATCCATTGAACGTCGCCGAAACTTGCGCCAATTGTCACGGCAGCTCTGATTACATGAAAAGCTATCCGATTCCTACTGACCAGTATGGAAAATACAAGGGTAGCGTACATGCCAAGGCTTTATATGAGAGACAGGATCTCTCGGCGCCCACTTGCAATGACTGTCATGGCAACCATGGAGCAGCCCCACCGGGAATAGCGTCGGTTGCAAACGTCTGCGGACAGTGCCATGTTCGCCAGGGTGAGTTGTTTCAAGCTAGTCCCCACAAGGTAGCATTCGATAACATGGGTATAGGAGAGTGCATCAAGTGTCATAACAATCATGACATTGTCGCTCCGGGAGACGAGATGGTTGGAACTGGACCGAACTCTATTTGTATTACATGCCATTCCGAGGGAGATAAAGGTTTTATTGCCGCAGCGTCGATTCGAGCTAAGATAGATGACTTATTGGTTGCGATCGATAGGTCTTCAGAGATTCTAAAGCGGGCTGAACATTCCGGAATGGAGGTTAGCCGCCCCAAATTCGAACTGCGGGAAGCGGTTGATAGTGTTACGCATGCCCGAGTTCTGGTCCATACAGTTTTACCTGACGAAGTTGAAAAGGTAACCGGAACGGGGATGAATGTTGCCGCAAAAGCATATCAAGATGGAGAGGCAGCACTTGCCGAGCTAACTTTCAGGCGTAAGGGATTAGCAGTATCGCTGGTGTTTATTGTGTTCCTGGCAGTGCTGGTCTACCTGAAGATCAGACAGATCGAGAGCGACCAGCCGGCCTGATCACGGACGGACTGACTCTCGAAAATGCAGTAAGCTTTTCACATTTAATGGCAATTCAATTAACTGGCACAATTGCAAGCCGGCGAAGCATCGCCTGTCGTACTTTTCCAGTCTTTGCTGCGCTCTTAATGGCGATTTCAGTTGTCTGTCCGTCGGTCGCTGCGAGTTCTTCTTACATTGAGAGCCAAAGTCGTTCTCAAAGGCGCCGACCCGCAGCCCGTACCACACAGCGCCCAAAAATTGACTACTCAAAGTTCTCACACCGAAATGAAAATCACGCAATCGAATGCAGTTCTTGTCACACGTTTCCCTCAAAGAACTGGAAAGAGGTACGGGAAGGTGATGAGGCCTTTCCCGACGTAACCGACTTTCCTGAGCATCAGTCGTGTCTCGACTGTCATCGGCAACAGTTCTTCGCACGCGAACGCCCGGCGCCCGTAATCTGCAGCAACTGCCACATTAGTGTGAGTCCCCGCAATACGGATCGTTACCCGTTCCCTAGTCTCGACGAGGCCTTTGCTGCTTCAAAAAAGGCTAGTGACTTCATTTCGCAATTCCGCGTTTTCTTCCCTCATGAGACGCACGTAGACGTGGTTAGTCGCACTCGTACGTCGCGACCGCAGGTCTGGCTTGTTCATGCCTCTTTTAGTAGGCGAACGCCAGCACAGGAAGCCACAAGTTGCCCGGTTTGTCATCAGACATATCAACCGCAAGGCGATTCCGATCAAGAGTTCGTTACGGTTCCGCCTGCAAAGCTTTCAGAAGATGCCTTCTGGTTGAAAAAGGGTACCTTCAAGACAACACCACGCAATCACGCAGCCTGTTTTACCTGTCATTCCGAAGATTCAGGAATAACACCAGCGCCTGCAGAGTGCGGGACTTGTCATCGCCTTCGTCCGCTTGAACCACAGGTTCGCCGAGATTTCGAACAGAAGCTTGCCACGATGATGGGTATAACAGACCGCATCACGTTGAATAAGTGGCGAATGCGAAGCGCTGGCAGGTTCCAGCATGAATTTGTTCTGCATGCCGAACTGAGTTGTGTGACCTGCCATGTCCCAGCAGTGATGAACACACTGGATGAGAAAACCCTGGTTTCGGTTAAGTCGTGCGGAGGTGGCGGCACAGGCTGCCACATCGAATCAAACACCGATGGGATTCTCAATTTTGAGATCGAAGAGAAGAACAAAAATCCTAATTTTGAGTGCACCAAATGCCATATCCTTTTGGGAAAGGAGCAAACACCTAGCAACCATATTGAAGCAATTGAGGGGGTGAAGTAGACCGTTCATGGTTCGAACGCGCCAAAAACCTTCACGGAATCATGATTCAGTATCACTGCTGACTCGGCTCGGAAGTCTAGTTGGCTCAATAGTGATCATCTGTCTATCATGCTCGCCTGGGGGGAACTCGGCAACGAACTCGTCAGTCTCGAGCCCTGTCCCAGTTGAGGATTCTCCGTTGACATCTATTAACGAAATGATGGCTCAGAGTGATTACTCACGTTTCTTCCACGGCAGCGCCCACCATGCTCGCCTCCCCTGTCTTTTGTGCCATCGACGGGAGACCAATGCTCCCCGTCCAGCCATGCCAGGATCTGGTCATTTGCCCTGCGCTGGTTGCCATTCACAACAGTTCGCTCACTCCGAGAGCCCAATGTGTGCAATTTGTCACACTGATGCGTCCTCAGGCGCGCTCAAGCCATTCCCTCGAATGAGAAGCTTCCGAGTAAATTTTGATCATGCTCGTCACATGGGGATGTCAGGTGTGACTTGTGCAACCTGCCACAGGCCTTCAAGAGGTGGAGTTGCTTTCTCGATTCCCGTTAGCTTTAGTGCCCATACTACCTGCTACCGTTGTCATACGCCGCGTGCTCGGGCGCAGGGACGAGATATTTCCTCTTGTGGCACCTGCCACCAACTGGGAAGATATACACGCACACCGGTATTGAGACGGGCCTTTAACATGAGCTTCAGCCATAGAAATCATTCTTCCACTCAGAAACTGAACTGTAATGACTGCCATCTGATACGCGCTGGACAACCACAGCGGCGACAAGTGACTTCGCCGGAGGCAGCGCAACATCATGCTTCGGGGAGGACTCAGAGTTGTATTACGTGCCACAATGGCACGAAGGCTTTCGGAGGCGACGATTTTTCTGTTTGCACCCGATGCCATACAGGAAAGACCTGGCAGTTTTGATGTTTCAGAACAATAATATGCGGACGGAACCGATAAAGGAGGGAGTCGTGAAACCAATCAAATTTCTTGCAATCTCGGTCTTCGGTATTGGACTGATCTTCGCACCAAGCGCGGCAAAAATCGGGTTGGAGCCGAAGCCTGAAGCAATCCAAACCGCACAGAAGCCCGAGAATACTTACAAGCTGTCGGCGGAAGCGAAGCTAGGTGCAGTTACTTTTAGCCACATCAATCATACAACGAAAAATTACACCTTGGATTCGCGCGGACCGATGGAGTGTATTGAGTGTCACCACACGGCCCAGCCGCAAGAAGAAGTAGCCAAGCATCCACCACTCAAGACTGCGTGGCCTGCCGATCGCACAACTACTTTGACTGCAGAGCTATTGGAGAAGAATCCTGAACAGGCTGGGGTAGCTGCCTGTCGCAACTGTCATTCTCGTGCTGGCGAGACACCAAAGCTATTACCGGCTATTCCTGAGATGAAGTTCGAAGTGGGAACTGCGATGATCTCACTGACAAACCAGCAGGCTTATCACCGCAATTGCGCCGGGTGTCACGACGAGGTGGCAAGAAACAGAACGGACGTAAATCCCCCAACAACCAAGAAATGCACTGCTTGCCACAAGCGGAGCGCGGCTTAAGAAAGCAACGGAGCCCAAAAGCCTGCGAAAACTTTCGCAGGCGTTTGGGCAAAATCCGCAAGTGTCATCGCGCTTAAGCTGAACAATAGCTAGACTTACGAGTTAATTGTTAGATCTTTGAGGGTTCTGGTGCGGCACGAACATTGCGCAGTCGACCGTAGGTGGACGTTAAAAGTAGACGTTCCGACTTCGAAAAAGGAAGATTGAATCACCCATGGTCACCTTCAAAATGATAAAGATATTCGCAACCGTTCTTGTCATGTCCTTGTTAGCCTTCATGCTTTTCAGCGTCTTTCCCAGAGCAACTGTAGGTAACGCTCAAGCGCAGGACGCAGCGACATTCTATAAGGGGAAGTGCTTTGCCTGTCATGGCGCTAAGGCCGAAAAGAAGTTTGATGCCAGCTTACCTGATGAGCAGCTCATTGAAACCGTTCTGAAGGGAAAGAAGGTCGAGAAGCCTCCTCATATGCCCGAGTACCAAACCAAAGGTGTCAATGCCGATCAGGCTAAGGAACTGGTAACTTACATGAAGCAGTTGAAGGCTTCAGCTGGCGAATAAGATTAGTCGGTTCCTTCATTAAGCTCGTGATCTTTAGGCCCCTTTTCCATTTGGGCCTACCGTTATTCTAAATTCTCCTATGTCGCTGATGTGCTTCAGAGGCGACATAGGAGTTCCTGCGTTTTGCTGTACTTGAACTGACTCGAGAGCACAATGAAAAAGTATGTCTTTAGCACTGCATTCGCAATCTTATTGACAGTTTGCCTCCTCTATCAGTCTCCAGGCCAAACATCCGCCCCCAGTCCCGGAGGCTTAGCAGGTTCTACGCTGCAGCAAAGTGATGATCGAAAGCAACCGGACCCATCAAGGGCAAAACTTGAATGCCAGGGCTGCCATGCTGGCGGCAGGGTGCTCCCTTACCTTGGCGGTGCGTTGTTCCATGCAGATGTGCATAACTCTTATGATCGCGGTTTCCATGCACGAGCACTGCAAAATGGAAGGAAGGCCGCAACGTGTGTGGATTGCCACGCAATCAATGGGGATCTAACGACTTTACTACCAGCATCAGACCCAAAATCGCCCATACACCGCGCCAACCTTGCTGTTACCTGTGGGAAGTGTCACGGTGATTCCGCTGTAATGCGAGGAACGGACATCAGTGACCGGCCCTTTCTTTCTTATCAGGAGAGTGTGCACGCTCGTGCCGTTGCTCATGGCAACCTCTCTGCCGCAGTTTGTACCGATTGTCACAACAGCCATGACATCTTGCCGGCTTCGGATCCTGAATCATTGATCTTCAAGCCCCGTATTTCCGCAACATGTGGAACTTGTCATGCCAGTATAGCTGCTGAGTTCAACCAGAGTGTCCACGGAAAGGCGGTAGCTCGTGGAGTATCCCGTTCACCGGGCTGTACCGACTGCCATGGTATTCACAGCATTATTTCACCGTTGGAACCGGGTACAAGAACGGCAACCCAAAGGATCGCATCGACTAGTTGTGAGCAATGTCATGCTGGAGTCACTCTGACGACAGAGTTTGGCGTGGCTGCTGGTCGTGTCAGCAGCTACAAAGACAGTTATCACGGCTTGGCATCCAGACTTGGCTCAAAGACTGTGGCGAACTGCGCAAGTTGCCACGGAGTTCACAATATTTTGCCGTCCTCCGATCCAGCGTCAATGATCCATGCAAAGAACCTTGCCCAAACTTGTGGTCAGTGTCATCCAGGGGCTGGAGACAATTTCGCGCAAGGTAGGATTCATCTTTATGGTCCTGAAGTCACCAGTGCTGACATGGCCACTATAGGTACTACATGGGTGCGGCGAATCTACCTCCCGCTGATCTTTCTTGTAATTGGTGGAATGGTGATTCACAACGCCTTGATCTGGCGTAAGAAGGCTCACGCTAAGCGGCTTCATCCAGGACGTACTATCGTTCGTCTAACAACGAACCAGCGAATACAACACTGGCTACTACTCTCCAGTTTCATTGTGCTTGTCATCTCCGGTTTTGCTCTTCAATATCCGGATTCGTGGTTCGCGTGGCTGCTTGGTTCAAGCGAAGCTATTCGGAGAATTTCGCATCGTGTTGCCGCCGTGGTCATGATGGTTGCAGGCGTTTATCACATCGCTTACCTGCTACTGGCAAAGGAGGGTAAATCCTGGCTCAGAGACATGCTACCCAAAGGGAAAGATGTTCGGGATCTCCTTCAGAATGTCGGCTACTATCTCGGCATTAAAAAGCAAAAACCAAAGCTGGCTCGCTTTGGTTATCCTGAAAAAGCAGAATATTGGGCCGTAGTATGGGGCACGATCATCATGGCCATCACCGGGCTGGTGCTATGGTTCAAGCTAGGAGTTTTTGGATTTCTGCCACGCTGGTGGCTTGATGTTGCCCTCGCAATACACTTCTATGAAGCCGTTTTGGCTACGCTGGCAATCGTTGTTTGGCACTTCTACCATGTGATCTTTGATCCTGACGTTTACCCGATCAATTGGGCGTTTTACGACGGCCGAGAATCCGAAGAACATTATAAGGAAGAGCACGAACTTCATTATGAACAACTAATCGAGGAGCAACGCAAAGCGAGTGAAGAGCAAGCGCTAGTTGCCGAATCTTCGGAACTCGATCTAGATGGGGGCTCAGTTAGTAAGGCTGACTAATACAATACTTCTGTAACGAAGGAAATAAATGAGCGAAGAAACAACTCAGGTTTCGAAAACCCCTAGTCTTTTCCGCAACTACATCAGCTTTGCAGGCGCCGCAATAGTGGCTGCGAGCCTCGCGAGCACTCTACTTCTGGTTTTGATTGAGATTACCGCGAGTGCTGAGAATCCCTATTTAGGAATTCTTGCTTACATCATTTTTCCCGCAGTCATGATCTTCGGGATAACAGTCGTGGTTGCCGGTATGCTGGTTGAGCGGAGACGACGACGACAACTCTCGCCAGACGAAATACTGGCTTATCCAAAGCTTGATTTGAACGATCCTCAAAGTCGCCGTGGACTATTGGTTTTCTCTGTTGTTAGTTTTATATTTCTTTTCGCCAGCGCTTTTGGCAGCTACAGAGCGTACGAATATACCGAATCGGTAGCCTTTTGTGGAGAGACTTGCCATTCGGTAATGAAACCGGAACTCACCGCTTATCTCGCATCCCCGCATGCACGAGTGCGCTGCGTTGATTGTCACGTTGGACCAGGCGCCGGTTGGTACGCGCGCTCAAAACTTTCCGGTGCTTACCAGTTATACTCAGTTACTTTCAACAAATACTCCCGCCCGATAACAACACCGGTACACAACCTTAGACCGGCACAAGATACGTGTGAACAATGTCATTGGCCCGAAAAATTTTTTGGAGCACAACTCAAAGTATTTAATCGCTATGCGTATGATGAACAGAACACACTACGTCGGACACGAATGCTCATCAACGTTGGCGGCGGAAGTCCCGCTACAGGACATGTTGCCGGGATCCACTGGCACATGAACATCGCCAACGAAGTTACTTATATCTCAATCGACGATCAGCGTCAGGTAATTCCCTGGATGAGCATTAAGGATAGGAACGGAAACGTAACTGAATACTTTGACAAGCACAGGCCGCTCAGCCCGGAACAAATTGCCAGCGCCCCAAAACGTCGCATGGACTGTGTCGATTGTCACAATCGCCCTGCTCATATCTATTTGCCTCCCGACACAGCTCTTGACCAGGCGTTCGTTGCAGGTAAGCTTGATACTTCACTACCATATTTGAAGCGGCAAGGAGTTGAATTGTTAACCCGACCTTACAACACAACTGAAGAGGCCGTAAAATCTATCGCAAGCGGTTTAGATAACTTTTATCGCGCCAACTATAGCGAGATTTATGCGCAGAAGCGGGAGAATATTGAACAGGCAATAACTGAGGTCCAGCGAATCTACCAGACCTATTTTTTCCCGGAGATGAAGACCGACTGGCAGACGCACCCAAACAACATCGGGCACCTGTACTCTTCGGGGTGTTTTCGCTGTCATGATGGCGAGCACGTGAGCAAGACCGGCAAGGTCGTGCGAAATGATTGCAACATCTGCCATGAGGTGCTTGAAGACTCGGCCGCAGTTCCTGAGAAGACAGCTTCATTCCAACATCCTGTTGATATAGGTGGGTTTTCAGAGCAGGACTGTGGGTTTTGTCATAAAGGTATCGGACCTTTTGTACATCCGATAAATCTTGGTGATATTTCCAGGTTTAAATGTGCTGAATGCCACCCGAAGAAATAGGGGCAGGAGGCAGGGGCAGGAGGCAGGGGCGGGAGGCAGGGGCAGGAGCAGCACCATCTGTCCACTTCGGCCACCGAGCCTGCAAAAAAAGGAAAAGTCATGGCCAGGATTGTAATCATAGGCGGCGGATTTGGTGGCGTTGTTGCCGCTGAAACGTTGAGCAAGAGTTTGGGTAGAGAGCACCAAATCACGCTCATCTCTCGCAGCAACAAATTTATCTTCTACCCAGCTTTAGTGCGACTGGCATTCGGAAAGTGTCGTTCAGATGACGTCACCTCCGACCTCCGTGAAATTTTACTCAGCCATCAGGTTCAATTCATTGAGGCAGAGGTTGCTCGCATTGATCCCGAAACCAGACACGTCATAACGGCTCATGGAGAGGTTGAGGGAAAAATCTCCTACGATTTTCTTTTCTGCGCAATGGGCCGGCGCCTTGCTTCCGAAAGAGTGACAGGGTTCTTCGAGCATTCTCACCACCTTTTGAGCGAAGACGCAGCGCTTAGGTTCGGGGTTGCAGTTTCTGACTTTAGTGCTGGACGAGCAGTCATCGGCCAGTGCCCTGGGGCACGATTGCCGGTTCCGGTTTACGAAACCGCATTCGCTCTATCACGCTTGTTAGAAAAGAGCGGGCAACGCAAACAAGCACGCATAACGATTGTCAGTCCCGAGCCTCCTGGACTTCAATTTGGCGATGGCAATATTGCCATCGCTTTGCGTGACGCTATGGAGGGCCACAATATCGAGTTCATACCCGACTTCAAAATTGAAACAATTACACCGGGAATGGTGATGACCGACGAAGGGCTGGCAATAAAGCATCGGTTATTGATGTTGCTACCGCCATTCCGCGGTTCAAGTGTTGCAAGAAGTGCAGGAATAGCGGACGATGAAGACTACATAAGAGTAGATCAGGAGATGAAAGTCCAAGGAGCGGACCGTATCTACGCTGCCGGTGATTGTGTTGGATTCCCGGGACCAAAACTTGGGCACATGGCAGTACATCAAGCAGAAGTGGCTGCTGAAAATCTTGCCGCTGAAATAAAAGGGACCGGGCGCAAAGCCACATACAATCATGAAATTATGCTGGTGATTGATGAAGGCGGCGCTGATACAATATTTCTGCATAAAGCGCTCTGGGAGGACAAGCCAGCAACGGTTCGCCAGGGACGTTTCTGGGGTTGGGCAAAACGAATACACGAAAAATACTGGCGCTATATCTAAATAGGCTTCGTTGAAAGATATTCGATGGTTAGAGTCGAAGACATGACACCGGAAGAGATGCAAGCGCTACTGTCTCGCGCAAGTTTTGGACATCTTGGCTGTGCTCGCGAGGGTCGTCCTTACGTGCTTCCAATGAACTATGCTTATGATGGGCAGCACATCTACCTTTTCACAACGGAAGGAATGAAAACCGATTTTATTGAAGCCAACCCCCAAGTCTGCTTTCAAGCTGAAGAAGTGAGCGATCCTCGTGATTGGCAGAGTGTGGTGATAATCGGTCAGGCACAAAAACTTACTGCGGCAGAGGATATGGAACGAGCAATGCAACTCATCACCCAACGCAATCCAACTTTGACGCCGGCTTTGAGCGCAACACAAGTTGATGCCTGGGGGCGCTCGAACACTATTGCGCTCTACCGCATTACGCCAGAGTTGATGGATGGGAGGAAGGCAGTGCCGTCTAATCAGTAAGTTCTTCACCTCGTCCTTCATTAGTTGCCGATTCTCAATTCGATGGCTTTTACTTCTATATTATTTCCGGCCTCTGCGGTGGGAGAAAACCGACGCCTGAACGTCGCAATTCTCATCGTATAGCGCAAAAGGCACAGTGAAACACGATGTCTACCCGCACCGCCACTGCTGAGCACAAGCGCATCGAAGATGCACTCTGCGAAAGCGAAGAGAGGTTTCGTCAAATTGCAGAAAATGTGCAGGACGTGCTCTGGATTGTGGATGCTGAATATCAGAACACTCTTTACGTCAACCAAGCTTTCGAGTCAATCTTGGGACGCTCTCCAGAAGGGATTTATGCCCAACTCAGCTCATTTCTCAATTATGTTTATCCCGACGATCAGGAGCTCGTTGCCAGAATGATGGACCAACGTGCGAGTGGGGTCCTTCAGACCCACGAATATCGTATCTTGCGTCCCGATGGTTTCGTACGCTGGATACGAGACCGGGCGTTTTCTATCCGTAATAGCGAGGGCAAAGTCTATGGGATTGCCGGTGTTGCGGAAGATATTACCGAGCAGAAGCACGCCGAAGAGGAACTAAGGAGTTATTCAAGACGACTGGTCGAGGCTCAGGAGTCCGAACGCAAACGCATAGCGAGGGAGTTGCATGACGAGATTGGCCAAGTGCTAAGTGCTATTAGAATAAATCTGCAGTCATTGAGTGAGCAGACCACTCAAGCGGACTTAATACCTCACATTCAAGAAAACGTAGACGCCGTAGACGAAGCGATCAAGCAGGTTCGCAATCTTGCTTTAGAATTGCGCCCTTCGCTCCTCGACGATCTCGGCCTCGGAGCAGCTTTGCGATGGTATGTTAATCGGCAAGTCCACCGTCAGAACCTCGAAGCTGACATTCGCATCCGCCTTGCTTCTAGTGACCGAAGATTTCCACCAGAGGTTGAAACAGCTTGCTTCCGTATCGTACAGGAAGCCCTAACGAATATTGCCAGGCATGCCAGAGCAAGGAAAACATTCCTGGAGTTAAAGCAGATTTCTGCGGAGTTGCGCTTGTGTATCGAGGACGATGGTGTTGGCTTTGACATGAATCAAGCATTGATGTGCCAGCCGTCAAATCTGACTCTGGGACTGAAAGGCATGAAAGAGCGGGCTCTCGCGGTAGGAGGGCGTCTTGAAATCACGTCAACGCCTGGCATTGGCACTCAGATCTTGGGATCATTTCCCATTAACGAGCCAAATGGTTAATCTTTCGCCTATTGGTCCACTGTCACCAATCCGGTACGGATCGCATAGCGCACCAGACCAGCAACGTCACGGATGTTTAGACGTTCCATGAGCAGGGCTCGATGAGTCTCTACAGTCTTCACACTAATGTTTAAAGTCCTCGCAATCTCCTTAGTTGTAAAACCTCCGGCAATCATACGAAGTACATCGAGCTGCCTTGGCGTCAGTTCTTCGGCGGCTACAAGATCCGGTCTTGCTCTCCGGTAATTCGGTACCGCGTGTTTGGAGATTTCCGGCGACAGGTAAGTTTCGCCCTGCATAACAGCCCTTATGGCTTTTTGGAGTTCATCGCTGGCAGCTTTTTTAGGTAAATACCCATTTGCTCCGGCTCGCAAAGAAGTGAGGGCATACTCTTCGCCTTCATGCACCGAGAGAACGATCACCTTAACATCAGGAAATTCTTTCGCGATAATTCCTAGCACCTCAAACCCACTAAACACCGGCATGGCGATATCAAGTATGACAAGATCTGGACGATACCTGCGGATCAGGCTGACGGTCTCCTTTCCATCGCCAGCCTCGGCAACGACCTCAATGTCTTCCAGTCGCTCTAGAAGCGCCCGAACACCAGCCCTTACCAGAGCGTGGTCATCTGCCAACAAAACTCGAATACGCTTCACGCTAACTCAAACTCCAACAAGTTTCCTTGCTATCCTAGCCACACTTAACCGTGACACTCGATACTGGTAGTCGAGCAGAACGCGTCTCGTCAGGAGCCGGTGGACCTTCTAAGGAACCGGCGGTACTACGCTGCTGCTTAGCAGGATTGAATACAAGGTGTGAGACTAGCGTACGAACAAGTGACTAACAATAGGGAAAACCCTGAAGAGGGGCTCAGAAGGTCTGCTCGGGGACGCAGACTCTTTGCCCCGCGTTAAAGCTCCTTGAAACAACCGAACATCGAGTGACAAGATTTGACTGAATATGATGATCGAAGTCGGTCTTGGGTTGGGTGATGGGAGTGATGCAAGCTTACCTTTTGAAAACTTCTTCTGCTATTTTAGCGTACTGATCCGTTAATTCCCTGACTACCAGGATTGCGATGTCCATTACTGTAGCAACCTTGTCAACAGAAATAACAAAATATCGAGAGACACTCGACTCTTGGGTGCGAGAAGTAATTGCCTGGCACTTTGATCCAGAGTCAGGTTGTCCCTTCTGGCTCGATTTCGCAAGTAAACTTACTTGGGATCCAAGAGATGAAATACGTACGTACGATGATCTGAAGCACTTTGGTTACTTTGAAGATGAGTGGCTGCGTGGTGGTCCTGTCCGCCGCTGGGTGCCAAAAGCCTACGGATCGCAACCAGTCTATACCTTTGAAACCGGCGGCAGTACTGGTGTGCCCAAGTCCAGGATCAACATCGAAGATTTCCGTATTGACTACGAAGCCTTCAGCGCCACTTTACCGAACGAATTTTTTCCGCTTGGTGCCGACTGGCTCTCACTTGGACCAACCGGACCGCGCCGGCTGCGACTGGCAGTTGAACATCTAGCCCAGTATCGCGGCGGCATATGCTTTATGGTTGATCTCGATCCCCGTTGGGTTATAAAGCTCATAAAGATGGGTGAGGTAAAGATGGCGGAACAGTATAAGCAGCACGTTGTTGAGCAGGCGTTGACACTCCTACGAGCTCACGATGGCATTCGCTGCCTCTTTACGACACCGAAACTACTGGAAGCCCTCAGTGAAAAGGTTTCACTTAAACAACTCGGTATCACGGGCGTATTTTGTGGCGGCACGGAGATGACTCCACAGTTCCACCGATTCGCTGTTGAAGAATTGCTTGAAGGTGCTTACTTCGCTCCTACTTATGGTAATACGCTGATGGGATTGGCTGTTCACAAGCCACGTCAACCTGAAGACAACTTCGCCATCATCTACTACCCACCCTTGCCCCGGGCTATGATCGAAGTAGTCGATCCGGACAATCCTGACAGGATAGTTGAATATGGAGAAACTGGTCGCGTACGTTTGACGACGTTGACGAAAGAGTTTTTTATGCCGCGGTTTCTCGAAAGAGATGAGGCTGAAAGAGAGCCACCTTGCGAGTCATATCCGTGGGATGGAGTGCGGAACGTGCGACCTTTCAGGAAATTGCAAACAAGTGTTGTTGAAGGGGTGTACTAGGGGATTGTGAATTTTCGAATTTGCGAATTTCCCAGCGCCCAATTCGAAATTCCCAATTCGAAATCCGAAATTGCAAACGATGCTCCACATTCCCATATTACGAAACGGACAGCCATACAAAAGCCTTGATGTTGCAGTCGTTTCGCATCATCAATCAGGCAAACCGTTTGTTGAAATCAGCCAAGCGAATAGCGGCCTTATTCGCCGTGATCTTCGCGACCAGAAACGCATTCATAAAAAGCTTTTGCAGTTCTCTACCCTCGAGGTGGTGGATATCTGCGAAAAGGCCGCGCACTTCTTCACAAATGAGTCGTTGCCGCTCGGTGATGAGATGCAAACAGCAGAGGATTATGTCAGCCAAGTTTCGGCAACAACCGGGCTGCCCTATCCCCTGGCACGCAAGAACATGCTGAAAATACGCAGCATGTTGGCCGAGATGCGCAATGTTCTAAACGGCCTAACAAGAAATCTGGCTTGGGAAGTTCTGGATCGTGGTTTCGGTGAGATTGACGGACACGCGCTAAGTTTCTTTCCGCGCGGCAATTCTCTGGGCGTTGTACTGCCTAATAATTCTCCAGGCGTCCATTCGCTCTGGATACCTGCTTTTGCGCTGCGAATTCCTCTGGTTCTGAAACCGGGCAGTTCTGAGCCATGGACCCCCTGCAGAATTATTCAAGCATTAATTAGTGCTGGCGCTCCGTCCGAAGTTTTCAGCTTCTATCCAGCAGACCACACCGGTGCAGGAGAGATCTTGCGCTTATGCGGAAGAGGCATGATCTTCGGGGACATCAGCTCGGTTGGACTCTGGAAGAATGATCCGCGAATCGAGATTCACGGACCTGGGTACAGCAAAGTAGTAATAGGAGAAGACTGCATAGACGATTGGGAGAAATACCTCGACGTCCTTGTAGCTTCAGTATCGGATAATAGTGGGCGCTCATGCATCAATGCATCTGGAATCTGGGTGCCCCGACATGCCGAAGAAATAGCTGCGGCGATGGCCCAAAAGCTCTGCCAAATTAACCCGCGACCTGCTAATGACGAGGCGGCAAAATTGGCGCCTTTTGTTGATCCAAACGTCGCAGCCAGGATCTCTCAGCTAATCGATCAAGGACTTGCCGAACCTGGCGCCGACGATATCACTGCAGCGCTACGAAAAACCTCACGACTTCTGTCTGTGAATGGGTGCTCTTATCTCCTTCCAACTCTCATTCTTTGCAAGTCCCATGAGCACCCATTAGCTAACAGGGAGTTTCTCTTTCCGTATGCTGCCGTCGTGAACGTTCGTCAGGAAGAGATTCCGCAATCCCTGGGTCCCAGCCTTGTGGTGACAGCTATCACAAGGGATCAGGATCTAATCGGAAGGTTAGTGGCCTCGCCTCAATTGGATCGTTTGAACATCGGGGCTGTAGCTACCAATCAAGTTTCTTGGGACCAACCACATGAAGGCAATCTTTTTGAGCATCTCTACGCTCGTCGTGCTTTCCAGCACGCTATTGCTGTTTGAAAGGCCCTGGTGAAGATCCTTTATCTCACAGGTGGCGCCGGACAGATGTACTGCGGCAGCTGTCTACGCGATAACGCGTTGGCCACAGAATTAATGTCGCGAGGTCACGATGTAACGCTGCTTCCAGTCTACACACCAACTCTCACGGATGAGCCAAATGTAAGTGAGGAACGCGTGTTCTTTGGAGGCATCAGTGTCTACCTCGAGCAATACGTTCCGGTTTTTCGCCGGACGCCTGGATGGCTTGATCGTTTGTGGGATTCTCCTTCACTTTTGAAGTTAGCAGCGCGCCGCTCAATTTCGACGAGTCCTAAAATGCTCGGAGAGTTGACCGTATCGATGTTGAAAGGAGAGGCGGGCTTTCAAAAAAAGGAGATCGCAAAACTAGTCGAATGGCTCAGGAGTGAACCTCACCCGGATTTGATCAGTCTCCCTTATTCGCTTCTACTTGGCTTGGCCAAGCCACTTAAAGAGGCACTGAATCGACCAATTTGCTGCACCCTTCAAGGCGAAGATCTGTTCCTGGAAGGGTTACATGAACCTTACCGCACTGAGGCGAAGAATCTAATTCGAAAGCACCTTGACTACATCGATTCGTTCATCGCGGTTAGTGAATATTATGCTGACTTCATGCCTACCTATCTCGGAATTCCTTCGGAACGAACCAGCGTTGTACGTCTCGGAATAAACCTTCAAGGCTACGAGGTGAGAAGGCCAGAACCTGACAAACCTTTTACAATTGGTTTTTTTGCCCGCATTGCGCCAGAAAAGGGATTACATGTTTTGGCGGAAGCATATAAACGTTTGCGCGAACGAAGTGAGAACCCGCAGGCTCGTTTGGAAGTAGCCGGTTACTTGGCGCCTGAACATCGTGAATACTTGAATGAAATTGAGCAAAGAGTCCAAACTTGGGGTCTCAGTAGTGAATTTCGTTATCGCGGCGTTTTGGACCGTGAGCAGAAGATAGCCTTCCTGAGAGGACTTGACGTGCTATCGGTTCCCGCAACTTATGACGAACCAAAGGGGGTATTCCTGCTGGAGGCGATGGCTTGTGGAGTCCCAGTGGTCCAACCCAGACGGGGAGCGTTTACAGAGATAGTTGAAAGAACTGGAGGAGGCCTCTTAGTAGAGCCTGATGATACTCAAGCACTGGCCAATGGACTCTTAGAAATTTTTAGTAATCGTAAGCTGGCGGAGGAGTTTGGACACAATGGGTTCAAAAGCGTACGCAGAAACTACAGCGTAGCGTGCATGGCCGACCAAGCGCTGGAGGTTTATGAAAACGTAGTGATGAGTGATGGGCAATTTGGGTAATGAGTTATGAGTAACAGGAGTCAGAAGTCAGAAGACCGAATTCAGGGCTGCTCAAGTGTGGGCGCTGACTTTTTGCTTCATGAGTTCTGACTGCCAACTTCAGTCTTCTGACTCCTGACTTCTGACTCCTGACTTCGTCACTCCTCACCATGGGAGTGTACTTTGCTTAAGGTTGAAAACGTTTCTAAAGAGTATCCAACACCACAGGGGCCACTCAGAATTCTTAGTGACGTATCTCTATCGCTGTCCCGGGGCGAAGCTGTCGCTATTATGGGGCCATCCGGCAGCGGAAAAAGTACCTTGCTATACATCTTAGGAACGCTTGAACCACCCACTCGAGGCACAGTCACCATAAACGGACAGAATCCATTTCTGTTGAGCCCGAAAGAGCTTGCTGCATTCCGCAACAAGAAGATTGGCTTCATCTTTCAAGACCATTGTCTGTTACCACAGTGCTCAGTTTTGGAAAACGTTCTTACGCCCACACTTGTCTCAGGCTTCAACGGAAATGATGCCGAGCGGGCCCGCTCCCTACTGAACGAAGTCGGTCTTAGCAGTCGTCTCGAGCATCGACCAGCTCAACTTTCAGGTGGTGAGAAACAGCGCGTTGCTCTGGCCCGGGCTTTGATCATGCAGCCCCAACTTTTATTGTGTGATGAACCAACCGGAAACCTCGACCAAAAGTCCGCAGAGCTAGTCGCGTCACTCTTGCTCGACCTTCATAGGCAGCAGGAAACGATCTTAATTCTCGTAACTCACAGTAAGGATTTGGCGGCGCATTTCCCCCACCGTTTTGAAATAACGAACCAGAAACTGTTGCGCGTGTAATGCGAACTACTAAGCTTATCAAACGAAATCTCAGCTACTACTGGCGGACCAATGTTGCGGTGATATTTGGTGTTGCCACCGCCGTTGCTGTACTCGCTGGCGCTCTTGTTGTTGGGGATTCCGTAAGATCAAGTCTACGTAATCTTTTCCTACAGAGACTGGGTAACACCGATTATTTAGTGACAGCAGGATTCTTTCGAGAACGGTTAGCAGACGACTTGCAACAGCACAGCGAATTCGCTTCCGCAGGCTATACGGCTTGTCCGTTAATTGCCATCAGAGGCGCCGTTGCGTCGGAGCAGGGACAGCGCACCGTCAGGGACGTCCGTGTATACGGCATAGATGAAAGGTTTTGGAAGTTTCACCAGCGCGAGCAAATTCATTTTGGAAATCGGGAAGTCCTTATTAGCGAAAGTCTGGCCCATGAATTGGGGAGTGCGCCCAATGACTCCCTGCTCTTGATTATCGAAAAGCCTTCTGCCATTCCCGTTGAGTCGCTTCACGGAAGAAAGGATGAGGTAGGCAGAACTCTTCGACTGACCATTCGCCAGACTATATCGCCAGCGGCACTGGGTGAGTTCTCTCTGCAACCACAGCAAAATGCCGTACTGGCCGTATTCCTCCCGCTCTCTTTGCTGCAAAAGGAATTAGACCAGAATGGCAAGGTCAACACGATCCTTGTTGCTGGTCCTGATCCCACTTCCGGAATTGTTGGTCTTGAGAAGGTGTTAAGCGAGCAAGCGACATTGGCTGACTTTGGCATTATTTTGCGGCCAATCACTGAACAGCACAGCATTTCGCTCGAAACCGATCGCAAGCTGATAGACGACCATCTTCGCCAGAGAGCGGAGGCTGCTGCAAAGCAATTAACGCTAACTACGCGTCCCGTTCTTTCTTACCTCGCCAACAGTATCCAGGCTGGCAGGCGTTCTATTCCATATTCATTGGTTACCGCCCTCGATGAGAATACGTTTGCCGAATTGAGAAAATCCGAGACACCATCAGGGGATCTGCCGCCGCTAATTCTGAATGAATGGGCTGCAAGAGATCTGGGTGTAACTCCCGGGGAAAACGTTTCACTCGAGTATTACCTGTGGCACGAAGCCGGTCGTCTTGAGACCAAAACCACTCAGTTTCAACTCGTTGATGTCGTCCCAATACGGGGTATTGCCGCTGATCGCGATCTAGTCCCTGAGTACCCCGGAATTACCGAATCAGAAGGGCTGTCGGACTGGGACCCTCCGTTCCCTATTGACCTCGGAAGGGTACGCAAGGAAGACGAAGATTATTGGGACCAGTTTCGCACCACCCCAAAGGCATTCATCCCCCTTGTTGTAGGGCAAGAACTCTGGCAATCACGTTTTGGAAATCTCACCGCGCTGCGGATCATTCCTTCAAGTGATGCTCAGCTTAGTAACACGCTTGAGCATTACAGTCAGGCCTTGCTTCAGAACTTGTCCCCCAACGTCATGGGCTTCCAGATCATCCCGGTGCGCGCTCAGGGATTGGAGGCTTCACGTGGCAGTACTGACTTCGGTGAATACTTTCTCTACTTCAGTTTTTTTCTTGTTGTCTCGGCGTTGCTCCTCACTGTGCTCTTCTTCAAGTTAGGGGTCGAGCAGCGTTTGCGAGAGATAGGAGTTCTCCAGGCACTTGGATTTCCCAGTATCAAAATCCGCAATCTGTTCTTATTAGAGGGTACGATGCTGGCCTTGTTAGGAAGTTTAGTGGGTCTGGTTGGGGCCCTGGCATACGGTTACTTAATGATGGTTGGGTTGCGAACGTGGTGGGTTGATGCAGTGGGAACCACGATGTTGACTCTTCATATCGGCGCTGTTTCACTGATCGCTGGCGCGGCTGGAGGAATCATTGCAGCTCTCGTTTGTATTGTCTGGACCATTCGGCGGTTGGGAAAGGAGTCAACTCGAAGTCTCCTTACCGGGAACGTCCTCGAGACCGGAGTGCAAGGTGGCGTGGGATTGGCAATGCCTGGGGGGAAGAAAGGGAAGAGAATGGTACACGGCAGAGCTGGCCACCTCGCCACAGCATTCTGCGTTGCCGGGCTGGCGCTGCTTATCGCAGCTTATTTTGAGGTCACAGGACAGGTACTTGGCTTTTTCGTGGGTGGCACCCTGCTGCTGGTAGGACTTCTTTTTTTCCAAGCGAACTGGCTAAAAACGGACCGACGTACAGCCATCGTTGGCAATGGACTTTGGTCCATATCCCGGCTGGGATTCAGAAATTCAACATACCGTCCAAGTCGCAGTATACTTTGTATTACATTGATCGCCTTTGCAACGTTCATCATTGTTGCTGTGGATGCTTTCCGACGAGACACTGCGGCAGTACTCGAGGATGTAAAGTCCGGTAGCGGTGGTTACCCGTTGTTAGCCGAATCACTCCTTCCCCTGGTTCATGACCCCAATACAGCGGATGGGCGAGACGCGTTGAATCTTCCATCGATTGACCAGGATGAAGAGCTTGCAAGTATAAACTTTGTTAGATTTCGATTACGTCCCGGTGACGACGCAAGCTGTTTGAACCTCTATCAGCCTCGCAGCCCTCGCATCATTGCCGCTTCTGATGAGTTCATCGACAGCAACCGTTTTAGTTTTCAAGGCTCGCTTGCGGAAAGAGATGAAGAAAGAGAGAACCCTTGGGTACTTCTAAGAAGTGAGTTCAATGATGAAGCAGTTCCGGTTATAGGTGATGCGAATTCCCTCACGTACATCATGCACCTTAAAGTGGGTGATGATTTGGTTCTCGTGCAGCCCGGGGGAACAATTCGGTTGCGAATCGTCGGCGCCCTTCGAGACAGTATTTTTCAGAGCGAATTAGTTATGTCAGAAGCGAATTTTATTCGTCTCTTCCCAGAACAGGAGGGGCAACGCATTTTTCTACTCGATACACGCTTGCGAGACCAAATACCGAGCATTGCAGCTAAGCTCGAAGAGCGACTATCGGATTATGGGTTTAATGTCACAACCACCGCTGAACGTTTAGCTGAATTCCATCGCGTCGAGAACACTTTTATCTCTACATTTCAAATTCTTGGAGGCCTTGGTTTACTGCTTGGAACCGTTGGGATGGCAGCCGTTCTGCTGCGCAATGTTTTTGAGCGCCGAAAGGAGTTGGCCTTATTGCGTGCTGTAGGATATAACTCTTCCCACTTCACAGTAATGGTGATCGCTGAGAATGCTTTGTTGCTCATCTGTGGTTTGGCGACGGGCATTATCTGTGCGGGACTGGCTATTGCTCCAGTTCTTATTGACCGTGGAGCGAGGCTTCCCGATGCCTGGCTAGGGTTATTGCTTTTAGCAGTTCTGGTTACGGGTTTAACTGCATCAATTATTGCGACAGTCGCAGCACTACGATCGCCTTTGTTGCCAGCCTTACGAGCAGAATGAAGTAATTGCCGATTGCCTT
>CAZNPP010000010.1:0-6252 GCA_964574785.1 uncultured Chloracidobacterium sp. | reverse complement strand
CGCAGATGACACAGATTCAAGTAGGCAATCATCAATCACTTAAGGAGGGGGAAAATGCGCTTTGGTTCTATTGGTCTCGCTATTGTCATCTTCTTTTCAACTGTAATTGCAAACGCAGAGAATTGGCCTCAATGGCGCGGCCCTAATCTAAATGGCGTCAGCAATGAGAAGAACCTCCCGGTCAGTTGGACCACCGAGGAAAATATTACCTGGAAGCTCAGCATGCCAGGTTTAAGTGGCTCAACCCCCATTATCTGGCGAGAACATATTTTTCTTAACGTTGCAGATGGTGACGATCTATATCTCTGGTCCGTCGACCGCACAAAGGGAACAGTTCTGTGGAAAAAGTTCCTGGGCAGCGGCAATGTCAAGATGCGCAAGCAGAACATGTCATCGCCTTCACCGGTTACTGATGGCAAAAACGTTTGGGTAATGACAGGCACGGGCATCCTCAAAGGGTTTGATTTCGCCGGCTTAGAACTATGGACGCGCGACATTCAGAAAGATTACGGGCAGTTTGGTTTGAATTGGGGTTACGCCTCGTCCCCATTGTTGCACGAAGACGCTCTCTACGTTCAAGTTCTTCATGGCATGAAGACCGATGACCCGTCGTATGTACTTCGTATTGATAAGAAAACGGGGAAGACGGTCTGGCGTATTGAACGACCAACGAATGCCATTCGTGAGTCGCCAGATTCCTACAGCACTCCCGCCTTACTACGCCACGGAAAGACCACCGAAATTGTAATCACTGGCGGCGACTGTGTGACCGGACACGATCCCGCAACTGGTAAGGAGCTGTGGCGAGCAAATGGTCTTAACCCCGAGAATGATCCTTTCTATCGAATTGTAGCCTCGCCGATTGTCTATAACGACATTATCTATGCACCAACTCGAGTTAAGCCGCTTCTGGCCTTCCGAGTGGGCGGCCGGGGCGATATCACGACCTCTCACTTGCTGTGGTCCACTCAGAATGGTCCAGATGTCCCCACGCCAGTGACCGACGGGAAGTATTTCTACATCGTAAACGACCGCGGCATCATGTGGTGTCTTGATGCCCGCACAGGTGAAGAAGTGTACGGTCAACAGCGTCTCAAGCCAGGCACGTACAGCTCGTCGCCCGTGTTGGCTGATGGGAAAATTTATGTGACAAACGAAGATGGACTGACAAGTGTCGTAAAGGCTGGCCCTAAGTTCGAAATCCTGGCCGAGAATCCTCTTAATGACTATTGCTTGAGCTCTCCGGCAATTTCTGATGGACAGATCTTCGTTCGCACAACGCAGTTTCTCTACTGCATCGGGAAACGAACCGGCCGGTAACCTGTAAGACGCGCGACGAGAGGGACAGGAGGCGGATAAGATATGAAGGGTTCTTTTCTCATGCTGGGTGGAGTCTTATTGGCTGCTACCTTGACCGCAACAGCACAGACAGAGGTGATACCTACGAAGGTTATGGTTCGTGCGGTAAGCCGGGATGCCAAAGTGATAGGTGACGGAGTCGGAGGCGCCCACATCACAATCCGAGAGCAAGCAACGGGCAAAGTACTCGCAGAAGGTTTGCAAAAAGGCGGTAGCGGTCGCACGGACTTAATCATGCAACCACAAAAACGCGGCGGGAAAGTTTTTGACACTCCGGAAACTGCAGGATTTCTAGCGACTTTGATGTTACAAAAACCAACGGTTGTAGAAATTGTGGCAGAAGGTCCATTGGGGACGCCGCAGTCTACCCAGCGAGTTTCAAAGACTTTGTTATTGATTCCCGGTCAGGACGTCATTGGTGAGGGTGTAATCCTGGAGATTCACGGCTTTACAGTCGAACTCCTTTCGCCTCCACAGGGAGCTAAAGTCCGAGTGGGCCAACTTCTCGAGATAAAAGTTAAGGTTACCCTCACTTGAGGCTGCCCGACCGAGCCAGGTGGGCTCTGGGATGCAAATAAAATTCAGGTTGTGGCTCGATTGAGCCAAAACGATAAAGTCATCCATGAGATTCCGCTTCGTTACGCGGGAGTAACGAGTACGTTTGCGGAAAAGATTTCCGCAGAAACGCTAGGTAAAATCACCCTTGAAGTGCTTGCAATGGATGCTTCCAATGCTAATTTCGGAAGTGTGAAAAGCGAAATTGAAATTTATTAGATCACTACGACGACGGTTTGAAGTAAAGCACCATGCCGGCGCCAGCCGCAGCCATCACAAATCCTAAATAGAGCAAGGGATTTGGCGCTGCCTTAGGTGGGTGCAACCACATAGAATAGAGCACATTCACCAGGGGGGCTCCGGCAAAAACCAGCGGCATCACGTATGTCGGCAGGCCTCCCGATTTGAAAGCGAAGATGATACATACGGCGCCCACTGCTCCTAAAACCCCGGCCAACGTTGCTGCCAGCGAAGCATTGAACGTGAAGCCGTGTAGCTCGCCCTGATAGGAGAGTGCTATCACTGGAACCAAAACTCCAATCAGAAAATACGCTACTCCAACACACAATAGCGCCCGCATTGGACTACCAAGCGCTGACTGCCCGCGGTGTAACGCTGGCCCATATAAACCCCATGAGAGCGCCGCGCCCAGGGCGAAGATTATCCACACCATCAAAGACCTCCAAATAGTCCGACAAACTTTTTTAGTTTGTCGTTAGATTTCCACAAAAGTTCCAAGGTCAACGAAAACACAATCCCCGATGCGAGAAGCCAGAAGTCAGGAGTCAGAAGTAAGAAGGCGGACTTCTGGCTCCTGACTTCTGACTTCTGGCTTCTGACCTCGAAAGACGACAAACTGAAGTTTGTCGGACAGGAACCTTCGTTTGCCTTCACTCGTAGTAGAACACATAAGTTTCTTATTTGACGTCTAAGTCTCCATTATTAATACTTGGCCTTATTAATAGTTGGCCATTCTGAGAAATTGTTTTTCGGCTCGGAACAACAAATACGCTAAGATTCATGGCTTCGTTCATCCGCGTATCAGCCGTTGGTTTGCATTTCTCTTAACGGTGAGTTGCGCATAATATCCGATTTCCAAGCAATCTGTGTCCGAAGATTTCGGATGTTCATACGAAATTCGGTATGGAGAGTCGCTTTGCAACTGAATCCTTCTAAAACTAGTGTGCTTCTGCTTCTTCTTTCATTCCCGGTCCTAAGCTTTGCTCAGACCCATCGCGCTTCCCTTCGCGGTACAGTAGTAGACCACTTAGGCGGTCGTCTCGCCTCCGTTCAGATCAAGCTGGTTCGTCAAGCTACAAATGAGATGCGCGATGTCCAGACTGATGCGGAAGGGAACTATGGAGTCTCACAACTGGCGCCCGGTCACTATCGGCTGGAAGCGCAATTGTCAGGCTACAGGAAGTATGTTCAGCAAATTGAATTGGGTGTTAATCAGGATCGGCGACTTGATCTCACGTTGGACATCGGACCTCTCGAGGAGGAAGTGACAATCGTTGCAGACGCTCTCCCGCTCAGAAAAGAATCAGCTGCAATCGGCACCGTTATACACAATCGTCAGGTATCAGATCTGCCACTCGATGGGCGCAACTTTTTCGAATTAGGGCTGCTTGTTCCTGGAGCCGTACCTGCGGCTCAGGGTTCGGCAGGTTCTGTCCGAGGTGACTTCGCTTTCAGTGTGAATGGCGCACGCGAAGATGGTAACAATTTCTTATTGGACGGCGTGTACAACGTCGATCCAAAATTAAACACGTTTGCAGTACGTCCACCAGTCGATGCCATTCGTGAGTTTGAAATGTCCACCAGTACCTATGATGCCACTTTCGGGCGCAATGCTGGAGCTCAGGTAAATGTCATAATGAAAACCGGTGCGAACGGTTTTCACGGAAGTTTCTACGAGTTCTTTCGTAACGGCGCGCTTGACGCTCGCAACTACTTTGCTCCCGCCGATCAGCCCGCGCCAAAGTACCAGCGAAACCAGTTCGGCGTTTCATTCGGCGGCCCAATCAACCGCAATCGTAGTTTCTTCTTTGCAGATTACGAAGGCACTCGCATTCGCCAGGGTATTACGCGCGTAACTAACGTTCCCACTCAGCTCGAGCGGCGAGGCGATTTTTCACAAAGCCTTTTGCCTGCTCCTATTGATCCATTTACGCAACACCCATTTCCCGGAGGACGAATTCCCGAAGAGAGAATTCATCCTGTGGGACTTGCCATTGCTGCTCTCTATCCGCAACCAAATCGCAACGTGAGCTTTCAGAATTTTGTTTCGTCACCGGACCTGCGCGACCGGAATGATCATTTCGATGCCCGAGTCGATCATGCTTTGAGTCCCGCATCTCAGCTCACCGTACGCTACAGCTTTGGCGATCGTTTCTTGTTCGAGCCGTTCACTGGACCTTCATTTTCGGTAGTTCCGGGCTTTGGTACAGATGTGCCGAGGCGAAGCCAGAACTTCATGGTTAGCGAAACTCACGTCTTTAACCCAGCACTCGTTAACGATGCGAGGTTTGCCTTTAGTCGAGTGGCTATTGGCGTTTTTCAAGAAGGAGGTGGGCAGAGCCTCAATAGCCAGGTTGGACTCCCGGAACTGTCGCAGAACCCGCGTGACTGGGGACTGAGCTTCATAACGATCACTGGTTTTAGTCCGCTCGGTGATGAGTTCAATAATCCGCAGCATAGCGTGAGCAATACTTTTCAAATGCTGGATACGGCAACCTATGCACGAGGCCGGCACTTATTAAAGTTCGGCTTCGATTTCCGCTCAGTTCAGCAGAACGCCTTTCGCGATGTCATGTCGCGAGGCTTCTTGACATTCTCAAGCTTCGGTCAGATTACCGGAAATGCTCTGGCGGACATGCTGCTTGGCTTTCCCTTCTTAACTGGTGGTGCACAGGTGGATAACGCGCAGCAGTTGCGTACCAAAAGTTATAATTTTTTTGTGAACGACAGCATCCGATTGACACCACGTTTTACCTTATCAGCTGGCCTGCGCTACGAATACAACACACCACCGGTAGATGCTGAGAATCGGGCTAACCTTTACGACCCTGCTACCCAATCACTTGTTCAGGTAGGTACGGCGGGTATGCCGCGGGGTGGTTATGAGTCTGATCGGAACAACTTCGCACCTCGAGTGGGAATGGCGTGGACCATTGGGCCGGGGGACAACACAGTACTGCGAGCCGGATACGGGGTTTATTACGACCAGTCAGCACTGGCTCCAAGCGAAGGACTCTACTTCAACGTTCCGTATTTTGATTTGAGTCTTTTCTTTTCATTGCCTGGTTTACCGTTAACCTTGAGTGATCCATTTCCAAGTTTCTTTCCGTTTTCCCTTCCTGACTCAGCTCTTGCAATTCAGCGCGACCTCCGCACGCCGTACATGCAACACTGGAACGTAAGCATTCAGCGGGGATTGGGCCGAAATCGGGTCTTCGAACTTGCGTACGTGGGATCGAAAGGGACAAAACTGATCACGGCGCGAGATATCAATCAGCCGCAGCCGAGCACGCTGCCGTTTGTGATTCGGCCGGTGCCGCAGTTTGATGACATTAATCTGATCGAAGGTCGCGCCAATTCTAACTACCATAGCTTGCAAGCGCGGCTGCAACAGCGGCTTGACTTTGGTCTATCGCTGCTTTCGTCGTATACCTGGGCAAAATCGATTGATGATGCTTCCAACTTCTTCACAAGTGCAGGAGATCCAAACTTTCCGCAGAACAGTTACGATCTGCGGGCCGAAAGAGGCCGGTCTAACTTCGATGTCCGACACCGACTTTCCGTAAGCTATGTTTACGACTTGCCGTTTGGCCGTGGTCGTAGATTCCTTTCGGATTCAGGATGGCTCTCAGGGTTTTTGCGAGGTTGGCAGACTTCAGGAATAGTCACTCTGCAAACGGGCCGACCATTTACTGTTGCACTTCTTCCAGAGATCGATAACAGCAATACAGGGCGTTCGAATTTAGGATTCGGCGCGAACGATCGCCCGAATGTGGTTGGGAATCCCGTTCTTTCGCAACGAACTCCTGAACGCTGGTTTAACGCTGAGGCTTTTGCGTTTCCAGCTTTTGGGAGTTTTGGTAATGCAGGAAGAAACATCTTGGATGGTCCCGGTTATCAAAATGTCAATGCATCATTGATTAAGAACACAGCGCTCTCCGAAAGATTTAATCTGCAGTTACGTGCTGAATTCTTTAATCTCTTCAACCACCCGAACTTTAATCTGCCGGACAATTTTCTGGGTTCCCCTACCTTTGGTCGGATAACTTCAGCCAGTGAACCCCGGCGCATTCAGTTTGGGGTTAAGTTGTTGTTCTA
>CAZNPP010000009.1:24362-59199 GCA_964574785.1 uncultured Chloracidobacterium sp. | reverse complement strand
TGAAGGATGAAGGCGAACGGAGGAAGAGACCATTTGCCATTTGTGATTTTGCATTTTTTATTTTCCATTTTTTATTTTTCTAAGGAGAATATCGGATTCGAACAGCTCATGTCCGACAACTTCAGTCATTGTCTGGATTCTAGAGTTACGAAGAGGCGCATGGGCAAAAATGACAAGTGAAAAATCGTAAATCACAAATGGCAAATGGTCTCTTCCTCCTTCATCCTTTCGCCTTCATCCTTTAATTCATGCTTCATTAGGACTTGGTGTATCTGAAACGAGCGACTTGATTGCAGCAGCAGTTTCCTCTCGCCGCCGCTGCTTAAATTCATCTACCCAATTCGTCACCGTTTGTACCATTTCGCGCGCCGTTTCGCGCGCAGCACTAGCTTGAGGCTTCGATTTTTCCGACCCTTTCCGTTCGGCTTTCTTTATGACTCGAATGGTTTTCTTCTCAGACATTGAAATTTACTCGCTTACTTACAGCTTTCCTTACTAAACGTTTTTTATTCCGGAGAGTTCCGATATTCTCTTATAGATATAAGAACGTATCGCGGCTTCTTAACTTGCAAAAGATAGGCCACTACTTTTAGCTAACACCAGCTGTAGCAAAGATAGTATTTGCGGAGGTATACCAACCTTTGGTGTTTTAGAATCGCACTTAATTTGGAGTGAACTGGGGCTAAAGAGTACAGTTGCGAATCAGCCGCTTTGGCCAGGCTGCACCTCATCCCGCTCTTGCTTTCTCCGCCATGTCAAGCTTCCAGATGGACCTATGGGTTCTGTAAACAAGGATGCAAAGACCTATGAAGGCGCCGGCATTCACATACTTCAAGCCGTTAATCATTTGACGGGTTCCGTATATCATCAAGAGAATATTTATCACCACTAACGCCAAGCGGAATTCGGTAGGACCAAATCTAAGATAACTGATCTTAAGCCGGTCGGTTGCGGCAAAAGCGAGAAAGGTACTCATGTCATAGGCGCCAAAAATCGCTAGCATCAAAAGCAGTTGATAGTGCGATCGCTCGGGAAGAATCAATGCATAACCGATCAGTATCGAACCTAGAAAGATGTAATCCAGAAGGTGATCCATGTAGTAGCCCCACCGCAAAAGCCCTGTCTTCCTGAATTTGCCAACTTTGCCGTCGTAATGATCGGTAAGGTATTGGAGAACTATCATCAGCGACACCATGCTCAACCATTTGATATTTATGGTAGCCAGGTAGCTAAACAGTAATACAAGGGCCGACCAGAGCAAGGTCAGCATTGTTAAGTGATACGTCTGGAGCCATGCAGGAATTCTTGGTAGCACGACTGGGGTGAGTCGTCGCTCGAGTGGAGCCAGAAAAGAGGTGTTAGTTTTTGCAGCGCCGGCGAACTGAGTTTTTTCCATCTCTACCTATACAAGTTGCGTTTTCTATAGGCAGCGCAAACTTCGGACCGTAAACAACACCTATGGTTTGTGAGAAGTATGCCCAGTAAAGGGCGGTATTGGCCTTTCAGTTGACGGAATTTTATGTCGATAGATTATGCAGCCCTTAAAGAAAGACTACCGATTGTGAGGTAGGAATCTCAAAACGCCTTCTGCAGCTCCTGCACGTCAAGAGGTCATCGACGCGAACCAGGTAGTCTCGAGATTTCTGAAATCTCATTCTATCCTGCTCACTCGCCCCACGTGGTGGCCCCTGCTTCTTTGTTCGCTTCAGCCACCGAACCTCGTACTCACCACGTTGTCGACAATGCGGACAACTATAATTAGCCTTTTTAACTTCCTCTTTTTCGTTGAAGAAATCTCTTTCGTTCATTATTGCCTTGATTCTAGGTTTACTTTCTCGCAGAGCCCACGCAGAAATCGAAAGCTGTAGATCCCGGTTTCATGACCATCGCTCCAGCGAAAACTCAGTGCATATCGACCCACTACACTGATCTGCGAGATTTGAAGTTCGTCCGAGATTGTATCAGGTTTGACCATCCGTTCCCCGCTCCACTCGTTCACACATTGGGCACAGGGACAGGCGCGCCTCAGTTCAGGAGCGGTGTAACGGCAGACTTTGTCATCCGCCCAGGTGATCCTGACACTAGCATCGTCCTCTTGCAGTATCTCTCGTGGTTCAATAGCTGGCCCTGTCGCGTTGAGCATTCATTATCCTTACTGGTGTTGGCGGAGCGCGTCGGCAACAGTATCGGCACGCACATCGAAATGAGACGCATTCCATACTGCTTTGCCATTGCGAAAGACGATCACCTGCGGTGATTCGTGTGGGACCCCAGTTCTCTTTTCAATCTCACTTGATAGCTCGCGTGCCCGTTGCACTTCGACTAAGACCACTTCGCTGCCAAGTCCTAACATCTCTTCGTAAGCAGCAGCACTTAAAGGACAACTCAAGCTGTGCTTAAAAAGAACTACCGGCTCATTTGTCGAGCGCGCAAGAATTTCTTCCAGAGATTGACCGTCGCTAATTCGTTTGAAGACATTATCCATTGCGCAGAAGCCCTGACATGTTTATTGGTTTGATATTAGCCTACTCGTTCTGTTTACCACAAACAAGCTACCTTCAAGCTCAAGATCTTCGCATGACCAAATATTGTGTTTTAAGTCGTCAGCCCCTATTGACTGAATTTTGAAAACGGCATATTGTCACGCCGCTAACGAGACCGCATAGGCTGACCTCACAAGCCCTAGCTTGCGTCACCTGTCGAATCTCTTTCATTTACTTTTTTAGGCGTTCTCACGTAAACGGGAGAAGCTTGTAACAAACCTCATCAAAGGAGACACGTATGTCTAAACTATCCTCACTGAGAACTACTTGGTTGCCTCAGTTAAAACTCACCTGGATACTAGCCTTGGTACTGTTATTGCCAGCCGCGGCTCAGGCAGATGAGTTGGCAGTCTGGAACTTTAACAACTCAGACTTCGGAATTAGTCACGGGTCGGGGACCTTAACCACCAATTTCAATTTGGCGAACGTCCTCTTCACTTTCGCAGGCACTACCGCCAATGCGAGGTTTGGCGATGTCGCTGGTCAATCTGTCACTTTACAGGGAGGTAGCAGTGTTGCTAACAACGGTCGAAATATCACTTTTAGTGTGAGCACGGTGGGTTATGGAAACATTATGATTAGCTTCGCCGGTTCGGCCACCTCCACAGGCTTCAACAGTAATCAGCTTCAATACAGCAGCGACGGCGGGGTAACGTTTACGACTTTTGGTTCTGTCTTTGGCCCGGGAACATCTTTTGGTGTACTCACTTTTGACCTGAGCACGATAACCGCTCTGGAAAACAATCCCGACGTTGTTTTCCGCATCATTTTTGACGGGGCAACCTCGTCCACCGGGAACAACCGTCTAGACAACCTTGTTGTTGAAGGATTTGCGTTAACCACCACAGTCCCCGAACCAGCGACTATCGCGTTACTTGGCTCCGGATTGTTGAGTGTTGCCGGAACGGTACGGCGGCGGCGCAACTTAGCCTTGAAAGCTAATAAAACAAGGGAGGTGAAAAACTGAGTCAAATGCTTTCACAACGCAAAGCCGCAAAATGGTGGGTGGTAAATGGTGAATAGCAAATGGTCCTTCCATTTGCGACATTCATCACCTAGTTCACGATTTACCATTTACCATTTTGCGGCCTTGCGTTAGAAGGCCTTTGCGAGGCTCCTACAGCGGTCGCCAGTCGCCGATTAGAACAAAGGGTGCCCAATAGAAAGGCGCACTATATTTCTTTCCGGTGATCATGGCCAGCTGCGCTTCACGCATCGCCGCAGACGCAGGTGGTGGTGTCGCTCCACCACCCAGCAGACGTTTGTAAAAGTCACTCATAAGATCTGCAGTCGATCTGTCAGCAACCGACCAGAGACTGACACCAACCGTCGGAGCGCCGGCATACATAAATGCTCGAGTCAGGCCCATCACACCTTCACCTCGCCGCTCTTTTCCCAAACCAGTCTCGCAAGCTGAAAGCATCACTAGCGGCGAGCCAAGGCGGAGATTGAAAACTTCGTCCGTACGTAGGAATCCGTCTCTCCTTGTGTTTCCCACAAGCGAAAGAACCAATCCGGTAAACTGAGGGCGTTCGGCATTTAAGAGGCCGTGCGTAGCGATATGTATGACACGATAATTCCGCAGGTCACGCGCTTCAAAATTGTCTTCAGCCGCGTCAAAGTCAAGCCACAAATCTGCCTGAGCGCCAGTCGATTTTGCTAGTTTTGCAATCTCCTCCGCTTCAGTTCTTGTTCCCATCAGACGCGCGAGTGGAAGCCCCTGCATCTTGGCGGCATCTACTGAGGATTCGCTTGACTGACCAGTCACATCCGCTAAAGCACTTTTGATGCCGAGGCCACGAGTAGCAGCAAGCTCTGGGGCTGTACTCGCCACACTCTTCGCTCGAGCATCGTTTGAATTGAAGACAGGATCTGCAACCACAAGTAAAGAGCGGCCCCCAGGTTTAGATCCTTGTTGGCGAATCGCTCCAATAACAGATGCTGACGGTGAGTAGACAATTTCGTTCGACTTAATTAGATACTCGAGAGTCGAGTAGTCTCCAGCAGCATCAGATTTAACTAAGGCTTCAAAGGGTATGTAGTTTAACGCTCCATCTGCGACAACAAGTATTCTGTTTTTGGCAATCAGCTCGGCGGCTGGTTCCACTGCCACCTTATACAGCGCGCTGGCAGCGGCGATGTAAGCTTGTGCGCCATCAGCATAGGGCGTCGCGGCAATACCCAATCCACGCGTCTCATCAACCGCTACATCAATACCGACAATACGCCTTTGCAGCTTGGAAGGTATCAATTGAGCCCGCAGGTCCATGGCAAGCTTGTCCAGCGATGGTCGTGCAGGCAGCTTGTGAAGAGTTACCACGCTTCTGCTAACTGCCCACAAGTATGAGGCTTCGTTACCCACCCCGTAGGCCAGAAGCACAGTTGAATCGTCGAGAACTTTCTGTTGAACTTCGGCGAGGCTCAAGGGCCGCCCGGACGTCAATTCCGAATAGCGCGGACTTGATGTGCGAATCTCGTTCTCAATCTGGTCAAACTCAGTCTGTAATTTCTCAAGCTCGACCTCGAGGTCAGCCGGCTTCTTCTTAAGTTCTTCATTAGAGATGTTGACGCCCGTCAGGATCTCTGCAATCTCTTGCTGCCTTTCAAGGTTCTCCTGTTTGCGCTTCAACAGTTCTGCCGGAACGCCTTCAGTGAGCATGCCACCACTCTCACTGATAAGGTCCAGCAGTGAGCGCGCCCGCGACTGCTCAGTAATTTGGAAGGACTCCGAAGCGTAAGCCAGAGCTTTGCCTTCCAGAGGTTTACCTGGTTCAGAAATGGCCAAAGCCATTTCCGCAAGGCTATTAGCAGCCTCATCAAATACGTCCTTTGTAGTGGAGAGGAAAGTGGTGCGCGCCTCATCAGCACGTAAACTACCCTGACGCAACGTTTCGATCGTTTTAACAGCGTCGCGGTAGTTTGCAATCGCGGCTTCGCGAGTAGACTCAACCTTCTTTGGACTGTTCTCCTGTTGAGCCTGAAGCCAGAGGGTCCGCCCTAGTCCGCGCTGTGCAGGCCAGACTAGATCCAATCGTTTGTCCTCTTGAGCTCCCTTTGTTGCTTCAGTGTAAAACTTTGTAGCGTCCTTTAATCGTCCTTGTTGTAATGCAACGTCGCCCAAGCTGGTTCGCGCCGCAGCTCGAAACCGTCTGGTCTGGCCCAACTTAGCTAGCCCAGCAATGCTACTTCCGCTGGCTTCAAGGGCATTCTGAAAATTCTTCTTCGCTGATTCGTAGTCTTTATTGACGTAAGCTAGACGCCCCATTCCAAGCTGGTAACTTGAATAGACTATGGAGACTCTATACTCGTCCAACTCCTTTTTTGCTTCGAGAGCGACTGTAAGCGCGCTGGTTGGCGCTGCGACCGACACGTTCCCGGTCGAAACCCCTCCCACAATCGCCCCAAAACCACCGAACCTTCTTCCGACCTTGGAAGCTGCACTTTCGGGTTTCTTCACTTCCATTCGGCCGTAGGCTGCTCTCGCCTCACTGTGTCTGCCAAGTCGGAGGTTCACATCGCCTATCTTTGCCAGCATCAGATTGGAATTAAACCTATCGTCACCAATACCCATCGCGGCGGCCACTACGTCCTTCGCCTGTGCCCCCATGAATCCTTCCAATGCCTTGTTGTAGTGATCGAGAGCAACATTGTATTGCCCTTGCCGCAGATAAAGATCTCCAAGCTCATTGTTTGCGGCAGCAATACCGCGATTGTTTTTTGCTGCTGTATACAACTCCAATGATTTTTGAAGCTGAACTAACGCTCGATTGGACTGACCGCGTCTCAACAAACGTCTACCCTCATTCAAAGCAGCAGATGCCTGATCAGTCTGTTGGGGAGGCGTGGCAGCCTGCCCATAGGTTTCGGCGGCTAGTGGTAAAACAACGAGGCCGCAGGAAAGAGCCCCGATTAGAATAAGAGACAAAACTTTTGCAGGCGTGTACTTCATAAGATACTCCTTGCCGATCAATGCGTAAGACGTGTACTGGGGGAACTTCAAATATGCGACCACAAGGGTAGTGCGAAATTCATTTGTGTGTTAAATCAAGAGCCGCGACAAGAGTGTTTCTGTTGGCCGAAACAGTCATCATCACCAGCGAAGGCTCAGGGTCTCTAGTGCTAAGCCCAAGCCCACGCGTAGCTGCTTGCCGCTCACCGTCCGTTTCAGCCTTGCCGTAGTTTGCTACTTTAGCAGTTTGAATGGGCAGATCGGCTTCCTTTTGGATCTGGGCCCAAAGCTCTGCTCCGGGGCGAATAGGACAGGCTTGGGTGTTGTCTCGACAATAATCGATCAGCGCATCTTCGATTGGTACTTCTGGCAACGGTTGCCGTGTGAAGACGAAATAGACGCGTTCTCGTCCAGCGTGTTTATCAAACTCCAGCCACCTGAGTCTTTCTTCAGCAGCCAAGCTCGAGGGAATCTCAAACGGGATATGGGACTGGATATAATTCCCCCCCTCGTCGAGATCGGGATCGGGATAGATCAACACTGCCGGTCCATCGTTAGTGGTATTGAAGATGTAAAGATATCCATCTGCGTTGGTCTCTAGTAGAACCCTAATGCGGTCACCCTCACGAAACTCATGCGCTGGATCGACGCGTACAGACATGCCGTTCGAATCTCGCATGAAGAGGGTTAAACCAAGACCGATACGCTCCTGCCGGGTTCTCGGAGGCTGTCCAGTTGTCGTTTTCTCAGTTGTCTTAACGGAAGGTCCCGACGTAGCAACTGTACTCGAGCTTTCTGTGGCTTTGGGACGCCTGCGACTACGCGCTGGAGCAGAACTAGTCTTGCTAGTCTCTGCCGCCTTAGGTCGTGATGTGAGAAATGCACCACGGACATCTTCCTCTTCCTGTTGACCCTGGCTTATTACCACACTCCCAAGAGCTAGTGCGATGACACTGAGAAACACGGCTGCTCTATTACTCATCTTCTCCTCCTTGGCTATCAATCAAGCGACTTATTTATGTTGGATACGAATCTCAAAGATAATTGGATTTACCGAGAGGTCAGGTTCAGGGACTTTAATAGTTACAAATGGAGCTATACCCTCCACATCGTTCAGCTCGATCACTGGTTTGACTGTTCTGTTCTGAGATAGGAAAAGCTCCCATGAGCTCTTTTCAGCCTCTCGAAATGGTCGGCCTGTAGCTTGGGAAGCAAGAAATGGCGGACTATTCAAAGGTTCGCGTGAAAAAAGCACCGTGTAGCTCTCAGTTCCTGGTTTTTTGTCCAACGCCAACCAATGGTCGGAACCATTTGGATAACTGAAGTCTACTCCCCTCATCACTCGGTTTGATTCCAAGCCTGAACCCGCGGGCGGCTTGTCGGTTAGAAACGCCGTTGGTTCGTTCCGCTCGCCAGGGCCCACAATGTAAAGATAACCATCACTACCAAAGACGAAATGAAACTTGAAAAGTTGGCCGGAAGCCATGGGTACCACACCGGCAACTCGCAAGGAATTGTTATTGTCATTATTTGCCAACAGTTCCAACCAATAATGGCCAACTTCCGAATGAGTCACAATTCCGGGTTTGGGTTCAACAGTCGTTGATTCGCTGGTATTTGAGGTGTTGTTGTTACCACTAGGTCCGGAAATTGACCACCACCTGACGGCGAAGAAACCCATAACCACTATTGAAAACAGAGCGATCACTCCTAACCCTATCCCGACGAATAACGAAGCGGATCTGGCCCTGGGATGACCGGAGAGTGCCTGCCGAGGAACCGTGGCACTCGATTCCAACCCGCCCGGCTGGGCAATAGTGGGAGCCGATTCCTGATAATTCGAGACAGGTAGTACCGTAATTTCAGGCGGAGCTTGGCTGTAAGGTTCCGGAATAGCGGACGAGCCAACAGTTGGCACTGAGTCGGATGTAAGGATCGTCGGTGCATTAGAGTCTGACCGAGTCTGCCGAAGCTTCGCCGGCTCGACTGTTCGGGCTTTGGATTCTTCCGGAAGCGGGATTTCAGGAAATGTGGCACCAGCTTCGCCCGCTGCACCACTAACGCCAAGTGCATCTCGCAACTGTGCTGCAAGCTCCCCGGCGGTCGCTGGACGGTCACTTCTATCTTTGGCTATAGCACAAGCAATTGCATCACTGAATGCTCGTGGAACCTCTGAGTTTACTTCATACAAAGGAGGCGGAGTGCTCTCGATATGTTCTCGACGCAGTTCATGGAGAGTTAGCCCTGAGACGGGACGTTTCCCTGTAATCATTTCGTAGAAGACCAACCCAAGGCTGTAGATATCGGCGCGACCATCGATTTCGGAGTTTTCATCAGAGGGAAGCTCGCCCCATTGTTCGGGAGACATGTAATAAGGAGTGCCAAGAACCTGACCTGCAAGCGTGAGTGCTGTTGTACCGGTAGCCTCGGCGCCAGCAATCTCGCGCATCTTTGCAATGCCAAGATCCAGTAACTTAACTGAAGGCTCACCCCCTGTTGTCGCCGTACTGATCATGATGTTGTCTGGCTTCAGATCGCGGTGAACAACACCCATGGCATGGGCGGTATGGAGAACACTTAGGATAGGTTCCAGAGTCTTAAGCGAGTCAGCAGGCGTGAATCTTCCCCGTTTTTTGATCTCAGCATCCAGAGTATGTCCTTCGACATACTCCATAACCATGTAGATCGTGCCGTCACTTGCTGTCCGAAGATCATAGACGGTGACGGCGTTCGGGTGGCGGAATCGGCGCGCTGCTTGACCCTCACGACGAAAACGACGGAGCCACTCCGGATTATTTCGCACTTCTGCGGGCAATATTTTTATTGCCACCCGATCGCCGAGAAGGATGTGACGAGCGCGGTAGACTGCTCCCATTCCTCCCTTACCGAGCATTGCTTCAATTTGATACTGACCATCTAACACGGTATTGACGAATGATGAGAGGTCGTCCTCCAACACTTCACCATCAACGGGACAGAAGCTCGTTTTGTCGTCGTATTTGGCCTTACAGACTGTGCAGTACTTCATTAGAGATCAACTCAAAGACAGTCAGTTTACACGCTCTAGTAGGAAGTTTGAGATGCCGCGTAGTCTAACATAAGCCAAGCGACAACATATTGGAGCAGGTAATCACCTAAGATTATCAAGGAAATCACCCTGCTCACAGAGCTGGGGAGATGACTAAATTGGGATACAGCAGTGGTCGGGGCTCGGACTGCTGCACTCACTAACGGAGCCATTAAGCATATATGCGTCGCGCATATTCTTCGACCATACGGTCGCTGTTAAAAGCTGGAACCAAAGTAGCAATCGAACGCTTCATCATTGCGATCCATTTTTGTGGCAAGCCATCATGATCTCTATCGTAAAAGCTGGGAACAACCTCATTCTCCAACACCTGATAGAGCAACTCCGCGTCAGTCTGATCAGCATCAGTACCCTCACCGTAAGGAGCTGAGTCTCCAATAGCAAAACCATTTGTGCCGTCGTAGCCTTCGAGCCACCAGCCATCAAGCACTGAAAGATTCAGCCCGCCGTTGATAGCGACCTTCTGGCCGCTGGTTCCTGAAGCTTCCAAAGGTTTTCTTGGGACGTTTAGCCAAACATCCACTGAACTCACCAGGTGCCGTGCAATCTCCTGATCATAGTTCTGTAGGAATACGGCACGCCCAATTACACGTGGATCATGTTTCCATTGGGCAATCTGCTGCAGGATAAGCTTCGCTTCCTGGTCCTGCGGATGAGCCTTTCCTGCAAAGACAAATTGAACGGGACGTTCCACGTCGTTGATAATTCGCAAAAGCCGCTCCCCGTCCGTCAATAGAAGAGCCCAGCGCTTGTATCCAGCAATCCTTCTGGCAAAACCAATCGTAAGTGTCTCAGGATCAAAGATGGTGCGTGCGGCTTCCGTGTACTCGATGCTTTCATTCCGCCCTAGACGCGCATGAAAAGACTTGTGTCGAATAAAAGCAATGAGCCGATTCTTCAGTAGACAGTGAGCATTCCACAACTCATCGTTCGGAATCGTAGCTATCTGGCGCTCCCACTCGGCAGGCTGTCGCACCACCTCAGACCAATCTTCTCCTACGTATTTTTCGTACAACCACCGGATTAAGGGTGCTACCCACGTAGGCGCGTGAACACCATTAGTGACGTGAGTGATCGGAACTTCTTCAACTGAAATTCCTTGCCATAGCTTCTGCCATAGAGCGCGTGAAACCTCTCCATGCTTGAGACTAACGCCGTTGGTTGATCGACACATGCGAATTGCGAGTGGTGTTAACCCGTAATGCTCATTAGCATCGGCTGGATCGACACGGCCCAAGGCAAGAAACTCCTCATGAGTTAAGCCTAGTTCCTTTTCGAAACCAGACCCAAACGATCGCTCGACTAATTGGGAATCGAACTCATCATTTCCCGCAGCAATAGGAGTATGAGTTGTGAATACGCAACGTTCTCTCACAATTTCCGCAGCTTGTTTGAATGTCAGCCCCTGCGACAGAACAAGCTCTCGCGCAAGCTCAAGGGTTAAGAAGGCGGAGTGCCCTTCGTTTAGGTGATATACGTGCGGTTCTATATCTAATTTCCGCAGCAAGCGCCCCCCCCCAATTCCAAGGAGCATTTCCTGAACTATCCTTGTCTCCCGATCACCCCCATACAGATGACCTGTAACCCAGCGATCCGTTTCTTCATTCTCAGCTATATTCGTATCCAGAAGGTAAAGCGCTACCCTCCCCACATCCGCCCTCCAGACCTGAGCCCGAACTAGTCGCTCTCGAATCTCAACCTCAATTAAGAGAGGCTCTCCGTCTTCTTTTCTGACTTGGTGAATTGGTAATGCCGACGGGTCTGTTTCTCCGTAATATTCTTCCTGCCAACCATCACGCCTGAGACTCTGTCGAAAATAGCCATAGCGGTATAACAATCCGATCCCTACCAGCGGGAGTCCCAAATCGCTAGCTGACTTAAGGTGATCACCAGCCAACATTCCCAGTCCTCCTGAGTAGAGTGGGAGCGAATTATGAACTCCATACTCGGCACAAAAATATGCAACTGGTCGATCCGGAGTGATCAACGCGGAGTTGGAGGGCTTTTTATCCAGCTCCAGATAGTTTTTGAAACTTGTAAAGAGCTTAGCGATACGTGTTGTATAGACGGGATCGACTGCCATCTGAGCGAGACGGTACTCAGGTGTCCTTGCTACTAGTAACCTCGGATTGTGCTCACTCTCTTCCCAAAGATTAGGGTCAAGACAACTAAAGAGGCTTGGGCCATCCGCAGACCAACTCCACCAGAAGTTCCAGGAAAGGTGCATTAGAGGCGACAAAGGAGTTGGCAGTTGCACCTCTCTTGCTGGCACTTCTTGAGCTTCACTCGTTTCAATCATAGATTGTCTTTAGCAACAGCACATCTGGTTGAGATAAGTAAGCCATCATATTTCAACTTGCGAACAGTTGATGTTTATTGAAGGTGCTCGCATCATCGCGTCGAAAGAAGACAAGTCGCACCTCAATAGGTACGGCCCTCCTCAGGATAAATGCTTCGATTGCCTTTGAGGCAACCGCTGCAGCTTCGGCTTGTGGATACCCGAATGCTCCTGTAGAAATGGATGGAAAAGCTATCGAGGAGAGTGAATAATTAGCAGCTAACGCGAGCGAATTCTTATAACATGCCGCCAACAGTTCTGCTTCGTGTCCGTCGTGATGCCCATATATTGGGCCAACTGTATGGATCACATAGCGTGCAGGTAAAACTCCCGCCCTCGTAATAACAGCCTCTCCGGTAGACAGGCCATCCTGATAGCGTGTGCGACGTAAACGTTTACAATCCTCAAGGATGGACGGACCACCCGCTGAATGTATTGCGCCGTCTACTCCACCGCCACCCATCAGCGTTGAATTAGCCGCGTTTACGATCGCATCAACATTCTGACGTGTAATATCACCAACCAGAACCAGAACACGACCTTCTAAAAAACTTTCCTGCTTGCTCGGCACTCGCAATCTGCACCTAACTAACGGCTAGCTCGCTGCCTCATCACCGCCGCGGGGCTCAACCGTAATTTCATCAAACATATCCTGCCGGCGAAGCGCTTCAGCAACTCCCTTCGCTTTATGTTCGGTAAGCGGATGCTCTGGATCCGTACTCGCTATCTCAAAGAGCCGTTCATCTATCATAACCACGCCGAGCGAACCCAAAGTAACACCAGAAGTAATCTGAATTTCGTCCATATTGTGAATTCGAAATCGTCCTGTTTGCTCAACCCAATCTTCAATAAATGGGTCGCGCAGTGCATGTTCGGCGTCTGATTCGGAGAGGTATGCTCCCTCAACAATGAGACAATATTCGCGCACTTTGCCAGTCTACTGGATGTGAGCCATAGTTGCCGGAAACGAAAAGCAATCCAATTGTTTCGGCTTTGCCGTGCAACTTTACCATTGAGCCTCTTAGCGGCCAAGTATAAATAAGGTGAATGGTAAATGGTAAATGGTGAATCACCACTAAAATGATTATGTGGGATATAAAGCAGTGGACGCCGTCAAGATACCTCATTGACGGCGTCCATGTTTTCTTGCTTCGGGTTAGTTGTTACGTAGCTCTGGCGTACTGTTCGTTCAAAGCTTGTCGTAAGCGCTGGAAGTATGAATCAAAGGTCACAAACCCAGTGCTACCCTGAAAGAACGCTTTCCCACCAGTCTCATTTGCAATACGATTCAAGGAACTCTGGCCATAACTAGCAGCCAAACGGCTTCGGCTCGTCAGACCCACTGACGGCGCATAGAACGTATAGATCGCTACATCGCGTTTTTGCGCTTCGTTGATTGCTCTTTCGAGATCAAGCGTGCGTGCAGCCGATGTAACGTCGAAGCCGCGTGACGTATCCAAGCCATCCGAGATTAGCAAGATGGCGTTTCTGGCTGGGCCTTCCTGATCGAATTTACGCAGTGCCTCGATCACTTCCACGTACGGATTGTACGGCGAAGCTGACGTTGTTCCAGCTACCAGCCGGAGCGAGCGTGCCGCCTTCTCTAAATCAGTCGTGAATGGCTGACGCACCTGCAACGTTCCCGTGGTTAGGTATCCGACCATTACCCGAGACCCTTCCGGTAGTGAGCGGATGAATTTGCGAGTCACTTCAAGCTCATTGCCGACTCTTGGAATAAGATCATCTTGTATCAGAATCGCAATATTCATAGGCACCAAAACTCGTTGATTGCTTTCGGCATCTTTGGTGTTCGCAAATGCAATCACATTTGCACCCAAAGCGAACACAAGGGCCACAAACAACGAAAGTGCTTTCCTGTAAATCATGGTTTTTGTCTCTCCCGTTAACTCTACCAGTCCAACTTATTTCGAAGAACAAATCTCGACATTCTTTCGATGCTTGAATGGTGAGAAAAGATGGCTTGCATTTTGGCCCAAGCACAAAGTTGATTACTGTTGTTGTTTCATTTTGGTGATACGAATTTCAGAAAAGAACTAGAGGTTGATTTCGTGTATAGAGCGCACGTTTTGGTTGGATTAGTACTGGATGCCATGGGCTTGCCCCATGGAGCTTTACGTTCGCCGCTACCACAAACAGTTACCATACCTGCTCTCAACTTGCCTTACCTGGAACGCTCGGATAAATTACTTCTTCACCAAAGTGCACATTCTAAGAACTCTCGATGAAACTCAATCGAGGCCGAACTTCGAAAAACCGAGGCCACGCTTCGAAAAAATTCGTATACCTAAAAGGAATTCATCATGAAAGCTTATGCAACTGAATTGATTCGCAATCTTGCGGTCATTGGACACGGCGACGCAGGGAAAACGCAACTAGTAAGTTCGCTTCTCTACGTCGCCGGAGCAACACCTCGCTGGGGCAAAGTGGACGAAGGTACAACCATCACCGATTACGAAGAAGATTCAATCGCCCGCAAAATCACGCTCAACACTTCGCTAGCTCATCTGGAACATCGCGATACCAAGATAAGCTTCATCGACACACCGGGCTACGCAGCTTTCGTTGCTCATGCGCGCCCCGCACTGCGAGTTGCAGACTGCGCAGTTGTTGTAGTTGATGGCGTAAAAGGTGTCGAAGTCCAGACTGAGAAAACCTGGGCTTACGCCAATGAGTTCATAACGCCCCGGGTCATGGTCATAACCAAGCTGGACAAAGAGCATTCAGATTTCCAAGCCGCGCTTGCCAGTGCCCAGAACAACTTTAGTCGCGCAATCATTCCCTTCACTTTGCCGATCGGAAGAGAGAAGGATTTTCGCGGCGTCGTCGACGTCGTTCACATGAAAGCTTACGAACTCGGTGCAGATGGTCCGAAAGAGATCGACATTCCCGCTGAAGGTCGGGATTTAGTTGATAAAACGCGCGAGAGACTGGTTGAATTGGTCGCTGAATCAGACGATGCCTTAATGGAAAAGTATTTCGATCAGGGCACACTCGACGAAGCAGACATCATCCCTAACATCAGTAAGGCAATTGCCCAGAGCAAACTTTGTCCTGTCTTTGCCGTGTCAGGTCTTACTCTGGTAGGTTTGCGGGCGTTCCTGAATGCAATCGTTGACTTTGCTCCCAATCCTGCAGCGCATGAAGCCGAGTACGGACGACCAGTTGATTCCCCAAACGGAGAGCGAATTCCCCGCCGCTACAGTGATAGCGAACCCTTCTCAGCATATTGCTTCCGCACTATCGCCGATCCCTTTGCGGGCCGAATCAACGTAATGAAGCTCATCAGCGGTCATCTTCAGAACGACGCCACTGTGTTCAATGCGTCAAGAGGTGTGATGGAGCGACTTGGAGCTCTCAATGTGGTCCAGGGAAAGCAGCTCGACAAGGTTCCCGAAGCACATGCTGGTGACATCATTGCCTGTGTCAAGCTAAAGGAGACCCAGACAGGCGATACCCTTTGCGAGAAGCAGTCAGCTATTGTTTATGAACCGGTCGAATATCCCGAAGCGGCAATTGCCTTTGCTATCGAGCCAAAATCACGCCAGGACGAGGAGAAGATTAGCGTCGCGCTGCATAAGATCCTCGAAGAGGACCCTTCGCTGCACTTCAGCCGCGATGCACAGACAAAGGAGTTTCTATTATCTGGGTCGGGCCAACTGCACGTTGAAACCGTAGTAGAAAAGTTAAAGAAGCGTTACGGCGTCGAAGTGACACTTCATCCGCCGAAGGTACCGTACAAAGAGACTATTACTCAGCGCGCAGAGGTACAGGGGCGACACAAGAAGCAGACCGGTGGACGAGGCCAGTTTGGCGATTGCAAAGTAGTATTCGAGCCTTTGCCTCGGGGTGGAGGATTCGAGTTCGAAGACAAGATCTTTGGGGGAGCGATTCCTCAGCAATTCCGCCCTGCGGTCGAGAAGGGCATTATCGAAGCGGCCCAATCGGGAGCTATCGCTGGGTATCCTCTGGTGGATTTCAAGGTCCAACTCATTGATGGTTCCTATCACACGGTGGATTCTGACGAGCATTCATTCCGGGCAGCAGGACGTAAAGCGTTCAGGGCAGCGATGGAGAAGGTCAAACCATCACTACTCGAGCCGATCATGGACGTTGAAATCGTCGCTCCTCAGGAATATAGCGGAGATATCATGGGAGATCTCAACTCGCGGCGCGGTCGCGTTCAGGGGATGGAGATGAGAGGAAATCAGCAAGTTATCAAGGCGCAAGTGCCCATGGCCGAGATGCTAAACTACCAATCGACTTTGAACTCGATTACAGCAGCTCGCGGGTCCTTCCATATGCAGTTTTCACATTACGATCCCGTACCAGGAAATCTGGCGCAAAAGATAGTCGAGCAAGCCAGAGCCGAGGGCCGAATTCGAGGCGGCGAAGAGGAAGATTAGCACTTGGGGAATGGTGAATTGTAAATGGTAAATGGTTACCATTCATACCAACCATTCAACCTTCACCATTCACCACCATGTGTCTTAACGAAGTCCGGTGAGGAGATCCGAAGACTGAGCCAATCGCGAAACAGTTCCGGTTGTTGTAGCCATACACTGAGCCAAAGGGCTATTTCACTGGCTGTGGTCCTCTCTTCCTCACCCGCAACCTGACTGCTTGCAACAATCTCAGCATCTCGCCTGTACTCGGCTACTTGCTCTCGCAGAAGTTTAAGGCTGGCAATATTCTTATCCCCCTCAAGTTGTCTCCTTATAGTTTCAAACTTCTCAATAGAAACTGACGCTGCTTTTGGGGTTGTGAAATCCAACTCTTCAAAATTCAACACTCGTGCGATATTTCTTTCCCGCCAGGCACTGTCGCAATCTAGTATTTCCGGATGCCGAAGGGTGGCACCTTCCGCGGCAAGTATTCGAGCTATGGAAGCCGGGCTCTCCATGGCACGTTGTCCGTATTGTTCAGCAATTACACGAAGAATTTCCTCAAGCTCAACTGTACCCACCGAATCACAATCCAAATCTTCCCAGACCTCGATAATCAGTTCGGTCTTGGTTCGCGCTTTCCATTTCGTCAATGTCATTTGAGGTTAAGACCGACGGTTCGATGTTTATTAAGCCACTTACTCCGTCGGCACGACAGGGACCTTCCACCAAAAAACACTAAAAACACCAAAACAACCAAATGTCTTAATCCCTACAGCCTTTCGTTTTTGAGTATAATGTTTGGGTAATCTTCTGGCATCAGGGACACGGCACAACATGTCAGACCATCAGTTGACCGAAAATGGCGCAGACCCAACGCTTCCGGACGAACGGATACGCGCCTTTCTCACACATGCTGCTGGGGTCTTCGAGCGAAAGCCGTTTCGACCGCACCCCTTTTTTAAGAACGGACACTCCCAAACACTAATAAGCTATGCATGGCCGCGCAGATTCCGTTATCGCGCGACCAAGGACCAAATTCGTTTGTTTGAAGTGGCGCCGGGAGTGCGCCTTCTTGGGCACTGTCGGTGGCACTCAAACCCTGCTGAACATCCAGTAATTGTCCTATGGCACGGTATCGAAGGCTCAAGCTCTTCAGTCTATATGCTGGCAACGGCCCAGAAAGCCTTTCAGGCGGGCTTCAACGTTGTAAGAATGAATCTTCGAAACTGCGGCGGAACCGAGCACTTAACGCCCACTCTCTACCATGGGGGGCTTAGCGAGGACCTGCAGATGGTAGTGAGAGATTTGATTGAAAAGGATGGGCTTTCCCGCATATTCATCGTTGGCTTCTCTCTTGGCGGTAACCTTGTTCTTAAACTGGCCGGAGAATATGGACCGCAGCCACCCTCAGAGGTACTCGCAATTTGTGCCGTTTCTCCTTCGATAGACTTGAATGCCAGTTCGGACTCCATAAGACTTCGCTCGAACTGGATTTATCATCAGGATTTTGTACGACGATTGCGTAAACGAATCTATCTGAAAAAAAAGCTTTATCCAGAACTTTACGACACGAGCGAAATTCGTTTAGTACGAACAATTAGGGATTTTGACGAGCGATTTACCGCGTCAACTCACGGTTTTGCAGGGGCAGATGATTACTATAGAAAAGCCAGCGCCATTCACCTGATCGATCGTTTGCGCATTCCCACCCTTATCATTCATGGCCAGGATGATCCCTTTATTCCATTCGCACCATTAAAGCACAAGGCCGTTATAGACAATCCTTACATCCTGATGCTCGCACCTGAGCACGGTGGTCACGTTGCATTTGTGTCCGCACAAGATGGGCCGGAGGATCGCTTTTGGGCTGAGAATCGGGTAATCGAGTTCGTACAGATTGCGAACTCTCGCCTTAGGTGAGGCTTATTTCTTAATCTTTTTTAATAGTCTCTCAGCATGATGCCTTGCGATAAGCGGTAGATGTTCATCGATGGTTATGTCCTGAAGCAACGGAATAAGCTGCTGCGGATCAGATATGCTGTCCCGGCGCAGTAGTGCATCAAGGCGTTCCATCAGCTTAGGAGTATTGAGGGGTTGATTTTCGCGAGCTACGCCCATGTCAAAAACGAAAATGGCTTGATCGGCAATTCGCCGGTACTCGGTTACCAGAGAAGACACCGTACTGTTGTTTGTCCAATTGAATTCTGTTGACCGGCTACGGCCGTCTTGGGCCATCTTGAGCCGAATGGTACCCAAATGAGGGAACTGCCGATCTGACTGATAGCTTGTTTCGGATTCAAGAAATTGCAAGGTCTGCCACAGATTGGAAATTCTGGCTAAGGCAGCCGGTGAGAGTGTCACCGGTTCCTCAATCGGAATCTCCTCATGCAATCGTTCAAACGTAATTTTCCCGCGGCCGCTTGCGTCATGCTCAATGACGATTTGACGAATAAGGAACTGAGGCTGACTAAACTCATAGCCATAGCTAACCCTGACGCTGTTACTAAGCGTCTCTTCCTGTGGGTGGGCTGGTTTGGTTACGTCAGGACGAACATTTTGCTTATGTGGGGAACCTCCCTGATTAGCAGCTTCTGCGGCCCAGGACATTGTAAAAGCTACCGCGCTCAAAACTAGGAGCGCGGTCAAGAAGTGCTTCTTCTGTGTATTTCCGCTTCTCACTCGAACTTCACTGAGACGAGCTTCGAGATACCCACTTCCTCCATCGTAACCCCGTAGAGAGCGCGCGCTATCTCCATCGTCTTCTTATTATGGGTTATGACAATGAACTGAGTACTCTCCGACATCTGTCGAACCTTGTCAGTAAAGCGTCCTACGTTGGCCTCGTCAAGTGGCGCGTCTACTTCATCAAGCAGGCAAAATGGAGCAGGTCGATACTGAAAAATGCCGAGCACAAGCGCTAAAGCAGCCATCGCCTTCTCGCCACCTGACAAAAGGAGAACGTTTTGAAGCCGTTTTCCTGGAGGCTGAGCAATGATGTCAATTCCCGATTCCAGCACGTCGTCAGTATCGATCAGGCTCATTTCCCCACGACCGCCTCCGAATAGTTCTCTGAAAAGCTCACCAAAGTTCAGATTGATCTGTTCGAATGCGTGACGAAATCTTTCGCGCGACCGCCGTTTGATTTCGCGTAGTGCTTCCTCGGTAGCAGTAATGCTATCAGTAATATCCAGACGCTGTGAAGTTAGAAACAACAGCCGCTCTTCGGCTTCGGCTAACTCCTCAAGAGCCATCATGTTTACAGCACCGAAACTCTCGAGCCGGCGGCGCAACTCTTCGACTCGACTCTGACCTATTTGCAAATCGAATTCTGCATCAGTTGTACTCTCGCGAATTAAATCTTCGAGGGATAAGCCTAGCTCAGTATTGCAATTCTCTCTGACAAATGTTAATCGCGCTTGTGCTTCAGCGCGGTGGATCTCACTTGCAGCGCGCAGCTCACGCAGCTCTCCAGCGCGGCGATTGAGGTCCGACAGGTTGACAGCAAGCGCATCAGCCTTTTGTCGCGCTTCTTCGAGTTGTGTCGCAAGGAATGCTATCTCCTCCTCCTCGTTCGCTGTTTCCTGGCTAACATTCTCAACCTTGCTTTTGAGTTCCGCGATCGACATGCCGAGCTCGCCCAGCCGGGAACTCATTTCGATTAATTCGAGACGAAGCTGATCGATTCTTTGCGTCAATTCTGTGCGTTCTGTTTCTACTCTCCGCAAGTCAGTAGCGGTCGCACGTCTTCTTTCCGCCGCAGCAGCAGCGTGCGCTCTTTGTTCAGCAAGCCCGCCGCTTTCCAATTCGGCCTCACGGCGAGCCTCTGACAGAAGAGCAGACGCTTTGTTTATAGACTCAGTCGCAGCGACCCGGGCAACTTCGGCTGCTTCAGCATCGCTGAGAGCCGCAACCCTCCTGCGTTCGAGGGCTAGCTTCTCCTCTTCGAGTCGCTCTTTATCATCAGAAACCACCCGCACGTGTCGTTCGGCTCGCTCAATCTCCTGGATAAGGGCTTTTATGTTGAGTTCAAGGGCCAACGCCTGTCGTTCCTCACGCCCAATTGCCTCATTTAACAGAAGAACAGCATCTTCTAAGCCCACCAGACGCTCACGCGCCGCTTTGGCTTCCAGTTGTACTGACTCGAACTGAGCCTCCAACACAGTCGATCGTGCCTCGAGTTCACGAAGTTCTCTCTTAAAGGTCAGCAAGCCCGCGCCTTCTTCAAGATCCCGCGCATCACCCGCGTGAACGAGCTGTCCACACGCGACCCAATCACCATTCAAGGTTACGTAGAACTCCCCTGTCCTTAGCGACCTTGTCATCGCATCTTCAAGACTAGAAGCGATGCGGGCATTCATTTTTTGAGGTAACGTGCGATTGAGGACAGTGATTAGTTCAGCTGGCGCTCCCAAAAGATCACGGATGCGCACGTCGTCAGCGATTTCGGGTGAAAGCAGCTTCGTGAGGGCAGTACGCTCTTCAACCCTACAGAACAGAGTATCAGTCTCATCACTTGCCCCTCGCAGTCCAGCAACGAGAAAACTTGCGCGACCGCCATTATTCTCGCGCAGCCACTGCGCAGCACGAACTGCATCATCTGGAGTTGGAACCACAACGGACTGGAGGGACGAACCTAAAACGCCTTCGACTGCCCGCTCCCATTTAGCATCCACATTCAAAGCATCAGCCAAGGCGCCGATGAAATGAAAATCACAACCAGCATCAGTCTGGGAAAATATCATTTGCACGGCAGGTGAATAGTATGCCCGGCGATCATCCAAATCTTTCAAGCTTTCGAGCTTGTGCTTTGTACGGGAATATTCTTCGCGTACCCGAGTCAACTCAGCATCAGTATCGCTGACAGCCTCATGGCCTTGCACAACAGCATCTACGGCGCTCTCACGCTCAGCCATTAGTCTCGACAAGTTCTCTTTAACCGTGTTGAGTTCCCCAGTTAACTTTTCGGCTGCAGTTCTGCGGTCAGCGTAGGCTTGGGCAGCTCGTTCACCTTCACGGCTCAATCCTTCTGTTTGCAGCGCTAATCTTTCCAGGTTTTCTGTGAGCTGATAGGCGATCTCACGCAATCGCTCTGCTACGGCGGTCTGTTTTAGTAATTCTTCGCGTTCTCTTTCAATGCGAGCTTCCGTACCCTGGGCGAGGGCCAGTTTTATGCTGTGCGCCTCTTCGGCTTTACCTAGTAGCAGCGCACTCGTGTCCGCCTCATTTCTTAAGCGCATGTCCTCGTCCTGGAGGCGTCTACATTCTGCTTCGATCAATATTAAACGTGTGGAAAGTGCCTCTACGTCTCGAGCAACCTGCGTCTTGCGTTGGTCCAGAGCTGATAACTGCTCCTCCTGATAACCGAGCTCTCGCAGTTCACGGTCTCGTCTTAAGACAGCCTCTGCGGCTGCAGCCCGGCAGGAAGTTAATTGATCTTCGAGTCTCCTAGCCTTCTGTGTGGCGGCTCGAGCTTCATCCTCGCGCTGCGATAGACTCTCGGCGACGCTTCGCTCCGCGCTTCCAAATTCCTGTAACTTTTCGTCAGTTTCTTCAATCGCAACTGCGAGTTTTCGGCCCTCAGCAACATAGACTTCTCTTAATAGGGCTTTCAACTCGTCACGAAGCACACCAAAACGACGTGCCTTCGCAGCTTGGCGCCGGAGGGTGTTAACCTGCCTATCTATTTCAGAAATGATGTCTGAAATCCGGGAGAGATTGGAACGAGCAGACTCAAGGCGTGCTTCTGCTGCGCGTTGTCGCACTCGGAATTTCGTTATTCCAGCCGCCTCTTCAACAATCGTGCGGCGGTCCATTGGCTTGGCAGAAAGGATTTGGCCAATCCGACCCTGTTCAATGATTGCATAGTGGGCACCCGAAAGACCGGTCCCCGAAAAGAGATCCTGAATATCACGGAGGCGACAAAGGCGATTATTTAAGAGGTACTCGCTCTCTCCTGAACGGTAGAGGCGCCGGGTGACAGAAACGGCTTCACCAGGGGCGAACTCGACGGCCAGATTTCGTCGTCGCCAGTGTCGCTTAATAGATGTTTTGGGTAATTGGGTCGAGTCTTCCGAAGTCGCTTCGTTTTGCTGAGATTCTGCTGAATCTGAAGGTACCTGATAATCCAGGCTTACTGCTGTGTCATCGATCTGCTCGAGCGTCGAGTCAATGTCTTCAATGTCGGGTTCGTTTTCAATTGTGTCGTTTCGCACCATGTGCAAAACGACCTCGGCCATGCCACTGGGTGGGCGATTTCGTGATCCTTGAAAGATCACGTCTTTCATTTCGGCGCCACGTAGGTGCTTAACCCTCTGTTCCCCTAAGACCCAGGCAATAGCGTCTGCGACATTGCTCTTACCGCATCCGTTAGGACCAACTACGGCAGTAATTCCGTCTCCTGTGAAGAGAATTTCAGTGTAATCGGCGAAGGACTTGAAACCGGTGATCTCTAGCCGCTGAAGTTTGAACATTCGTGCAAATCGTCAAGTATTCGGCTAGCCCCAATCAGTGAAAACCGAGCCAACTGAGGCAACTTACGGGTGTGCCACTATATGTGCGAGTTGCTTAGAATGTCAACTAAAACTTGAACTTAGCCTCTGTTACTTATGTGAGGAGATTAGTTAAAGATCCTGCTTAACGGAGTTCAAATTCTGCTATGGCCCTCTGCTTCGCTGATTTTCTAAGCGACCTATGTACCCGACTACGCCTGGGAAGACGGTCACTCTCTTCGCGGGGAGCTTTTAGCTTGGTTCTTTCGGATTCTGAACGTTCTAAGATGATAGCTGGCAGAATCAGGATTCTCTGAGTGTTTATCTGCGCTGATGAGGGTTGAAGCGTAACAGCAGTTTGAGGAATTCCATTATCCCGGTCGATTTCCGAAGACTCATTGGTCATTGCGTTTCGTTCGACCAAGAAACTCACTTCGTGGTTCGAAGTTATTGTGTGGACTTCGATACTATGTGGGCTGAAAGTGTAATGCTTCATAAAGGCCCTCACTATGTAACTTCCTTCGGCAGGAACAGAGAATGAGAATTCACCATTATGATTGGTTGACTTCACATCTAATTGCGAACCTTCTAAGTTGATCGTAACTCCGCTCAACCCGCCTTCGCCCAAAATTCGTACACTACCTGCTATCACATAATTCCCCCTAGTGCCGGTAAAGGTTTTCTGTTCATTACTCGATAAATCGGTTATGCCAAAGGTGGCGTTAGCAAACTGATAATGCTGGCGCGATACGCTGACTGTATAGTTTCCTCCAGCCGGCAGATCTGAAAACAAATAATTTCCGTCAGCATCACTAGTTGTAACTCCCGATTCAGAACCGGAGAGAGAGATGGTTGCACCGGGCACAGTATCCCCGTTTTCGTTAAGCACTCGACCGCTGATGGACCAGCGATTAAGAGCGGCGAAAAAGTTAGCCTCCTGATTCACAACAGGATTTGTGAGGTTTAGGCTCTCAAATGAATAGTGCCGCATCGCGGGGGTTATGATGTAAGTACCGGCCGTCGCAAGATCAGCAAAGATAAAACTACCTGATGAGTCAGTTTCAGTAACAATAGATCTGGAACCCGTCAGGACAACAGTAATACCTGCCAAAGGGAGACCCTCTTCATCACTTACCATTCCTGCTACAGAAATTTTTGGTGGCGGATCTGAATCCAAGAAGGTTGCCAGATCGAACTGCTTTTCGTTAATGCAGTCCAGATTCTCTTCACAACTTAAGAACTCAGTTGTCCAGTAATAGTGAGGCAGCGGCGCCGGCTCACGATCCAAGATATTGAGGTACTGATGTCGAACATATTGAGGTGGGTCATCCAATGGTTCTTGCGTCGTAATCACCTTCGTTATCTGTGCAGCCGAGTCGAGGTGCTCGTAGGTTGAATTAATTAGTGTAAGTTTCTGTGTCGAAGCGTCAGCACGTATCGTGTGGGCCGCTGCAACACACTCGACTAGATCCAGAACAGCCTCGCCTACATTTACGAGATTGATTGCAGAATCGGCGCGGTGGCTCCAGCCAAAGTGAGATCTTTCGATGAACACTCTCTGAGCATCAAGCAGATAGACGCCTGAAGCATTGAGATTGCTGACATTCATCCGAATTCGTGAAAGGAAAACATCAAAAGGCGCTGTTGGAACACTATCATACTTGTAAGGAAGGGCAGAGATGCCCGAGACGGCTCCCTCATCCATGAAAGCGTTCTGGATAAACGCTTCACGTCTCGACGAGAGGGGATTCAAGTGACTCGCATTTCCAATACTAACCCAGGCTGAAGGTGGAGCAAGTGGTGTTTTTGAATAGAAGTCAGAGCGATTTCCATAATCTACAAACTTGGAGTCTGAAACCTTGATGCGCCTCCAACGTACGTTCTGAACGATCGGGGTATACATTCCGCTATTGCCTGCACACCCGAGAAATGCAGTTTCTGAAACAGTGAGCCCACTTTCAAAAGCATAGACGATAGCACCACCGCCAACGAGCGTAGCGATCCCGTAAAATTCTGAATGCTGAATCTCTGCATTGTGGATATGGCTGAGATTGATGGTGATTCGTGCATCAGTCAGAACACCCTGAACACCACTAAACAAGATATCCTTGATAAGCAGGTTATCGAGTCCAATAATGGTGATGGCATTATTGGTCTGGCCGACCTTGATGATGAATTCACTGGTTAGATCCAGTCCCAGACCATTACCGGCAACAACGATAGCAGTCGATGAAGGCTCTCCTCTAATAGCTATAGAACCGGCAGCTTCTGAAAAATTCTTAACAACTGGTGTAACGAGAGCATAGCTGCCAGCAGGAACAAAGAGTGTCCCACCGCCCGCTGCCGCAAGTGCATCCAATGCACTCTGAAGAGCTGGTCCATCATCAGCTTCGCCATCTCCAACAGCGCCAAAGTCGCGCAAGTTCACTTCAGGAAACGGATTGTTTGAAAAGGCAACAACGCTGGTAGAGTTAAGCGTCAACAATAGACAGAAGGTGAGCGTTGTGAACAGTTTGAATTCTGGTTTACGCCATTGCGCTTGGTTACTTGTCATGTTTCCTTTTCCATTTAGCTTACCCTGGGTGGTCCAGGCAGAGGTTGAGACCCTGAGGTCGATCAAAAAGCTTCTGGGCAAGATGCGAATCGTGAGTGTAGGGAGCGATTACAAAGATTAAAATGTTAGATTTTATCAGGCTTAGATCCTCTTCATATGAGGTTGGCCCATTTGCTGGGCTGAAGACGCGAATAAGAATAACCCAAGTTGAAAAAGTTTAGTCCATTCAATTTGACGTACTGAGGATCAACATTAAGGAGGGACGGGAAGGTCTCTTCGGTGATATACCAGTAGGTCTACGCCTGGTCTAAGTGGGAAGCTGCCCTGCAGATTAAAACTCGAACTTACCTGCTGATATTTTTCTCCATGGGTGCGCTCAATATCTTCTCGCTGCGAGGTCGAGGCAACTATGACAGGTTCATTTGTACTTGTAAGGCGACCATAATATCCAACTCGTGAATAGTTACGTAGATACCAAGGCAGGGGCCAGTAGTCCGGTGAGGTAATCGTTATCCCGAGACTGCCCCTCTCTCCGGTACGTTCTGCAATTCGCTCTATTGCATCAACTAAGCTGTGTAGTTCTCTACGCGTGTGGGCATAAACATAAACGTAATGTGAATCGTCGTTGTCGTAGTTGTAAAAATTGAGGTCCACAGACTTGTAGCCACTTACCCCGATAGCAAAAAGTAAGAGTAGGGACAGAATGCTTAGTCGATTGCCCATCAAGTGGTAAAAGACCTGGAACGCGTAACCGCCCACAATTGCTAGCGGCACTACGAAATTGAGTACAAGCCAAGGCGTCTTGTAAGGCACAAGCGAATAAGCTGCTAGGATTCCGAACGCCCAAAGGGCTGAAAAGAGCGCGAAGGCATTACGCGGTCGAATGACAGCGAATAAACCACCTAAGACCGCGCTGAACAGAATCGGTGCTTCCTGTCGGAGAAGCCAATACCCGTACGTAGCGGCGGGTTGAACGTGCGCCTGCTTCCCTGTTTTTGTCCAAAACTCAAATGTCTTTAAAGAGTCGTACACTCCTTTGGGGTAATTACTGAAGAAAGAAGAATAGAAGAGGACATTTACCCCTATGAATACAATTACGGCAACGACGAGCCAAAACCACGCGAGTTCATTGCTGGTGCCCCGATTAAAATTACGAAAAGCTGTTGCCTGATTCTTTTTGGTATTTACAAGTCGTGGATAGATGTATGTGATACCAAGCGCGATTACGAGGACGCCTACAGAAATAAACGCTGTCTCCTTGGTCGCGAATAACAATGCTGCCGATAATGAGCTCAGGACGAGGTAGGCTGGGTGACCGCCTTCAAAGTACTTCAATACAGTAATCACTATGCCCAGTGTGAAAAAAACAAAGAGAGTCTCATGAATAAAATAGCGTGATAGGTATACAGCGCCGGGAGAAATCGCTAATAGTGAAGCCGCGCAAAGCGAGCCAATCCCGCCAATATGCCGCCGCAGAATAAGCACCAACCAGACTGTTCCAATTCCGAATAGTGCCGGAATAAGTCTAATCGTGACCGTGTGGAGTCCGTAAGTAGTCTGTGAATCGACACCACCAAACAGTCGAGCTAGCCAGGGAATGACTGCGGAGAAGTAATATAGGGTAGGGCCATGATAATTAGAGGGATCATATTGATAGAACCCTTCACGTACCAAACGCAAGAGGAAGTTGCCATTAACACCCTCATCATGGTGTAGGGGAACGAGGGCCAAATCATAGACGCGAAGAAATGCAGCAATAAGTAGAATTACGATAGCAGCCCTGCGCCAAGTGTGATCACCAACATCAACTCTATCGGTCTCAGAGCTTGCCGGCTCCTTCGATACTGAGGGATTGGTGGCTGAAGCCCGAGAAGGCTTACGGCTGCGAGACCTTGTAGAGGCTGTAGTCACCTGCTTCTCCAACCTTTCGAAAAGTTGAAAAGAATTGCTCGTTGATTCTCAGCTGATTACGTTCATGCGGTCCAAGCACAGCGTATTCGATGCCATGACGGCTCAGCAAAACCGCGGCGTCAGGTGCTCCTGCGAAGATTCTTTTGATTTCGGCTTCCCGCGGAACGAAGTCGAGGCCATGAGTCCAGATATGTCCAGGATAACCCATCAGGGATCGGCGTCCTGTGAGAAAACTCGGGTGGTTATGAACCGGTGCATGCACAATTAAAGCTCTGGGGTCGGTTTGTTGTTTGATCACCTCCGCAAATTCAATCCCCGAACGATCGAATATCTGATAATGAGTGGGTCTGGTTAGGATAGCGGCAACGTCTAAAGCACCTGCGAGCGTTACACCAATCAAAAGAACGACAGCCAAAACCGCAGTAGCCTTCCCTCTTCGCCAAAGGTGGCTCAGGAGCAATGCAACTAAAGGAGCGGAAGCGAGCCACCAGTAATACAACACTTTAATATTGTCCCAAACCCACGGCGCCATCTTGATGATATTCGGAACAATGAAGCACAGCGTGAACGGCAGATAAAAGAGGAGTAACTTGCGTGGTATCAATCTCCCTTCTTTTCCAGTCCAGAGGAGTGCGATCAAAATAAGCGGGATGAACAAACCAGTATTCTTTAACCAGAACCACAGGGCGTTCTCATCACCTCGATCCCAACCAAAGTGCCATTCGAAAAACCTGGTCGCATCCACGGAACTATTCAGAGTTGACCACAGTAACTGAGGACCAGCAATCACAAGGGCCACAAGAAAAAAAGGCGCCCAGAGTCGCCACCTCCATTGAATCAGGGCAAGACATCCTGCCATTGCCATCACCACAACAAACGTGTGGGCATGCACGAGGGGTAGTAGACCAGCGATAGCGCCCGCAGCATACATACGTGTAGTTATTGTTACTGGTCGCTTGGATTGAGGGGACTTAGGGCTTGTTTTCTTTTTATTCTTGTGTGGATGTTCTCGTCCTGCATCTGCAGTGGTCGCGATCCACCATTGTGTGAAAACGATAACAGCAAGAGGCAGACCGAGCAGTATCCCACGCTGCGGAAGCAGAAGCGCTGAAACCGCATTACCCCATCGCCATGTGGTTTCAGGTATCACAGTTATTGAGGGTGGGAGGGTGGCAAGAATTCCCAAGAGACCACCATCACGATCTCCAGTCTGGTTCCACAACAGTACCCATCCAAAGCCGCCATTTAAGAACGCAAGCAAGGGAGTAATAAGGGCGGCCAGGCGATCGCGCAACATTTCCAGTGCCCACCGGTGAATAAGTCCAAACAGCGAAACCGCGAGTATTATGTTTTCGATAAACATCGACTGGTACAGGTTTGCACCAGAGCGCACAAAAACAGCGGAGATAAAGTCAGAAATAAAGGGATAGGTAAAATGTACGCCGGCATAAGTCGGATCTTCCGGTGGGAAATTGTTGCCAAACGCGAAACTAGTGATAACGCTCAAGTGAAAGGGCAGGTCACCAAAGTTGTTGAGCACTCCGGTGTAGATTCCCTCAGGCGTTACAATCATTGCGCGACTGAAGGCCTGCCACAAAAGTGCTGTAACGCCAAAATAAAATACGGCGTATCCCACTGAACTGAGATTCGGTTGCAAAAAGCCTCGCCGCAAGGCCAGTAAGGTCGCAACAAGATCGTTATGCACCTCAATCCTCACGTTCTTATCGCGAAGGATCAAAAGTGGGAGGGCAAGTAATACCAGGCTTGACATAATACTGAAAGGAGTAAGTCCGATAAGACAGGCGATCACAAAACTAACAAGCCCCAGGGCTGCAAGTCCGATACAACTCCCGGCACACAAACGCGCTAGAAGAGACACGTTGTTCTCATATATGTAGGTGGCGAGGGTTCCAATAGCCGCCACGAACAATGCAAGCGCAATAGAGATGATCATCGGCAGGTGCAGGCGAATGTTCGCTAGTCGTAATTATCTCCTCCGTCAATCCCAGCGAACTTCTCAGAGTTCTGATTGATGCAATCTGAGCAAGATTATACGCGAAGCATACTCAATATCGACTAAGACCACTCGCAACTTCCGCCTTATTTGCATCGCTATTCAATATGGGTTAGCTTGCTCTCAAGTAACCATGCTTAGAGCCGGAATAGTCGGTCTACCTAATGTTGGTAAGTCAACGCTGTTCAATGCACTGACTGCCCAGACGGCGGCTCTGGCAGCTAATTATCCCTTCGCCACGATCCAACCTAATATCGGTGTAGTGCCAGTACCTGATGATCGACTTTTGCCTCTGGCCAAGATAGTCAAGACCAACGTGGTAATTCCCGCAACAGTAGAGTTTCTCGATATTGCCGGACTAGTTCGAGGTGCCTCAAAGGGTGAGGGGCTGGGAAACCAATTTCTTGCCAATATTCGAGAGACCGACACAATAGTTCAAGTGGTCCGTTGTTTTGAGGACGAGCGAGTGGTGCATGTCGAAGGCAGCGTTAACCCACGCCGCGACATCGAGACCATTCAGATCGAACTCGCACTTTCAGATCTCGCAACGGTTGAGCGACGGCGAGAGAAGGCGGAGAAGGCCTTAAAGAGTGGCGACAAAACGGCGAAGGAAGAAATTACCGTTCTAAACAAGCTTGAACCGGTACTGGAAGAGGGTAAGTCAGCTCGTACTGTGGTACTGAATAAAGAAGAGCAGTCAATCGCACGAAGATTGTTTTTGCTAACCAGTAAACCTACCATCTATGCTGCCAACGTGGATGAAGCAAGTCTCGCCCACCCAGATACAAATCGTCACGTGAGGGATGTCACAGCAATCTCCGAAGAAGAAGCTGCTGATTGTGTGGTGATCTGCGCACAACTCGAAGCCGAGCTCGTTGCACTACCTCCAAAAGAGCGCCAGTCCTATCTGGAATCACTGGGCCTCAGGAGTAGCGGCGTTGATCAGCTGTTAAGGAGTGCTTACCATCTGCTTGGACTCATCTCATTCCTAACAGCGGGAGAGAAAGAGGTGCGTGCGTGGACAATCCCCATTGGGACCCGCGCCCAGCAAGCAGCAGGAGTCATCCATTCAGACATTGAGCGTGGATTTATTCGCGCCGAAGTAATTAGCTACGATGAACTAATTAGAGCAGGATCGTTCAATGCAGCCAGAGAGCGTGGGCTATTAAGGTTGGAGGGCAAAGAATATGTCGTGCAGGAGGGCGATGTTGTGCACTTCAGATTCGCCGTTTGATAAGGGCAACGCGCAAAAAGACATGGCCTTGGTAAGAGCTCCCCAGGTCCGACAGGGGGGTAAAATCAACGCAGGAGCGCCCGAATACCAACAAGGATTAAATAGCCGATAGCCACGACCACAGCTAGCTTGATCAGCATTACGGCCAGAGAAAAGAGGAATCCCAAAATACTTAGAGTTACCCCAGCTGCAGTAAGCACCAGAGGCACACCTACAGCAAGAACAAACAACCCCAGCAGGATTATCCCCACAATTCGAAGAACGTCTTTGGCTTCTTTCATCACTTTCTCCCGATCTGTTAATTCAGTTCGTGCAATCGTTCACTTTAGTAGTCCGCCTGAGCTATACGAACAGATAAGCCCGCTCGTTCCGTTCTTCTAAAGTGATTGCAAAGAACTGGTGTTTATATCTGAGAGCCCGCACTCGGAAGAGGTACCCAAACTTCCTGCTCAAGTCGCCTTTAAGATCTTTTTCGGGGATAATTATAGCCGCTTTTAACAATGGTTAGTCAAACAACAGGTAACTTATTTGAGGGAGAGCCGGTCGACAGTAACCTGGACCTATCTGCACCGCTTGCAGAACGAATGCGCCCCCAGTCGCTAGATGAATTTGTCGGCCAGACACATCTTGTTGGGGAAGGACGAATTCTACGAAGGTTGCTGCAGGGTTCTGGGCATCTGCCGTCGCTGATTCTTTGGGGTGCGCCTGGCACTGGTAAGACCACCCTTGCCAGATTGCTCGCGGCTAAAACAAAGGCACGGTTCATTTCCCTGTCGGCTGTATTCTCAGGTGTCAAGGAACTGCGCCAAGCTATCAGCGAGGCGCGACACAACCTCCAGATGGGAGTGCGTACTGTTCTTTTTATCGATGAGATTCACCGGTTTAATAAAGGGCAACAAGACGCCCTGCTTCATGCGGTGGAGCAGGGCACATTGACGCTCATTGGTGCAACCACTGAGAACCCCTCTTTTGAGGTAACCGGAGCTCTGCTATCACGGTGTCGGGTTGTGGTACTTAATCCACTAACTCCAGATGAGCTAAAGGCTATTCTCGAACGAGCCTTGGAGGACTCAAAACTCGGAGTGGTCCGTTTGAAACCTAAGATATCTGCCGAATTGCTCGAACGCATTGCTAATTCGGCGGGAGGTGATGCCAGGGTTGCTCTCACGGCTCTCGAGGCGGCGATTGAATCTACTGAACCAGATAGCAGCGGCAAACGCGATGTCACAAGTGAAACCGTGATCGAAGCCCTTGGCCGCGCTCACTATGCGTACGACAAAGGTGGCGAGGAGCACTACAACCTTGCGTCGGCGTTAATCAAGTCGTTAAGAAACTCCGATGTCCATGCTTCGCTCTACTGGCTGGCCCGGTTAGTCGCAGGAGGAGCCGATCCCGTCTTCATCTCACGCCGGCTCTGTATTCTCGCCTCAGAAGACATTGGACTTGCCGATCCGCAGGCAATGGTCCAGGCGGCTGCTGCTGCGGAGATCGTACAATTGATAGGATTACCGGAAGCAATTTTCCCACTCTCACAGGCAACGATCTATCTTGCGCGAGCGCCGAAGTCCAACGCCGTCAAGAGAGCTTATGAAACCGCAGCAACGGACGCTATGGAAACGGCTCGTGAGCCCGTTCCCCTTCACCTCCGCAATGCAGTAACGAATTTGATGAAGACTCTGGGTTATGGAAGAGGCTATCGCTACGTTCACGACGATCCCGCAGCGGAAAATGAGATGTCGTGCTTACCAGAGCTTTTGAAAGGTCGTCGCTACTATGACGAAGAAACTTAAGTTCCTTTTTTAGAATCTATGGAATACATGTCCAGCAAAACTGAAAAGGAATTGGCGTTTATACACGATCTGTTTGTCGCTCTCGATTGGGGTGAGAGATTTGCTGAGTTGATCGATGAGCATATTGTACTGCCCAAAGAAGCAAAGGCTCTTTATCTCGGTTCAGCAACTGGGGGACATGCCTTAGCTCTTCAAGAGCGTGCAGGTCCGGATTTAGTGTTTACTGGTATTGATGAAAGGGATGAGTATCTGGAACTCGCGAGGGCAAAAGCAAAGGCAACGAATGAGCCGACTGAGTTTCGTTTGGGCCAACTTGACGCCCTGCCGCTGAAGGACAATGAATTCGATCTGGTGCTCGGCGATTCTTCGCTGGTGTCGTCACAGCGTATCTCCGGAATACTAAATGAAATGACAAGAGTCGCAACAGACGGAAGCGCTGTTGTGCTTACTCTATCGACGGCTTCGAGCTTTGGAGAGTTCTTTTCGGTTTATTGGGAGGCGTTGTACAACTCCGGCCTATCTAATTTCGAATCCCGAGTCGAAGAGTTAATAACACAGATGCCAACAGTAACCCAGGCCGAGGAAGCGGCGAGAAATGCCGGGCTGGAAAATGTACAGTCATGGGTTAGAAGCGAGGAATTCACTTTTACTTCCGGAGAAGATTTTCTCAGCTCACCTCTGGTGTCAAATTTCCTGCTACCTAGGTGGCTTAGTTTTCTCCCTGAAGGAGCAAAAGAGCCCGTCAAAAAAGAAATTGCCCGCATAATAAATGAAGATCGTCACACAGCAGAGTTTCTGCTTACGGTTAAGGCGACGTTGATCACTGGACGGAAGGTGCTAAATCAGTGAGGAACTGGTCCTAAGCTGCTGGCAGGAATAACGCTACTTCTCAATCTCCTTTGGAGCTTCTTTTTCGCTTTCTTCCAGCCCTTCCTTAAAAGCCCGTTTGCTTTGACCTAACGCCTTTGCCAATTGCGGTAGTCTGCTTGCGCCAAACAGAACCACAATCACCAAAGCTATGATGAGCAATTCGGGAGTACCCAGCCCTCCAATTGCCAACATGATTTCGCTCATAACTAACCTTTCATCTTCAGCAGCAGCCAGCTTCTCAACAGCCGCTACTCACTATGGTTTGATTCATAGAAGAGATATTTTCTCCACATCTCATCGGCTCTACCAAGATACCTCATAATTTGCCGATTGACATGTAGTGAGAAGCCTCGTGGCCTGCGCAGCAGGTGCATACCAGATTCTTCAGGGGTTCTGTTACCTTTGCGATGGTTACATCGCTTACAGCAGGCGACAAGATTATCCCAAGCTGATTCGCCACCCCGCGATCGCGGTAGCACGTGATCCAAGGTCAACTCTGAGGGTGGATAAGGCCTGCCACAATACTGACAGGTAGAATGGTCGCGCAGCAAAATGTTCTTCCGAGAAAGAGAACGTCTTTCAAAAGGTATGTGAATATATTCAGTTAATCGGATTACAGATGGAGCATGGATAGCAAGTCTTGCCGAATGCAAAATGTGGCCGTTGTGTTCCTCTACTCGGGCCACACCTTTAAAAATCATAACGACGGCACGGCGCTCCGTGCACACGTTAATCGGCTCAAACGAAGCATTTAGTACTAGAACTCGACCGGTCATACTGTGCCTGATATTACGCGAGCCCCTTTGAGAGTGTCAAAAAGATCTACGGACATTGTACTCATAAGGGCTAGTGAACAGTCGTCTATGCCATCGCAGCGGGCCTTATGCTGAACGGGCAATTGTTAGAACGAAGACTTCTGACGCCCCTGCGGCAAGAAGCTCAATGGTGCACGCGGATGCCGTTGCTCCAGTCGTGAACACATCGTCAACTAGAAGGATGCGCTCGCCTGCAATGTGACGCGGTTGTTCCACTTTGAAGGCGTTAGCCACAGTTTCACGACGGGCTTTCTCATCCATGCCGCCACGGTGCCGTTTGGTGTGAACAGTGCGAACCAGGGCCTGTCTGGCGAGTGGCGTGGCAGTTAGCCTCTCAAGTGCTTCGCCTATGACCGTCGCCTGATTGAAACCCCGCAACTTTTCACGGGAGCGATGAAGCGGCACTGGGACAATAAGAGTTGCGCGATCCATAGGCGTACATCTCCGCCTCTGGTCCAACAATTCAGCCAAGCGCGAAGGCAGGTAAGGTTCTCGTTTCAAACCCAGTACCGTTGCTCGTAAGGCTCCTTCGTAAACGCCACAGGCTCGTGCGGCTGAAAAGGGCTGGTCTTCGCAGCCTCGGCAGCTCAACTGTTCAGGGGGTGCTGACCTTTTCGCGGACAGTGGGGTGCCGCATTTCCAACACTCGGCTTCATCCGGCTTAAAGATGCGAGCACGATCCCAACAGGGTTGGCAAACAATTCCGAGACTCCGGGATTCAACGCTGTCGCTGCAGATTACACAAGATTGAGGGTAGACGACAGCGAGTGCAGCATCTAAAAAAAGGTTGGCAGCTCGTGTGAGGAACATCTGGGAACCAGAACAACAGGCATCAAG
>CAZNPP010000009.1:0-24262 GCA_964574785.1 uncultured Chloracidobacterium sp. | reverse complement strand
AGCCATCAGGAGACCACTGTGCTGTGTTTTGCAGAGCTAAGGCACTACTCTTCGTCCTCAATAAGTAGACCGCGCTCGAGAAGATCCTGACAGCGTACGCAATGACGAGCCCAGGGCACAGCATCGAGTCTTCTTTCAGGAAGAGCTTCCCCGCAGTGCACACAACGAGCGTAGCTACCCTCCTCAATGCGCTCAAGCGCCTCATCAATCAGCTTCAGCAGTTTGCGGTCATTATCCGACATCGAAACCAGGAGTTCTTTCGTGTAGGCATTTGCCGCCATATCAGCAGGATCCTGAGTAGCTTCAGCATCTCGCTCGCGACTGTACAATTCGGCTTGTTGCACCTGCCCGACAAGGCTTTCACGCCTATCCAGTAACTTGTCACGAAAAACTCGCACTTTCCTTTTTTCCATTATTCGTTCTATCCTCCACCCTACTTGTCTAGTTTTGAACCGAGATTGTATTGATTCTCCTACTTCTGATACGGCAAACCTCTGATAATCGTGTACGCACGGTATAGCTGTTCCAACAGCAATACCCGCGCCATTTCATGTGTCAAAGTCAAACGCGACAGCGACCACCGATCGTTCACCCGATCTGTAACCTCCTCCGAAACTCCGTGAGGACCTCCGACAATGAAAGATACCTCCTTGAGCCCTCTATTCTCCCAATCAAGGATCTGCGCCGCCATTTCCTTAGACGTCAACTCAGTACCATTGGGATCAAGCAGAACGGTAAACACTCCGCTTGGCAGCGCGTCTAAGATGCGCTTCGACGCGGTTTTGGTGCCCAACTTTGAGCCAGAGTTCGCACTCTCACGAATTTCTTTGACCTCACATTTAGCGAAATATGAGAGTCGCTTCTCGTATTCTTTAACTAATGCTCGCAAACGAGCATCCCTCGTTTTCCCTGGCCAAAGAATTCGAAGCCGCATCAACAGCGCATCTGATTCAACAATCGGTGCTAAACACTTTCAATTTTGTAGCGCGCGATCTTCTCGTAGAGATTCTTGCGACTGATCCCAAGAATCTGGGCCGCACGTGTCTTATTCCCTTTGGTCGCAAGAAGCGTTTCAGCGACATACTCCGCCTCTACTTCTGCAAGCGACTGCGGACGTTCACGTCTTCGCTGAACAGTTACTGCCGCTCTGATTGATTCGGGCATGTCGCTCAGTGTGATTCGCCGCCCTTTGCAAACTATGACGGCCCTTTCAATTGAATTCGCAAGCTCACGTACATTTCCAGGGAATTCATACTCTCTCAAAAGATCAACTGCGTCCTTTTCGATACCATTCACTTGGCGGCCGTGCTTGGCCGAATAACTCTGTATAAAGAACTGAATCAGCTTAAGCAGGTCTGCTCCCCTCTCACGCAAGGGCGGCACGTGGATACGAACTACATTTAACCTGTAGAACAAGTCCTCACGAAAGTTTCTTCGCTTTACAGCATCTTCCAAGTCGACGTTGGTGACAGCAATTACCCGCGTATCCACCTTAATCCGCTGCCGACCACCCAACCTTTCAAACTCCCGGGTTTCGATCACACGGAGCAACTTTGCCTGAGCATCCACAGACAAGTGGGCTATTTCATCCAGAACCAAAGTTCCCCGGTGCGTTGCTTCAAGCCTTCCGGGCTTCGCTTCATTAGCTCCTGTAAAAGCTCCACGTTCATAGCCGAACAGTTCCGCTTCCAGTAAATCCCGGGGCAGGGTTGCGCAGTCGATCTTTACAAAACTGTATGGGGCTCGCGATGAGTTTGAATGAATAAACAAAGCCAACGCGTCCTTACCCACACCTGATTCACCCGTTATCAGCACATTTGCATCTGTAGCAGCAACGCGTGTTGCGAGCCGCACGGCCTCGCTCATTCCCTCAGATACCGAGTAAATTTCGATCACGATCAGTTTCTCAAGGAACTGTCACTTAGAGGCAAATTCTGAAGGCAGATCCAATCGAATCGATTCTCGCCATAAACGCTCGAGATCGTAAAAGTGCCTTGCCTTTTCGTCGAACACATGCACCACAAAATCACCATAATCCAGAAGGATCCATTCAGCAGTTTGATACCCTTCGACCCGAGCCGCGGGGCTGCCTGACTTCTTAAGCTTTTCGAGTACCTCGTCGGAGATAGCCTGTACTTGTCGCTCATTAGCCCCACTGGCTATGACAAAGAAATCTGTGAAACTGGCAATCTCACGCAGATCTAGAACAACGAGGTCGATCGCTTTCTTATCAGAGGCGGCGTGTAAGACTGCCACAATTCTGGGGTCAAGCTCCTCGCGTTTTTCCGGTAGGGCTGCGGGTGCAGTCTGTAGATGACTGCTCTTATGCGGATTCAAAGACTGTTCTTTGATAGGAGTATTATGCTTCATTTGAATTCTGATAGAGTTCGTACTTTCTGATGTAATCTGCTACCGGTAATGGAACCAGTGTCCTCAAGGTCTTGAAGTCGCCACTGCGCGCTGCTCGACGAACTTGCGTAGCTGAGACATTGACCATCGCCGCATCGGTTACAAAGATCTTCGGCCCAGATTCATCGAGGATCTGTGGGATCTCTGCTGGAGTATAAGCGCGCAAATCCACCACCCGAGGCGCCAATGACTCACTTATGTGCGTAACTGTGAGTTCATAACCTGGACGCGTCACAACAATGTGACTTGTCAGAGTCATGAGAGTTTCCCAATCCCGCCAGGTTGTAATCTCTGACCATGAGTCCGCCCCCATCAGGAAGAACAATTCCGCCGCAGAACCGAATTTCGAGCGAAAGTGCTTGAGCGTGTCAACCGTGTACCCGCGAGTCGCACCAGCTATCTCATACTGCGAAATGATCAGACGCGAATCGTTCTGAGTCGCCAAAGCAAGCATTGCATATCGGTGAATTCCGGATGTTACGTCGCGGGCCACTTTATGAGGTGCGAGCTGGGCCGGTACAAATATTACTTCGTCGGTATCAAATAGCTTTCGGACTTTCCTGGCAATCTCCAGATGTCCCGAATGAACTGGATCAAACGTGCCGCCGTAAAGAACTATCCGTGGTCGCCGATTCATTCAATATCGCTCGTCAAAAGCCGCGTTTATCCGGTTGAGTTCACAACATCCAATTCAATCATTTCCGAATGAGCCGACTCCCGATCACCGATCTCACCGAGCTTTGCGGTGACTTGTCTGATTAAGTTGGTCACGCCCTCACCTGTGACCGAGGAGATTGCAAAAAACGGTTTCCCATCCTCTAGCGCTCGCTGACGTAAAGAGTGCAGTCGCTGTTCTTCGTCCACCGCATCAATCTTAGTTGCGACGACTATTTGTGGCCGATTACCAAGCGCAGAACTGTACGCGGTCAACTCACGGTTTACAGTCTCGTAATCGCTGACAGGATCACGATTAGAGAATGACGAGATATCAACAAGGTGAAGCAGTAATTTTGTGCGCTCGATATGGCGCAGAAAACGATCACCAAGACCTGTGCCCCGGTGAGCTCCTTCAATCAGGCCTGGTATGTCTGCAACCACAAACGTTTCGAAATCTCCAACATCAACAACACCCAAGTGGGGTTCAAGAGTGGTAAACGGGTAGTCAGCGATCTTTGGCTTTGCAGCAGAAACAGTAGCAATAAAAGTGGACTTGCCGGCATTAGGAAAGCCGACGAGTCCAACATCAGCGAGCAGTTTCAACTCCAGTAACAACTCTCTTACCTCACCTTCGCTGCCTGGCTGATGATAGCGAGGCGCGCGGTTCGTCGAGGTAGTAAAATGGGCATTACCGAATCCTCCTCTACCACCTCGTGCCGCCAGCCAATGAGCTTCATCCGTGGCGAGGTCCTCTAACAATTCTTTTGTCTCCGCGTCGAAGATCTGAGTTCCCACAGGAACCCGTATAATTGTGTCTGCCCCGTCTCTACCTGAACGATTAGAACCCTCACCGTGCATTCCCCGAGCAGCTGTATGCTCTGGGTTGTACCGCAGGTGCAACAAAGTATTCAGCGAAGAATCAGCAATTATCCAAACATCACCGCCTCGACCGCCATCACCGCCAGAGGGGCCACCGCGAGGCACAAACTTCTCACGCCGAAAAGCGGTCACGCCGTTCCCCCCCCGTCCTCCCTGCACGCGAATCTTGGTGCGATCAATGAACATCCAAATCGAAAGCGACGCACAAGGTGCAATGGTATTCGACATTGCTCCGGCGTCGCGTGAAGAAGCTGATTGTATTTTTCTCTACTTATGCAGGACTCACCTGCTCAAGTGGATAAACGCTAATGAACTTACCCGCGCGACCCTTGTCTTCAAATTTGACTACACCATCAATCAGAGCAAAAAGCGTGTCATCTTTACCACGGCCAACGTTCCTACCAGGCTTCCATTTTGTGCCTCGCTGTCGCGCCAGAATGTTACCTCCGTTCACACGTTCGCCTCCGAACTTCTTCAGCCCCAACCGTTGGGCTGACGAATCACGACCATTCCGAGATGAGCCAACTCCTTTTTTATGTGCCATTTTTATTTGCAGACTTGACGTTCTAGATTCCAGTAGATCGAGAACTTCAAATCTCTACCTCCTCACGATCGAATCAATTAGCAATGTCGTATAGTCCTGTCGATGACCTTGCTTTCGCTTGTATTGCTTCCGTCTCTTCTTCTTAAAAACAATCATTTTTGGCCCACGGAAATGGTTAATTACCGTAGCTGTTACTTTGCTGCCAGCGATCGGCGCGCCCACATCCGTTGTATCTCCGCTCGTCAGCAACGAGTCCAACTCGATTGATGTTCCAGGTTGCGTGTCAATCAGGGGGACCCGGACTGTCTTGCCCTCTTCCACAATGAACTGTTTGCCGCCTGTCCTAATAATTGCATGTGACATCTCGTCTGCCCTCTCAGATGAATCAAACCGATACTGAAAAGTCGTTTATTATAGGCCTCGAAAAGACAAACGGCAACCGGCGAAAGTCACAAGGCTGAAGTCATCAGCGTGCTCCGGGTCCGCACCCCATTTGCCGCCAAAAAATCATCCATGAAGTTCGTTGAAACATCTCCAGCAATAAACCTTGGGTCGTCCATGATCTTCAGGTGCAGAGGAATAGTCGTCTTAATCCCCTCTACAACCATCGCTTCCAAGGCACGTCTCATTCGTGCAATTGCGAGTTCCCGAGTTCGAGCATGCACGATAACTTTCGCGATCATCGAATCATAAAACGGGGGCACACGGTAGCCTGCATACACGTAGGTATCGACCCGCACACCAGGCCCTCCTGGCAGATTAAATGCGGTAATCAGACCAGGTGACGGAGCAAATGTATCTGGATTTTCTGCATTTATTCGACATTCAATAGCATGACCCACGATTAAAACATCTTCTTGCGTGTAACCAAGTCGTTCACCTTCAGCGATGCGAATCTGATTTCGGACAATATCGGCCAGTGTCACCATCTCAGTGACCGCGTGCTCGACTTGGATACGAGTGTTCATCTCCATGAAGTAGAAGCTATTATCCTGATCAAGGAGAAACTCGATTGTACCCGCACTCGAATAACCCAATTCACGGCAAGCATTTACAGAAGCTTCCCCCATCTTGTGACGCAACTCTGGTGAGAGTATTGATGAAGGGGATTCTTCGAGAAGCTTTTGATGGCGTCGCTGAATTGAACACTCGCGCTCACCCAGATGAATGCAATCGCCAAATTCATCCGCCAGCACCTGAATTTCAATATGGCGGGGTTGTTCGATATACCGCTCGATGTAGACGCTACCATCTTTGAAAGCTGCTGCAGCTTCTGTTGAGGCTTTTTCTAGAGATGGACCAAGCTCCTTTTCTGTACGAACGATGCGCATCCCGCGTCCACCGCCGCCCGCCGAGGCTTTAACTATTACGGGATAGCCAATCTCGCGAGCGAGTTGCACAGCTTCTGTCTCTGAAGTGATGGGCTCGCTGCTGCCGGGCAAGATAGGTAGCCCGGCCGCCTCCATGGCTCGTCGAGCTTCAACTTTGTCTCCCATCAGACGAATCACGTTTGGTTTAGGTCCAATGAACTTAACATTGCAGGCTTCGCAGATTTCGGCGAAATATGATGACTCCGCCAAAAAGCCATAACCCGGATGAATAGCATCCACATTGAAAATTTCTGCGGCACTGATAATGGCAGGAATGTTCAGATAACTTTGGGCGGAAGGTGCCGGACCAATACAAGCCGCTTCGTCGGCAAATCGGACGTGTAATGAGTCTCGATCGACATCACTGTGCACTGCAACGGTGCGAATGCCCATCTCCTTGCAGGTCCAGATTATGCGACAGGCTATCTCACCGCGGTTGGCGATTAGAATTTTCTTGAATTTTCTGGTCCCAGAACTCATCTACGATCCTAGTTAAAAGCCAACGTCCAATGTCCTGTCTTAACTAAGACTCAGGGGACATTGGACGGTTAGCTGCACAATCCTTATCTGCTGATTCCAAAAAGCGGCTGCCCGTACTCAACAGGCTGGCCATTCTCAACATATATTTTCACTACCTCGCCACTGGTTTCTGCCTGAATCTCATTCATCAATTTCATTGCTTCAATAATGCATACAATTGAATCGGGTTCTACATGACTTCCAATCTTGACGAAGGCCTCAGCATTTGGGGAGGGCGTACGGTAGAACGTTCCCACTATGGGAGACGTAATAATGTGGAGATTCTGATCTTCTAAAGCGGCGGTTTCTGCTTGAGCTCCGGGGTGTAGGGGAGAATTAGGTGGGCTACTCCGGGCAGCTGCATCGGAGATCTTAACCTCACGCAATTGAACTGCTTCTTCTGCGGGAACGGCTGAAGCCTTCAGTATAGAACTCTCTGCTACTCGCCCTTCTGTATCACGTCGCAGACGAACGCGAAATGTTTCTCGCTCTAGTTCAAACTCAGATAGTCCATTTTCAGTCATTAGAGCAATCAGCTCGCGCAGCTCTTCCATGTTAATGGAAGCTTCTACATTCGCTGACTCATTGCGACGACGAGTCCGAACACTGGGAAGGACGGATTTATTATTGTCCTTTTGCGTTCTTTTCCTCACTTGCGGCTTTCCAGGAGTTAATCCGATATTAATATCTGAAACACTGTGCTAGCAATTAGCCCCAAAGGACCCGGTTGACAAATGCCGATGGTCGTTTGGGGCCCGCTATTCCTTAACACTCAGCAGTAATGGCTGGCTCTAAACCAGCTACTTTTGCTCTTCATCCTTCTCCGGGGTGCTTTCCGAGCTGCTGTTCTCTTCTTTTTCTTTGGATTCACTAACGGAGCTAGCTTCTACCTTAGTATCTGTGATGTTATCTTCCTTCTCTTTGGTCTTAGAGGTATCGCGGCGCTTTCGTCCTGTGGCCTTCTTTTTTGCGCTCGCCGCTCGTGCTGCTCGTTTTCTGGCCGCTTCCAATGCTTGCTGCTCACGTGGATTTCCAACTAGCTCAATTATTGCCAATTCAGCGTTGTCGCCTTCGCGAGTACCTAGCTTAAGTATGCGGGTATACCCGCCCGGCCGATCCTTGTAGCGCTCTCCCAGTTCATTAAACAACCGTTTCAGGGCGGCTACTCCAGCGGTACGAGGCGGCCGAACCTGGCCACGCTTTCCGGCGAGCGGCGCCTGCTGCATGTTACCAGCATGGAAGAAACCGGCAGCCTGACGGCGCAGGTGCACAGCACGAATTTCAGAATCCTCATCGTCAAGATTCTGTGCCCTGCGAGACAGAGTTATTGCCTTCTCGAGAAATGGTCGCAACTCCTTAGCTTTAGGCAGCGTAGTAACGATCCGCTCATCACGGGAGTTGATCAGGGATGTTGCCAGGTTTCGAAGCATCGATAGACGATGCTCACTGGTCCTTCCAAGTTTTCGATGTGCCTTCAGATGCCGCATGACTCTTTCAAGCTTTCATCTCCAGGAGTAACCCGAAGCGATCAAAGCCTCCAATCTATAACTGGTCCTCGTTATCGAACTCCGAGATATCAACACCATCGCGGCCGCCGGTGCCGGGAATGGGATTTCCCTGCTCGTCAAACTCCATACCGAAATCGAGACCCATCCCGTTGAGGATCTCTTTGATTTCATTCAGCGACTTCTTTCCAAAGTTCTTGGTAGCGAGCATTTCCCGTTCGGTGCGCTGTACCAGATCACGAATAGTTCTGATGTCGGCGTTCTTGAGGCAATTGTAAGAACGTACGGAGAGTTCCAGTTCATCTACTGAGCGATCGAGCTGATCGTTACGTGGCAGTGGCGGCCGCTCCATCTTTGCATAAGCAAAATCGTCAGTGTCTTCTTCAAAATTGATAAAGATTGACATATGGTCCTTTATCAATTTGGCCGCCAGTCCGATTGAATCTTCCGGTTTGACGGAACCATCGGTCCACACTTCTATTGTTAACTTGTCGAATTCAGTGTTCTGACCAAGCCGAGCAGCTTCAACTGTATAATTGACTTTCTTAACGGGAGTATGGACGGAATCAATTGGGATATAACCTAACGATAGATCTTCATCGAAATTGCGATCGGCGGAAACATAGCCCCGACCTCGCTTCAGCCGCATTTCGATTCTGAGCGAGCCCCCTTCACTTACGGTAGCAATGTGAACGCTTTGGTCCAATACTTCAACATCCGCATCTGCTTCAATGTCGGCTGCCGTAACTTCACCGGCTCCTTCTCGCGAAATACGCAAAGTCTTGGGCTCATTGCCATGCAATTTGAAAGGGACCTGTTTAAGATTCAAAATCACGTCGGTAGCATCCTCTACAACTCCCTTAATTGACGAAAACTCATGCTCTACACCCTCAATCTTTACTGCCGTAATCGCCGCCCCCTCGATAGAAGAGAGTAAGGCTCGTCGCAAAGAGTTTCCAATAGTGGTGCCAAACCCGCGCTCGAACGGCTGCGCCGAAAAGCGTCCATAGCGCTCTGTTAGAGTTTCACTGTCAGCGGCCAGTCGCCGCGGCATTTGAAATCCGGTCCAGAGATTATTTTGATCCATAGCCATAGCTTTTTAGTCCAATTCGTAGTAATTGCCTTGAGACATCATTGCCGTCCAACGACAGCCGTTAGTCTTCTAATTACTTGCTGTATAACTCAACGATGAGTTGCTCATTTATCGAGCGATCGATATCTTCACGCACCGGTAATCCCGTAACACGAACAGTCATATCGGCCGAGTCCTGGGAAATCCAGTTGGGACGTCCACGACCCGAGGCAGTTGCCCAAGCTCCTTCAATATGCGGATTTTTGCGGCTTGTTTCCCTAACTGAGATCACGTCTCCCACCTTCACCTGGAACGAAGGAATATCTACCTTCCGATCGTTAACCAGAATATGTCCGTGATTCACAAGTTGACGTGCCTGCCGGCGAGAGGTTGAAAAGCCGGCGCGATATACAATGTTATCCAGGCGCCTCTCGAGCAGGAACAACAGGTTCTCGCCCGTGATCCCCTTCATACGAGTTGCGCGTTCGAAATAGTTGCGGAACTGTCCTTCGAGGATGAAATAGATGCGCTTGACCTTCTGTTTTTCGCGGAGTTGCTGCCCGTAGCCAACCAGTGCTTTTCCGCGTCGCAAAGAGTTGCCGTGTTGCCCCGGTGGTTGAGTCCCTCGCTTTTCAATAGGACAGGACGGTTTGTAGCATCGATCACCCTTAAGAAAAAGCTTTGCACCTTCGCGGCGGCACAGCCGGCACACCGCATCTCTATACCTAGCCAACTAGTTTTTGCCTCCAGTCTTTTGGACGGAAAAGTTTACAGGCTCGCATTTCAGCGTAGCCCTTCATCCTTTAGGTTAAATCTCAGATTCTTTAGCTAAGAATCCCTCTATACCCGGCGTCGCTTAGGTGGGCGACAACCGTTGTGTGGAATCGGCGTTGTATCTCTTATCGTTGTAACTCTGACTCCGGCATTGGCAATCGCGCGAATTGCCGATTCACGTCCCCCACCGGGACCCTTTACTCTCACCTCACACTGTTGCATCCCAGCCTCGTGAGCTTTTCTCGCAGCTTCGTAGGCTGCCTGCTGCGCGGCAAAAGGTGTCCCTTTGCGTGAGCCACGAAAACCGCGAGCGCCCGCCGAAGATTGAGCAATTAAATTACCTTCGAGGTCCGTTATCGAGATCATCGTGTTATTAAATGATGCCGCGATATGGGCTATCCCCATAGGTACGTTCTTCTTCTCTTTCTTACGAAAGACCTTCTTTTTTCCACCTGCTTTTGCCATATAAGAATTCTGCTTTACTTCTTACCAGGAGCCTTCTTCTTCGCAATTGTTGCGCGCCTAGGTCCTTTACGAGTGCGCGCGTTTGTATGCGTTCGCTGCCCACGCACCGGGAGAGAACGTCTATGCCGCAGTCCCCTATAGCACCCAATGTCCATTAATCGCTTAATGTCCATTTGGATCCGCTTGCGCAAGTCACCTTCGATCTCACCCTGAGCTTCGAGAATGGCTCGGATACGGCTCAACTCTTCTTCACTGAGATCACGAACTCGAGTATCGAGATTGATCCCGGCCTCACCGAGAATTGCGTTTGCACGCGACCGACCAATGCCGTAGATGTAGGTAAGCCCAATCTCGGTTCTTTTGTTCGGTGGTAAGTCGACGCCAGCTACACGTGCCATCTCGTTTTGATCTCCAAAGACTGCGAACTGCTAAAGCTACTTCCAAGCATCAACGATCCGGGTCGTTGATCTCACCTTACTAACTATCCCTGCCGTTGTTTGTGTTTAGGATTAACACAGATCACCCGCACCACGCCCTTGCGGTGTATGATCTTGCACTTGTCACACATTTTCTTAACCGACGCACGCACTTTCATGTTGAACCCAAACTTTCCTTACTTGTATCTGTAGGTTATTCGCCCTCTATTGAGGTCATAGGGTGACAACTCTACTAACACGCGATCCCCCGGAAGAATACGAATGAAATGCTTGCGCATCTTCCCTGAGATATGCGCAAGCACCTGGTGTTGGTTGTCTTCCAACTCAACCCTGAACATTGCATTGGGCAAGGTTTCAAGCACCTTAGCCATTACTTCGATCGCTTCTTCCTTCGCCATACCCTCTCAGATTGGATTTTTAGCTGTATTCGCAAACTGCGAATACTAACATGCGTGTTGAATAATGCCAAGCCGAACGGTTCCTCAATTGCAAGGGTTATCTAGCAGCAAAAGCCCCTTGCGGCTGTGCAGCCGGAACGCGTGTCAGCACCAAGGGCCCCTCTTCTGTTATAGCAACTGTGTGTTCAGCATGTGCGCTTGGAAGCCCGTCCAGAGTTACAACTGTCCAGCCGTCGGCGAGAACCTTGGTGTAGTGGCTGCCTATGTTAATCATCGGCTCAAGCGCAAAAACATAACCAGCTTTTATCTTGGTTCCCTTTCCTGGCTTTCCATAATTCGGTATTTGTGGTTCTTCGTGCATCCGTCGTCCAATTCCATGCCCGACATAATCACGTACAACCGAATACCCGCGTGTTTCGGCATGTTGCTGCACAGCGGACCCGATATCACCAAGGTGCCTGCCGGGCCAACACTCTTCAATTGCAAGCTCCAGACACTTCTCAGTCACACTAATCAGACGGATTAGCTCTTCGCTTACTTCTCCTACCGCTACAGTAGTAGCAGTATCCCCAACGAATCCCTCCAGAGTAACCCCACAGTCGATGGAAAATATGTCCCCCTCCTTTAACTGGTACTTCGAGGGAAATCCGTGCACAACTTGTTCATTCACTGAAGCACAAATTGAGAACGGGAAGCCGTGATATCCCTTGAAGGTCGGCACGGCACCCGCATCCCGAATCATCTGCTCGGCTGCGCGATCTATCTCAAGGGTCGTAATTCCTGGTTCCACCATTTTTCTGAGTTCCTGAAGAACCTGGCCCACCAGTTGACCGGCGGCGCGCATCTTCTCAATCTCTTTTCTCGATTTTCCAATAATCATAAGAAGGATTATGCGAGTGCTTACCTAATCACCGGACACAATCTGCTCAATGTCCCTGTAAATACTTTCGGAGTTCCGACTGCCATCGACCGTATGCAGGTTTCCCATTCCTCGATAATAATCTAGCAGCGGCCGAGTCTTCGCTTCATATGTAGCCAGCCTTGCTCGGACTGTCTCGGCATTATCATCATCCCGATGGTTCAGTTGGACATCGGGATGCTTATCGCAGACACTGTCAACTTTTGGAGGCTTGAAATAGACATTGTATATCTCACCGCAAACTGGGCAATTACGCCTGCCCACCATTCGTTGCTCCAGGAGTTCGTTTGGCACCTCTATAACAATCGGCTGTATCTGCTTACCCTGCTCCCGAGCGAGTTGATCAAGCATCTCCGCCTGCGCCGGTGTCCGAGGAAAACCATCCAGTATGTAGCCGGCCTCTGAATCCGCGTGCCCAGTACGCTCCCGAACAAGTTTAATAGTAACGTCGTCTGGTACGAGACGCCCAGCCTCCATAATCTGACGGACTTCATTAGCCAGCGGTGTCGAAGACTCCTTGAATGCCCGAAAGATATCCCCAGTCGAGATCTGCGGCAACTTCAACCGCTCCTGAAGCAAGCGCGCCTGCGTGCCTTTTCCGGCACCAGGCGCACCCATTAAGACAACTATCTTCGGAGCTGAGTTGTTAATCTGTAAACTCCCACCTGTTGTGTGACGCTATGCTCTTCGTCCCCGCAAGCGACCTCCGCCTCCAAGAAAACCTTCATAGTTGCGCATCACCAGTTGAGCTTCGATTTGAGAGACCGTATCCATCGCAACACCGACCAGAATAAGTAATGAAGTACCTCCAAAGTAGAATTCGTAGCCCATTCCTGTCGGAATCCAACTCAACCCTGGAGTCGTACTCACAAAACTATCGAGCCAGTTGCCGATGAATGGCAGGCGCGCAACTTTAAAGCCGCTTAGCATGATCTGCGGAGCAAATGCTACAAAAGCCAGGTATATGGCGCCTACAGTCGTCAATCGTGTAAGGATTGCATTGAGATACTCAGCCGTCGCCCTTCCTGGCCGAATTCCCGGCATGAATCCGCCATGCTTACGCAGGTTATCAGCTACCTCTTCAACATTGAAAACAATCGATACATAGAAGAAGGTGAAGAAGATGATCAACGAAACAAAAACCAACTCATAATAGGGATCACCGGCATGAAACACCTGGAAGAATCCGAAAACTCTTCCCCAGATTGTGTCCGCGGCTTGGGGATCGGGAGGGAATGCCGCAAAAAGACTCTGTGGCATTGACAGCACTGACGACGCGAATATTACAGGAATAACACCGCCCATGTTGATCTTAAGCGGCATCGTCGTCTGCTGACCTCCAACGAGTTGTCTCCCTATGTGGCGTTTTGCATAGCTTATCGGTAACTTGCGTCTGGCGGCTTCAACCAAAACTATAAAAGCGATGATTGCAATCATGGCTACGATCAGCCCCAGCACGCCGAGCGTTTCCATGGTGTCACCGCCCCGGAGACGATTAAAGACCTGCTGAACACCACTCGGCAAACCAATGACAATCCCTGCAAAGATCAACAGAGAAATGCCATTACCAACGCCGCGCTCGGTAATCTGTTCCCCAAGCCACATTACAAAGATCGTTCCAGTAGTTAGCGTTAGAACCGTTGTAAGCAGGAAGCCCCACCCTGGATCGCCTACAAGATTTACTTGTAACCAATGCGCTACAAAGCCAGTCTGAATAGCAGAGAGTCCCACGGTAAGATACCGTGTAAACTGATTAATCTTTTGCCTACCAATCTCCCCCTCTTCCTGCAATTTCTTTATCCGCGGCGAAACCACGGTCATTAACTGCATGATGATTGAGGCAGTGATGTAGGGCGTGACTCCGAGAGCGAATATGGAAATGGTTCGAAAATTTCCACCCGAGAACAGGTCCAGGACACCGAGGAGAGTTCCCGCGACATCATGCCATACCTGCTCGAGTCGCTCTCGATCAATACCAGGAGCACCGATGTGAGCGCCAAGACGATAAATAGCAAGCATTCCGAGCGTGAACAGTATGCGCCGGCGAAGGTCCGGCACATTGAACATATTGCGTACCGCTGCAAAAAACTTTTCCATGTGCAAATTCCTGCTAGCCTTCGCCTCTACTTACCAATCTCTACTATGGTACCGCCTGCCTGCTCGATCTTTTCGCGAGCACTGCGGGTAAATCGATGCGCAGAGACGCGAAGCGGTTTAGACAGTTTGCCGTTGCCAAGCACAACCACGTCATGCCTGGCTTTCTTTATGATTCCCCGCTCATGCAAAACTTCGGGAGTTACCTCTTCGTTTTCACTAAAGTGCTCATCAAGAGCAGCAAGACCCACCTCGCGCCACTGCTTCTTAAAAATGTTATTGAATCCACGTTTAGGTAACCGGCGATGAAGCGGCATCTGCCCGCCCTCAAATCCAATCTTCATCGAGTAACCAGAACGTGACTTCTGCCCCTTCTCTCCCCGACCTGCGGTTTTACCCAATCCTGAACCCGGCCCTCTCCCAACGCGCTTCTTTTTGTGAGTCGATCCTTTTGCGGGTTTAATACTATTTAGATTCAGTACCATTACCAACTCCGACTAATGCTTCTTAGTTTACTCCACGATACGCAACAGATGCGGGACTTTCGCAACAGCACCACGCATTGAAGGAGTATCCGGACGTTCAACAATCTGGTTCAATTTGGTCAGTCCCAGGCTGCGCACAATCTCTTTATGCTTTTCAGGTGCAGCAATAAAACTTCTGTAATATTGGATCCGAACTTTGTTCTGCGCTGTCTGACCGCCTCTTTTAGGATTTTTCTGTGACATAGCATCTCATCTTCAGCAGAATTCGCGAAATTCAAAAGGCCAAGACATTACATATCCTCAACTTGCTTGCCTCGCAATCGCGCCAGTTCCATTGGGTCTTTCATTCTAAGTAGGGCATCAAAGGTTGCACGAACGACATTATGGGGATTAGTGGAACCTAAAACTTTGGTGCGTACATCGCGAACCCCGACCGCTTGCATTACAGCTCGCACTGCTCCACCAGCAATAACGCCAGTACCCTCAGACGCGGGCTTTACCAGAACCCTGCCAGCGCCAAATTGCCCAATCAACTGATGTGGCAGTGTATTGTTGATAAGGGGTACACGGATCAGATTCTTTTTTGCGGCTTCGATCCCTTTCTTGATGGCAAGTGGAACCTCTCGCGCCTTGCCCGTACCGAAGCCCACATGACCGCCTTCATCGCCCACGACTACCAAGGCAGCAAAGGATAAGTTCTTGCCACCTTTGACGACCTTTGTTACTCGATTGATTGAAATGACCTGATCCTTTAGATCGAGTCCCTGAGCAGGAATTCGTTGCTTCGGTTGCCTCATTATTCCTCTTTGTCCTGTAAATGCTGTTCTGACGTTTCGTTCGGGTTTAATCCTGCTTCACGGGCCGCATCTGTAAGAGCTTTGACGCGACCATGATAAAGATATCCTCCGCGATCAAAAACAACCTGATTAATACCCTTTTCCCGAGCTCGTTCGGCAATCGCCCTGCCGACCCGCTTGGCTGCGTCGATATTGCCACCACTACTGCCTCGAAGCTCTTTCTCGGTAGTGGACGCAGCGACAAGCGTCTGACCGTTTTCATCATCTATGATTTGAGCGTATATATGGTTAAGACTGCGATACACAGCCAGTCGCGGCCGTTGACCGCTTCCCTTAACCTTGCGGCGGATCCGCTTATGGATAGCTGTTCGGACTACTGCTCTACTCGTGTTTGCCATCTCTCACCTACTGATCCTACTTGCCAGTCTTGCCAGGTTTTAACTTAATAGGCAGATCGGCGTAACGGATTCCTTTGCCTTTGTAAGCATCAGGCTTACGTAACTTGTACATTTCCGCTGCCACCTGGCCCAGCTTCTGTTTGTCAATACTTGTTAGCGTTAAGGTTGTCTGATATTGCTGAATTCCACCCCTCGTTGTCAGACGTTCCGCCTTGGCGTCGACTCCGTCGGGTAAGGGAAACTCGATCGGATGTGAATACCCGAGTGAAAAGAGAATACGTTTACCTTGCACGTCGGCTTTATACCCCACGCCAACAACGTCCATCTGTTTCGTAAACCCTTGAGTAACACCGACGACCGCGTTATTAGCTAAAGCACGAGCGAGTCCGTGCAAGGCCGCTAAGTCGTCTGATGAACGTTCGGCAATTAGCTGTTCGTCCTCAACTCTAAACGTGATTCCCGTAGGCACAGGTGTTCTAAGGACGCCCTTCGGACCCTTTACCTCGAGTTCGTTTTCGTGAATCGTAACGGTGACACCCTTGGGTACCGTGATAGCCTTTTTTCCAATACGTGACATAACAGGTATCTCTGATCAATAACCGTCTACCACTGCTTTAATAAATCTGCGCCAACAGTTCGCCGCCCACATTCTCTCTGCGCGCCGTTTTCCCACTCATCAGCCCTCGGGAAGTTGACACGATATTTACTCCATAGCCACCTAAGACCTTCGGAATGTCGCTGGAGGCCACATATACCCTCCGCCCCGGTCGGGATATTCTTACAAGTTGGGTAATTGAAGACGTACCGCGGGCGTCATACCGCAAGAAGATGCGAATAGTCCTTTTGATGCCTTCACCCTTTATTACAAAGTTATTGATGTAGCCCTCTTCTTTGAGAATGCGGGCTATCTCTACTTTTAATTTCGAGGCCGGAATATCTACGCGCGAGTGTTTTGCCGTAATAGCATTACGGATTCGCGTCAACATATCGGCAATAGGATCAGTCATGTATTAACTCCACAATGGTTACCAACTTCACCTCCTGCTCCCTTACCGGAAACAGTGGGAAACGGAGAACTCTTTACCAACTCGACTTCACGACTCCGGGAATCTGTCCCTGCAGTGCCAGCTCGCGAAAACAGATCCGGCATAAGTTGAATTTGCGAAGGTATCCTCGAGGACGGCCGCAACGCTTGCAGCGCGTATACGCTCGCACCGAAAACTTTGGTTTTCTTCCCGCCTTCGCTATTAGTGATTTCTTGGCCATGCTTCCTCGTTTTTAGAAGTTCGGTATCGGGTTACTGCCTGAAAGGCATACCTAATCCTTTCAACAACGACCGCGCCTGCTCGTCATTAGGCGCAGTAGTCACAATTGAGATGTTCATCCCCCGCAGCTTGTCTACCTTATTAAAGTCAATCTCGGAAAAGATCAGCTGTTCTCGCACCCCAATGGTGTAATTCCCTCGACCATCAAAGGCCTTGGGAGACACTCCGCGGAAATCTCTCACGCGAGGTAGTGCGATCGAAACCAAGCGATCCAGAAACTCATACATGCGATCTCCACGCAACGTCACCATAACCCCGATAGGCATCCCCTGACGGAGTTTGAACGATGCGATTGACTTTTTCGCCTTCGTAACAACAGGTTTTTGACCAGTTATAGCGCGAATCTCCTCGGCTGCGGTATCAAGTATTTTCGCATTCGCAATCGCCTCACCCATCCCCATATTTACGACGATCTTTTCAACGCGAGGAATTGCCATAGGGTTCTTAATTTCGAACTCCTTTGCAATTGCTGGTGCGACCTCTTTCTGATATCGCTCTTTCAGTCTTGCTGCCATATCCAATTCGTACCTCGTAAGTCGGTGATGTGCGATGCCTGCTTTCCTTACTTCTCCAATGAGTGCCCACTTGACGCTGCAACTCGCACCTTAGTGCCATCACCTTCAACCTGATATTTGACACGTGTTGGCTTGCCCGATTGCGGATCTATCAACTGAACGTTCGAGATATCAATATATGCCTCTTTATCAATGATGCCACCCCCGCGATTATTCTGAGCTCGCTGGTGACGCTTGATCATTCCGGCGCCCTCAACCTTTACTTTTCCTTTTCCCGGAACTACTTCAAGCACGCGCCCTCGCTTACCTTTATCTCGTCCCGAAATTACTTCAACCTGATCATTCTTCTTGATCTTCGAGCGCTTAGTTCCCGCCATTTCAAATTACCTCCGGCGCCAATGAAACTATCTTCATGAAATTTTTGTCGCGCAATTCACGCGCAACTGGACCAAATACTCGTGTACCAATCGGAGTTCCATCTTCCTTAATCAGCACAGCGGCATTCTGATCGAAACGTATATAAGTACCATCCTTACGACGAACCTCTTTACGGGTTCTAACGATTACGGCATCCTGGACCGTTCCCTTCTTTATTGTTCCATCGGGCGATGCCTCTTTAACGGTGACCTTTATGCGATCACCTAAACTGGCAATCTTTCCTGTGGAGCCACCGATAGGCATGATCATTTCAACACGCCGGGCACCGGAGTTATCGGCCACCTCAAGGGAGGTCTGCATCTGAATCATAGTTGTCCCTCCGATTCTGGTTTGTTGGCCTCGATTGGAGAATCGAAGCTCGCAAAATCAAAATCGAAAATCATTTCGCTGCCTTCTGTACAATTTCAACAACTCGCCAACGCTTACGCGTCGAAAGAGGTCTTGTCTCTACGATTCGGACCTTGTCGCCAACCGTAGCTCCAAGTTCGTCGTGCGCCATGAACCTCGATGTGCGTTTTACGTATCGCCGGTACTTGGTATGAAGCACCAGCCTGTCGACGCGCACAACCACAGTCTTCTGCATCTTGTCCGACGACACGACGCCGACCTTCTGCACGCGTTTCACTCTACTGCGCCCTGAGGTTGCCGCCTGTTCTACTGGTGCCGAATTATTTTCTTGTTGCTTTTCTTCTTCCATTCTACTCACTCACAAGCGGCATCCGCTGCCGCGTTTAAAAATCTTACCGACCCGTTTGCGGTTGCCGTTGCCGGGCAATAGTTTGAATACGCGCCAGGGAACGTTTCTCTTGTCGAATTCTTTTCACTGCATCGACTTCACCCAGCGCAAGTTTGAAATTTAAGCGAAAGAGGGACTCTTTGAGCCGAATCTCCTCTGCTCGTAATTCATCCTCGGACATTTCAAGATAGGTATCCAACTCCTCGCGACGCTTCATCTTTAAATCGCGCCTCCTTCCTGATCGGCGCGCCTGACAAATTTCGTCTTGATTGGAAGCTTTTGTGCTGCCAACCGCATCGCCTCGCGAGCAGTAGCCTCATCAACACCTTCAATCTCGTAAAGAATACGACCAGGCTTCACAACCGCAATCCAGTACTCTGGCGCCCCTTTACCTTTTCCCATGCGAGTCTCGGCGGGCTTCTTAGTAACCGGCTTGTCGGGAAACATTCTGATCCAGATCTTGCCTCCACGTTTGATATGGCGCGTCATCGCGATCCGGGCCGCCTCAATTTGGCGATCAGTGATCCAGGCTGGCTCGAGAGTCTTAAGCCCATATTCACCGAAGCTTATCCGGCTACCGCGATGAGCCAGTCCTGTCATACGTCCCCGCATCTGCTTTCGGTGCTTTACTTTCTTCGGCATTAACATGATAGTTGCTTCCCTAAATTCATTTCCGCGTTACTCGCCGCGCGGTCTTCTGCCCTCAGCGCCTTCCCGCTCACGACGCGTTCGCGGCCGTCGTTCACGCTCTCCAGCCCGAGTCTCATTGATTGGATCCGATCCAGTGCCGCGCGCCATCGCTGCTTTTGGATCCAAAATCTCACCGCGATAGATCCAAACCTTAACGCCAATCACTCCGAAAGTGGTCTGAGCCTCGGCGAGGCCATAATCGATGTCAGCTCGCAATGTATGGAGAGGGAGACGTCCCTGCAAATGCCACTCACTCCGAGCAATTTCAGCTCCGTTTAGCCGACCACCTACTTTCACTTTGATACCCTGGGCCCCGAAACGCAGCGACTCTTCTACGGCTTTTCGCATGGCGCGGCGAAAGGCAATACGCTTCTCTAACTGAGCTGCAATCTTCTCCGCTTGCAGTTGCGCATTCAGTTCTGGCTTGTGTATCTCCTGAATCGAAACAAGAACTTCGCGGCCTGTCTTAGACGAAAGATCCGATTTAAGCTTGTCGATCTCGGCGCCTTTTCGACCGATGATAATTCCGGGCCGTGATGTGTAGATAATTATCTTCAACCGGTTTGCCGCACGCTCGATATCGACATGCGACACACCAGCGCCTGCAAAACGCTGCTTCAAATCGCGCTTAAGGCGCAAGTCTTCAAGCAGGAATTCGCCATACTGCTTCTTTGCGAACCAGTGCGAGTGCCAGTCCTTGTTGTAGCCGAGCCGAAATCCGTAGGGATGAACTTTTTGACCCACAATTTTCTCCAGTCTAACTCTCGATATTTACTCTTCAGTCTTCGATTTGGCCGCTTTACGCGGTGCGCGTTTGGCGGCTTTCTTCTCCTCACCCGTCTTTGGTGCGGTTCGCTTCGCTCGCGGTGCGGCAGCCGCACCGCCGCGTTTGCGGCCCTTGCTTTCAGCTAGCTTTGCGGGTTTAGTTTCCTTCTTGGGTTGAACCCGCTGTTTATCTTCGGCCCGCTCATCATTAGACAGCAGTATAGTTACGTGACAGAAATGTCGCTGCTCACGAAATGCTCGACCTTGAGGCGCGGGACGAAGACGTCTGCGATTCTTGGTTGGCCCACGATCTACGTAAGCTGCCTTGATCCAAAGATCGTCCGGATCGATTGACACATTCGCCTTCTCGGCAGCCTCATTAGCATTCGCGACTGCAGATCGCACACACTTCTCGATTCCAGTTGCGGCGCGCTTATCGGTATAACGAAGTATGGCCAAAGCACGATTTATGTCTTTACCTCGAATCAAGTCGATCACAAGGCGGGCCTTCTGTGCCGAACCTCGTAAATATTTTGCACTAGCTGTTGCTTCCATGCTCAACCTCGTTAATCGTTAATCGTTAATCGTGAATCGTGAATCGTTAATCGTGACGCCATCGAACATAACCATTAACTACAAATCAACGATTTCACGAATAACGATTTACGATTCACTATTAAACGATTCACTATTTACGATCCTTCACCTCGCCACCTTTGTGGCTTTTTCTACCTTGGTGCCAGAATGCCCTTTGAATGTTCGCGTAGGTGCAAACTCACCGAGCTTGTGACCCACCATATTCTCAGTAACGTAAATCGGCAGATGCCGCTTGCCATTGTGGACACCAAAAGTTAGCCCAACCATATCTGGTGTGATCGTCGAACGTCGCGACCAGGTTTTAATCACTGGCGGCCGTTGTGCACTTGAGCGAGCTCGTTCTACAGCCTGCTGTATGCTCCGATCTATAAAAGGTCCTTTTTTAACTGAACGTGCCATAACCTCTCCACTTCCTAAGCTTCCACTCCCCTGTCATCAAGAGACCATCACTTCGTCCTTCTGTCGCGGATAATCATCTTCTGAGTCCGTTTATTGCTTCGGGTTTTGTAACCGCGCGTTGGCTGTCCCCAGGGAGTTACCGGGTTGCGCCCACCAGAGGTTTTGCCTTCACCTCCACCGTGAGGATGATCGACAGGATTCATGGCAACCCCTCGCACGTGTGGCCTCAATCCCCTCCATCGCGAGCGACCAGCCTTCCCTAAAGAGATGTTCTCATGTTCTATATTCCCTACTTGGCCAACAGTTGCGCGGCAAACCAGTGGCACTCGTCGCACTTCCCCTGACGGCATACGCAACTGTGCATAGTTACCTTCCTTAGCTACTAATTGGGCAAAGGCGCCAGCAGACCTTGCCATCTGGCCGCCCTTCCCGGGACGCAACTCAATGTTATGAATCTGTGTGCCCAAGGGAATATTTATTAGTGGCAACGTGTTTCCCGGCAGGATGTCGGCTTCAGGACCACTCATGACGGTCTTACCTACTTCCAGGCCATTCGGCGCGATGATGTAACGTTTCTCTCCGTCGCTGTAAGTGATCAATGCGATATGAGCAGAACGATTGGGATCGTACTCAATCTGTGTCACCCTGCCGGGAACCCCTTCCTTGTCACGTTTGAAATCAATGATCCGATAAAAACGCTTGTGACCACCGCCGCGCCTGCGAACCGTTACTCTTCCATCATTGTTTCTACCGGATATCCGCTTCTTCGGCTCAAGCAGAGACTTTTCCGGCACTGCTCCAACAGTTAACTCATCGCGCGTGAGATACGTTTGGTAGCGTCGAGAAGGAGATGTTGGTGTAAGCTTCTTAATGCCCATGGTCTTTCTTAGCGATTTCTAAATGGTTAGTTTTGCGTTGAACACACCTCGAACCACAACAAACCTAAATGGATTCGCCATAATCGACGGGTTTCTCGCCCTTTTTCAGTGTCACATAAGCCTTTTTCCATGAAGGCTTACGACCTTCGAAACGGCCACGTCTTGCGGTTTTACCAAGATAATTAATCGTACGGACATGATCCACCTGCACTTGGAAGATGCGCTCCACTGCAGTCTTGATCTCTGGTTTTGTCGCTCGGCGATCAACTCGAAAACTTAATAGTTGACCAGAATCTTGAGTCTCTTCCTTTGCTTCCAAGGCCTTTTCCGTAATTACTGGTGACTTAATGATGTCCCATAACGTTCTCACCTAGGCCACCTCCTCCTTTAGCTTGCGGACAGACTTTCCCGCTTTCTTCTTCTTCTTCGGTTCAGTATTAACTTCCGCACTGACACTGTCGTTGCTTTTGTCCGGAGCAAGTAGCTGCTCAAGCTCTGCCACAGCAGTCTTAGAAAGCAACAACCTATCGTGATAAAGAAGGTCGTAAATATTTAGGGACGAACTGTTGACAACTTTTGTGTACTGAAGATTGCGAGCCGAAAGCAGCAGATTCTCATTTTCGAAGGAGTCCACAATCAAAGTCTTACCATCAAGGCCGAGCTTACTAAGCGAAGCTACGAAATCCTTAGTCCGGGGGCGGTCGAGATTCCAACCATCGATCAGAATAAGATTGCCTTCGCGAACACGTTCTGAAAGAGCTGACCGCAGCGCCCCCCTTCGCATCTTCTTTGGCAAGCTGTATGACCAATCACGAGGCTGTGGTCCATGTACATTACCGCCTCCTTTCCAAAGGGGCGACCGTAGTGACGCGATGCGAGCCCTTCCCGTACCTTTTTGCTTCCACAGCTTCCTTCCTGAGCCGGAAACATTGCCTCGGGTTTTTGTACCCACGGTTCCCTGCCGGGCATTAGCCATAAAGTTACGAACGGCGGCGTGGATCAGTGATTCATTGAACGGCGCAGCGAATACCGCATCGGACAATTGAACTTCCCCAACCTCTTCGTTATTAATATTGCGCACCTTTACGGTAGGCATCACTTTCCTTTCTTTCCACGCTTTGCAGCCTTCTTAATTAGTACAACGCTTCCTGTAGCGCCCGGCACCGCGCCGCGAACCATCAGCAGATTGTTCTCAGCATCGACTCGAGCAACTGTCAGCCCCTTCACTGTGACTCGTTCATCACCCATATGGCCCGATGAACGATTTCCTTTAATAACGCGTGATGGATAGGCTGAGGCTCCTATGGAACCGGGAGCCCGAACATTCATCGACCCATGCGATTCCGGTCCTCGATGAAAATGGTGACGCTTGATGGTGCCGGCGAACCCTCGCCCTTTTGAACGCCCTACCACATCGACAATGTCGCCATGGGCAAAAAGGTCCACCAGGACTTTATCGCCAACATTAGTTTCGGTGGTGCCACCATCAAGACGCAGTTCCTTGAGAACTCGCGCCGGAGGGATTCCCCCGCCAGTCTTCTCAAAGTGCCCTCGCATCGGCTTGGTGACGTTCTTCAGCTTCAGTGGGTTATCGTCCACCAGTGCGAGTTGGACAGCATCGTATCCATCTGGGCCAGCCGAGGATTTCTTTTGCACCACTACACACGGGCCCGCTTTGATAACCGTGACCGGAGTTACTGTCCCATCGTCAGCGAAGATTTGCGTCATGCCGACTTTTCTGCCGATGATTCCGTTAATCATAGTTTTCGTTCCGCCTGTCGAAATGCGAACTTTCGATGCCTTACAGATCGCAAGTCGTCTTACTGTCTACCAAACGCCTTAATCTCTACGTCCACCCCCGCTGGTAAATCGAGCTTCATAAGAGCATCAACGGTCTGCGGGGTAGGATCGAGAATATCCATCAGGCGCTTATGCGTTCTGATCTCGAATTGCTCCCGAGATTTTTTGTCTACGTGGGGCGACCGTAAAACTGTCCATTTGTTTTTTACGGTCGGCAGGGGAATTGGTCCTGCCACACGCGCTCCGGTGCGCTTTGCTGTCTCCACAATCTCGGTAGTTGATTGGTCCAGCACTCTGTGGTCATAAGCTTTAAGTCTTATTCTTATCTTTTCGTTTAGCATACTATTCCACCACCTCGCTGATGGTGCCCGCGCCTACGGTTCGCCCGCCTTCACGA
>CAZNPP010000008.1:45711-64849 GCA_964574785.1 uncultured Chloracidobacterium sp. | reverse complement strand
GCTGGCACATCGACGTGGATATCGATTCGATCCAGCAATGGCCCAGAGATACGGCCAACGTACCGCTGAATCTGGATCGGCGAGCAACGACACTCTCGAGTTGGATCATTCCAGAACCCACAAGGACAAGGATTCATAGCGGCAGCCAGCATAAATGACGCCGGAAACGTCAAGGACATAGAAGCGCGACTGATGGTCACTTTCTGATCTTCCAATGGCTGACGCAGAACTTCCAGCACCCCACGATCAAATTCCGGCAACTCATCAAGAAACAGCACACCTTGATGCGCCAAGGACACTTCACCGGGTCGAGGAACGGCGCCGCCACCTATCAAACCTGCGTCGCTAATTGTGTGGTGCGGCGACCTGAAAGGCCGCTCCGTTACAACGCCTGCACGACCAGTCAACCCGGCGACCGAATGGATCTTTGTTAGTTCAAGAGCCGCCTCAAACTCTAGTGGAGGCAAAATGGTTGGCAACCGCTTAGCAAGCATCGTCTTACCCGAACCAGGTGGACCAATAAGGAGAATATTATGTGAACCAGCACTTGCAATTTCGAGCGCCCGTTTTGCCGATAGCTGACCACGAACCTCCCTAAAGTCAACGCCATAGTGATCCGCATGAACCAATATCGCCGCCGGGTCAATCTTCAACGGCGCGGGCGGATCGGCTGAACGCAATTCTGCGATTAATTTGGCTGCGCTCCGTAGATCAGCTACTGGATAAATGTTTACCCCTGACACAACTGCCGCCTCTTTGGCGTTCTCATCAGGAAGGATGACGTGCTTTATCGCCGCATCGCGAGCGAGAATTGCAATCGAGAGCGCCCCCTTGATTGGTCTCACCCGTCCATCAAGAGATAGCTCGCCGACACAGACTATATGGACCAAGCTGTTCTCTTCTGAAAGGTCGCCATTAGCTCCAAGTATTCCGAGGGCAATCGGTAGATCGAAACTAGCTCCTTCCTTTCGAACATCAGCAGGTGCAAGATTGATTGTGATCTTCTGAAAGGGGAAGTAGTAGGAACAGTTCGTAATTGCAGCCCTGATGCGCTCTCTGGATTCGCGCACTGCGGCGTCGGGAAGGCCAACAATTGTCACGGATAGATTGTTATCGCTTTCTCCGCGGGCGGGGGTCAGATCGACTTCTATATCTACAAGATCTGCATCAATGCCGTAAACGGCGGCGGATAGCGTGCGAAAGAGCATGTGAGGCGGCTCCTCCCTGAAGATTTGAAATCGTGAGCATTTGACTTGTTAACACACTTGAGCGCGCCTTTTGAGGATAAGCGCGCTCATTAATATGGAATTGTCAACTAAACCTATCGTCTACCGGATGGCGCCGCACCACCACTCGGTGGCAGCTTAATCTCCTGACCGGCACGAAGCGCGGTATTCGCTGAAATATTGTTTAGTCGGACAAGTTCATTAACATTAAGTTTACGAGCAGCAGCAATCTTGGCGATCGTGTCACCTTTGCGAGCACGTATTCTGCTCAATCCGGGTCTCGCAGGTTCGGCATTTGGCTTTGCTCGCTGCCAACTTGTCAGTCGAACATTGTTATTAGGAACGACCAATTTGTTCGAGACACTCAAGTCAACGCCCGCGTTCATAGCCTGCAGTTGAGCAACAGCAATGCCGGTTCGATTAGCAACAGCTTGCATATCTTCACCCGGGGACACAGAGATCAACCGGGCGGTTTCGCGCCTGTCCACGGGGATACGCTTTAACAATGCTACAAACTGCTTTGCTTTTCCGCCTGGGATACGAACGTTGTAGGCTTCTCCGCGTGGGGTTATCTCTCGCTTCAACTCAGGATTGATACTACGTATGTAATCGAGGCTCGTATCGGTAGCTTCAGCGATCAACTGCAGACTGGTCGCGGTTGGCACTTGAACGATGTCGTACGACAGGGGCGATTCCAGACGAATATTCGTAAAGCCGTACTTCTCAGGGTTCTTGGCAATCAGGATTGTGGCAAGGATGTTGGGCACGTAGTTGCGAGTCTCTTGGGCGATGTATGGATAAATTGCCCAGAAGCTCGCACTGCCCGCACGCGATATAGCGCGGTCTATATTTCCGGCTCCGGTATTGTAGGCGGCCATTGCCAGCTCCCAATCGCCCTTGTATCGAGCCGAGAGGTGTTTCAAATAACGAGCAGAAGCACGCGTGGCCTTTTCAAAGCTATTTCTCTCATCAACCCACGCTGTCTGACGAAGCCCGTACTCGCGACCGGTGCTTGGAATGAACTGCCACAAACCGGAAGCCGCCGCCCAGGATACTGCCCGTGGTTGCCAAGCACTCTCGACTTGACCCAACCAAGTTATATCGATCGGCACTCCCTCTTCTTTAAAGATCTGACGAGCGAGTTTCATGTAACGACCCGAACGCCGCAATCCCAACTCCATGGTGCTGCGTCCGCGACCTTGATAATAGTTTATGTATTGCTGAATAAGAGGATTTATATTGAAAGAGAAGTTAACATTCTGCCTAGCCTGCTCAAGCGCCAGAACATCGGCATCGGAAACATTCTGTTCATCGGGAGTAAGTACAAGCTTACTAAGCTCGTCTAATGGAGACGGCTCGAACTTCTGCTCTCGAAAACCGATTTGAAGAGGCTCGTCGTCCTGTGACGGGGTTTGAGACGAAGTGTTTTGAGCCACCAAGTTCGCGGTGTTGACTTGAGGAGCAGGAACCAGTGGTACTTCTTCTCTGTAGATCCGCTCAACTAGCTCGAAGTAGAAGGTCTGCAGACGTTGATTTGCCCTTACGTCCAACCCGGACTCGAGAATGGTATCGACTGCCTTGTCAAATTCTTCTCGGGCCTGCGCACGTTTGTTGTCTTCAAGGTTCAGCCTGCCTTTACGAAAGTGGTCTTCAGCTTTAGTAATTATCTGACTGACACGCGCATCTGACCTTTCGACTTCGGTTGGAATTGTGCGAGCGGATGATCCTGCAGGTATTTGTCCAAAGATTATGGCTGATGGTGCGACGAGCGCCGTTATTAAAGCCGCTCCGGCCATCAAACGAGGGAAACTCGCTGACATCAATCGTCGTTCTCCTTACAAAGAGTAATAATGCGAATCCCCGAGCGACTCACCCGGAGATAGTCGCGCTTGCGGCATTCACTTTTTGCGAGGTATGTCCTGGCTCGACTCGAAAAGTTCGGCATGACTCTCCTACCGGAGCCAAACAGCCGGGAGGTTATCACACGGTTTTCCGAGGTGTCAAACAATCGCCTTCTTTAAGAGATGCCAAATACGTGAAAAATTCCACCGCATGAGTGGGCTAGAGTTTAGAGATGCCTCAGTCTCATTCTGGGTTGCGCAGCCCTTGTCAACCTCAAGGAGAGGGAGTTCGCAGGCCAATGGTTATTGAAGGCACATTAATCGCTAGCATCGAGTTCAAATGCAACGAACGTTAGTCATTGGAGATATTCACGGGTGCTATCCAGAATTAATAGAGCTTTGTGACAAAATCCAACTGAATTCAAATGATCGAGTGATTGCAGTTGGTGATTTGGTTACAAAAGGCGCCTACAACCGTGAGGTCCTCGATCTGTTTGCGAGTGATCACCGGTTTACTTCGGTGATGGGAAACCACGATTTTGCTCTCGTTAGGCGCTGGAGAGGAGAAGATGTCACATTAACAGCCGAACAGGCTAAAGCCGACAATGAGTTAGGTGCGGTTGAGGTTTATCGTAAATTTCTTTTTAGCTTACCGTTCAGTATTGAGTTGAAGAAACATATCGTGGTTCATGCGGGTATGAGACCCGGCATCCCGCTGTCCCAGCAGTCAAAGGATGACCTTACGGAACTACGAACGTTAGGAGTCGATCGGACTAGCAGAGTCGGCGTGCCTTGGTATGAGCATTATGACGGTGAGAAGCTGGTTCTTTTTGGGCACTGGCCTGCCGAAACTCCGAGAGTCGCGAAACGGGCTATCGGCTTAGATACAGGATGCGTTTACGGCAACCGACTCACTGGGTACGTTATCGAGACGTCTGAACTCGTGAGTGTTCCAGCCACGAAATCGAGATAGACCTCTCCCCAACACGTCCAGAACATCTAAGCATCAAATGCATACAGCTCCTGAACTTTTTGGCAACAATAGCGTGACTATTTCCGAATGAAAGCTATGCTTCACCTTAGCTGCTCATTAAAGCTGCTATGGAATGGCTTTTGCCAAGTTACTAGTCGACATTCTCCCCAAGCTGATACTTTAAACAGTGTCAGGCAGTTGTTTACTCTTCCCTTACTGCCTGGATGAATAAAATCCTAACGTTATAGAAAACTATTGTTGCGAGGCACGAAAATGTCTTCTGTTGCAGAGCAAGAGTTAATGCGTAGCGTACCTCCGAAAATCTTCGGTGAAACGGCGCACGTGGACCGTTCAGGCAGGCTGCTGTTTAATCGTGAACTTAGCCTCCTCGAATTTCACAAAAAGGTTCTCGAAGAAGCACTGGATGAGAGCAATCCATTGCTCGAAAGACTAAAGTTCCTCGCGATTTTCTCTTCAAACATCGACGAGTTTTTCATGATCCGAGTTTCGGGGTTGAAAGAAGAGCTTGATGAAAACGTCACTGCTTTGTCACCAGACGGCATGACTCCCGCAGAACAGCTTGCTGGAATTCGAGAGCGGCTACTGCCGATGCTTGAGGAACAGATGCTTTGCTTTCGCGATCAAATTCTGCCACTTTTGAAGGCTGAGGGAATAGTGCTCCTAAGTTACTCTGAGTTGTCTCGGGCTGAGCAACATGGGCTCGACAATTACTTCTCCAAAAAAGTTTTTCCAATTCTGACGCCACTTGCAGTAGATCAGAGCCACCCATTTCCATATATCTCACCACTTAGTTTGAATCTAGGAGTAGTAGTCGAGGTGCCCGAAGGCTTCTCGCCAGCGGACCCTCCAAAAATCAGTCGCGAGCCACGGTTTGTTCGTATCAAAGTTCCATCGACAGTTCCACGTTTAGTCAAGGTTGGTTTCTCTGAGTCGAAGTTCGTGTTCTTAGAAGAGCTGATTGAAGCAAACCTTGCCTCACTGTTTCCAGGGATGCTGCCTGGCAAGGCTCACCGGTTCCGCGTTACTCGTGATGCTGATATTGATATTCGAGAAGAAGAGGCCGGGGATCTGCTGAGTTTGATCACGAAAGAAGTTCGAAAGCGTCGTTTTGGTTCCCCGGTTCGACTGGAGGTCTCTAATAGCACCCCTGAGGAGATCATCCAATATTTAACAGCGTCTTTGAAGTTGTTACCTCAGGATGTATATGTCGTGGATGGCCCTTTGGGTTTACAAGATTTGATGTGTCTGTATGACTTAGATTTCCCGAACCTTAAAGACCCGGTTCTGAAGCCCAAAATGCCGCCGAGGTTAACTTCATCGCAGTCGCTTTTTGAAGTAATAAAAGAACGCGACGTTCTGCTCCATCATCCCTATGACTCATATGAAGGGGTAACCAATTTCATAAACGAAGCGGTCGAAGATGAAGATGTAATGGCGATAAAAATGTGCCTCTATAGAACTGGTCCTGATTCGCCCATACCGCCAGCTTTAATAAGGGCTGCTGAACAGGGTAAACAGGTTACAGCACTGATCGAACTAAAGGCTCGATTCGACGAAGAGCACAACATTGAGTGGGCCAGAAGGCTCGATGAAGCCGGTGTACACGTGGTTTACGGGATTATCGGCCTTAAGACCCATAGTAAATTAACTCTTGTTGTGCGGCGTGAGGGTGAGATCCTCAAAAACTATGTACACATAGCGTCTGGCAACTACAATCCAACTACATCCTGTACCTATACAGATCTGGGTCTTTTCACTGCTGACGACGAAATCGGAGCTGATGCAATTGAGCTGTTTAATTATTTGACTGGCTACTCCCGGCAGATTCAATACCGGAAATTGCTTGTAGCCCCAGTGAATCTTCGAGAGAGGATGGAGGCGTTAATCCAACGCGAAATTGAGCACAAACAGGCAGGGAGACCAGCACGAATAGTAGCCAAGTTCAATAGGCTTGCCGACAAGGAAATGATCGAGAAGCTTTACGAGGCCTCTAAAGCTGGTGTACGGATCGATTTAATAGTCAGAGGCATTTGCATGTTGCGTCCCAATGTGGTCGGAGTTTCAGAGACGATCACGATTAGGAGTGTTGTTGGTCGTTTCCTCGAACACAGCCGTGTCTTTTATTTTGCGAATGGTGGCGAAGAGGAAATTCTTATTGGCAGTGCCGACTGGATGTCTAGAAACTTAAAGCACCGCATTGAGGTGTTGACTCCAGTTAGCGATGTGCAACTAAAAACCTATCTCAAAGATATTATTCTCGGTGCTTATCTTAAAGATAATGTGAAGGCAAAACAGCTTTTACCTAATGGCAGTTACACGCGAGTGCGGCCAGCGGATCACGAAGAAACATTTGAGTGCCAAGCGTATTTTTTAGATTGTGAAGCAGCCCCCTGAATTCGTCCAAGATTCCCCACAAGTCGACTTGTCTGATTTATTCCCTCAATTGAACTCCGCCGAAGGTGTTAGTCATAACCCGGAAGTCAGGAGGATTCATCACAACTCGAGATCCTTAAGGGGTGATTCGAATGCTAAAAGGACTGAATAGAAATAAAAGAGAGGCGCTGACGTTGATTGCGGTATTCATCGTCGTGCTTATTGGAAGCGCATTAGTAACTTATCTCATAACGAGTAGAACCCATGAACCAGCCGCGCCAGCCGTTGGGCAAAGTCGCGACCAAGCTGCCACGCCTGAATCAACGGCACGACCTCCAGTCGCTGAAAGCCGAGAAGCTGAAAAGCCGGCAGCGGAAAGTCCGGTAATTAGCAGCCCACGTTCAGAAGACCCCTTGTTTGATAGTCTCTTTGGATCTCCGCAGACGCGAGCTCCGATCGCAGGAGACACTTGGACCGAAGTGGCGGCCAGAATTACTCTGCGATTGGTATTTGCAGCTTTATTAGGCGCAGTACTCGCATTTAGGCCACGCCGGCGCCTGCAGCTAATGAAGCCAAATCCTTATGTTGCTCAAAGCCAAATTCTTCTTGCCGTGGTTGCTGCGGCCCTTATGATTGTTGTGGGTGATAATGTTGCCCGTGCGTTTGGAATTTTCGCTGCAGTGTCCCTCGTCCGATTTCGTACCAACATTCGTGACCCAAAGGAGATAACAGTTCTCTTGATAAGCTTGGCGGTTGGCCTAGGCGCGGGTGTTGGACGGTGGGATCTGGCGCTTGTGCTCGCAGTCTTCTCCCTTATTGTTCTGTACATCCTCGAGTACAAAGAACCTGAACAGGTTTTCCGTTCTATGGAGTTGAAGGTAGCAACTAGAAATGTAGCGGCAACACAGGGTGCTCTTCGTCAGGTTCTAAAGAAGCACCACTTCGACTCAGAGCTTCGCACCCTTAATCGTGAGAACGGAGACGATCACATGGGTTCCCTCGTTTATTCCGTGGATGTGAGTCCTGTAACCAGCACGGACGAGCTAAGCGAGGAGATAATGGCACTCGATGGTAGGAATGTTGATGCCATCGAGTGGACGCAGAAAAAGAGTTTTTCCTACGTTTACCAGTAACAACTTTGGAGCCAAATGGGCTTACAATGGCCGAACAGAAGAGGCAGCTTGAGGTACTCGTTGTGGGCGGGTATCGGATGTTGTTGGCGGCGCCACACGTTCTTTTAATGCTTCTCGAAAGACCTGACGCATGTTGTCAACGAACACAAACCTTATATCTTTGAAAGGTTCTTTCGGCACCTCCTCAAGATCGCGTCTATTCAAGTGCGGAAGAATTATGGTAGACACTCGCGCACGTCGGGCAGCTAAGACTTTCTCTTTTACGCCACCCACAGGTAAGACATTGCCTCTAAGGGTGATCTCCCCAGTCATTGCTACATCCTTGCGAACTGGTCGCAGTGAAAGAGCCGAAACCATAGCCGTGGCGAGAGTAATACCTGCGGATGGCCCATCCTTTGGAATTGCTCCCTCGGGAATATGGATGTGAATATCGTAGTTACTGAAATCCTCTTCGTTGATCTCGAGTTCTTTTGCGCGTGACTTTGCGTACGAGTAGGCTGCTTGAGCTGATTCCCGCATAACGTCACCCAGTTGGCCGGTAAGCACTAAGTTCCCCTTTCCTTTCATCCTAAGTGCTTCGATGAAAAGGATATCACCGCCGACTGCGGTCCAAGCTAAGCCTGTGGACACACCAATTTGATCTTTTTTCAGTACTTCTTCAGGAATGATTTTCGGTGGTCCCAAAAATTCGTGAAGGTTCTTAAGTGAGACTCTGATGGCTCCCTTATGACCTTCTGCGATCTTGCGGGCGACTTTACGACAGATCCGGCCTATTTCGCGTTCCAATTGCCGTAGACCTGCCTCCTGCGTGTATTGTTGGATAATCGCTGCTATGGCTATTTTTGATAAATGAAGATCGCGTGATGTTATACCGTTTTCTTCCATTTGTTTTGGTAACAGATGTCGCCGGGCAATCTCCCGCTTCTCTTCTTCGGTGTAGCCTGCCAGTCGAATAACCTCCATTCGATCGCGGAGCGCTGGCTGGATCGTATCCAACACGTTGGCAGTCGTCATAAAGATTACATTGGATAGATCAAAGGTGACGCCCAGATAGTTATCGCGAAAACTGTTGTTTTGCTCTGGATCCAACACTTCGAGAAGAGCCGAGGACGGATCGCCTCTAAAGTCTGCGCCCACTTTATCGATCTCATCGAGCATGATCAGAGGATTATTGGTGCCTGCCTGCTGGATTGCTTGAACAATTCTTCCTGGCATGGCGCCGACATAAGTTCTTCGATGGCCCCTGATCTCAGCTTCATCGTGGACTCCGCCCAAAGACAGACGAACAAACTTCCGTTCTAAAGCCCGAGCAATAGACCGGCCGAGAGACGTTTTGCCAACTCCCGGAGGACCAACCAGACAAAGGATAGGCCCCTTTGGTTTCTCTTTGAGCTTACGAACGGCAAGAGCTTCTATAATGCGATCCTTAACCTTCTCTAGTCCGTAATGATCTTCATTCAGGATTCGCTCTGCCTTGGAGAGGTCCAGGTTGTCCTCGGACGAGCGAGACCATGGAAGGTCTGTCATGATCTCCATCCAGTTACGCACCGTCGCCGTTTCGGCAGCGTCAGGATGCATACGTTCCAGCTTCTTAAGTTGACGTAAAGCTTCATCTTCAGCAGCTTTAGGCATATTCGCGGCTTCAATTTTCTCGCGAAACTGAGCTATTTCTTCGGCAAGTTCGTTTCCTTCACCCAGCTCAGTCTGAATAGCCTTCATCTGCTGACGCAGATAGAACTCACGTTGCGACCGGTCAATGTCAGCACGCGCCTGAGTGTTGATCTCCTGCTGAACGGTTAATACCTCAATCTCTTTGTTGAGCAGATCATTAACCCTGCGCAATCGTGCGGTCGTATCGGGTATGTCAAGCACTGACTGGGCATCTTCGACTTTCAGTTCAAGGTTTGATGCAGATAGATCTGCCAACCGTCCCGCGTCATCCAGGTTGGCGATTATCGCCATAACTTCCGGTGAAACATTTTTCCCAAGATTGATCGCCTTTTCCATTGAACCGCGGACATTGCGTATTAAAGCCTCGACCTCTAAAGAACGTTCTGGTGGCAGAATTTCCTGCATCACCTGAACGCGCGCACGGATGAAATCTCCGCTTGTATCAACAGATTCGATCTCAGCTCTAGCAAGCCCCTGTACAAGAATCCGAATACGACCGTCCGGGAGCTTTAGCATGCGCATGATGACGGCGGATGTGCCGACTTTGTATAGGTCTTCGGCAGTCGGTTCCTCTTTATCGAGATCCTTCTGCGATGCGAGGAGAATCATCCTGTTCTCGCCAAGCGCTTCATCGACCGCACGAATTGACTTCTCGCGGGAGACAAATAGAGGAACAATCATGAAGGGATAAATGACAATATCTCGAAGCGGCAGCACGGGTAGTTCATCGGGAATTTGGAGTTGCTGCTCAATATCTGCAGTTTCAACCCCTTCGGTTATTTCGGTTTCTTTTGTGATTGCCATATTTTGATTCTACTTCAAATCCTAGAACAGAACCTTTCGAAACCTGCCTTTCTGTTTTTTATCCTGGAACCACAGTGATTTTGTACTCAGCACCACGTCGGTCCGGAATCTTTGGCAGTCGGATTAGTAAGATGCCATTGTCGAGGCTCGCAGTGGCATCCTTAACACTGATTGTCCATCGGATTGGAACGATGCGACTGAATCTTCCGTAACTCCGTTCAGAACAAAGGTGGGATATTATTCTGCTACGGGCGGCCCTCTTCTTTTTCTGACCCCATATTCGTACTCGAGTATTTGAAAGCCCGACGTTAATCTGATCGGCATTTACTCCCGGCAGCTCCACCCTAAGCCAGATAACATCCGCGGTCTCACAGAGATCAACGGGCGGAGCCCAAGCCCCGGATGCGAGCGGGTCATCTGCTTCCGTAGCCTCCTGAAGAGCAGCAAAAAGTCTTCCAACTCGGTCCCGTAATCGCTGAAGCTCCAGTCTTTCTAACCCGGTTGCTTGAACAGGTTTAATCATTTGAGAGTTACAGAAAGCTCAAGAATCGGACTAGCTTCTACGCCCAGCAGGACTACTTGTACGTGTACGCACCAAGTGCTTAAGCTCAGTCATGAATTCCGACACATCTTCGAATTCAAGGTATACCGAAGCAAATCGGACGTATGCAACCTTGTCGAGCTCCTTTAGTCGGCGCATGATGAGCTCGCCGATCTTGCTTGTTGGTCGTTCGCGTTCAGATGACTCTTGAACGTATTTTTCTATAGCGTTAACTATTGAATCTAATTTCGAAGAGGGTACAGGTCTTTTCTCACATGCTCTGAGTAGACCTGCCATAACTTTATTTCGGTCGAACGTTTCTCGCCTCCCGTCTTTCTTGATCACCATATAAGGTATTTCGTCGATTCTCTCGTAAGACGTAAATCTGCGTTCACAGCGCAAACATTCTCGCCGGCGCCTTATGGCATCACCTTCACGTGACTCACGAGAATCAACAACCTTATCCTCCAGATAACTGCAAAAGGGACACTTCATAGTTGGCTATAACCTCGGGGGAATTTTAATACTATCAAGTTAATCGTTTGCTGAAGCCGGTCTAAGTTCGTTGTCAATCGGCACCTCGCCAGGAGGAGTGTTTTTACTAGAGGTGACGACCGCCTTTGAGCTAAGCAGCGTACGAAGACGCCCAATGCTCATATCTCCGCGAATAAAGTAGAAGAATCCGAATAACACTGCCGGACCAAAGTCTACGATGTGCAGAACAATTGAAACGGCCGCAGCCGTCTCGCGAGTAACGCCAAGGAAAATCAAACCTGCAGCGGTAACTGCGTGAAATGCTCCCGCCGCGCCTCCCGGTGTTGGAACTAGTGATCCAGCCAGGGACCAGCCAAGTATAAAGATCGTTTCTATAGGACCGAACGGAAGCCCGAATGCCAGGAAGACCAGCATATTTGCGAATCCAATGCTGAGCCAAACTATTGCAGTCCAAGCTACGGTAATTGCGAGTTCACGAGCATCGACCAGGACCCTTAAACCTGCAGCTAATTGCTCGAGTAGATTAATGGAAGCTTGAGCCAAGCGTTGGGGTATCAGTGGCGTCCGTTCAAAGAATCTTGTAAACCAAAGAATAACCGTACGTGACCGCCGCCGAAACCAAACGAGAATCCCAATTCCAAGGATCGCTCCAATTAGGAGTATTGCTCCTGAAATTCGCACGCGTGAGAATTCATTGGTAACGTTCGTGGGTGGAGCTAACCATATAAGGCTAACTGCAAATAAGAGCACAACTGCCATCAAATCGTAAACACGCTCGATGAGAATAGTTACAAGTGATGCAGTAGCTCTTATGTTTGGATCTCGCATCGGCAGAACGGCAGGACGAACGACTTCCCCGGTGCGGCCGATAAGAAAAACGGCGCTGAAGCCAAGCGTTGTTGCGGCGAAAAGATCTCTAATCCGCGCAGGTCCTAAGGGCGCTAACAGAGCACCCCAACGGAAAGCCCGAAAAAGATAGGCCGCACAGATGATCAGAACTGCTATGCCAAGTAGATACCAATTGGCTTGCGTCAGCGATACTCGTACTTCTGTCCAGTCGAGTTTTCGGCCAAACCACCAGAGTAGGCCAATTGCCAATAGGAGAAGAGCGGCAAATTCAAAGTATTTGCGCAGCGAAGGTTTCAATGTGTCTGATTCCTCAGTTACGACCGGAGTTTGATTGGATTATTATTCAACCACAAGATATAGTGCCGACGTGGAAGGCTACTACATTTGACATACTCGAGCAAGATGAAGAGACTGAGAGTCTCGTGTTTAACAAACGACTGTAAGGAATTGTCGTTTCAGATACTTTGGCCGGAACTTTCAACGCGGGATGGTCGTAATTGGCTGTTGACAAAGGGGGTTTCCAACTCTTGCCGGAACTGTTGAGGTCAACGTTGGTTTAGCGGAGAGCATCAGGTGGGGGCTGCAAAAGTTTTGGCTACCAGCGAAGGAGCCGAATTAGTTCGCCGTTGTCGCGCAGGTGATGGTGCGGCTTGGGAGGAGATTGTCCAAGGGTATTCTCGGCGTATTTATAATTTGGCATATCGCTTTACGTCTCGAGCGGATGCTGCTGAAGATCTAACGCAGGAAGTCTTCATCCGAGTGTATCGTTCTCTTGATCAATACGATCCGAGACACGGCGATCTGCAAAACTGGTTAATGCGTTTGGCGCGCAATTTAATTATTGATGATTATAGAAAACGACAACGCACGCCCCATGACAATCAAGCCGACGATCTCGCAGATCACAGTTATCACCTCCACACGACAAACCGCTCTGTGCACCAGGAGATTGAACGTCGTGAGCTTGGGAACCAAGTACAGGCCGGAATCGACAAGCTATCTCCCGACCTGCGAACCTGCGTGATATTGCGCGACATTGAAGAGTTAAGTTATCAGGAAATTGTCGATCTTCTGAAGATACCTGAGGGAACAGTTAAGTCGCGCATCAACCGCGGCCGGCTCGAGTTGGCGAAAATCCTCCGCCGGATGAAGGTTGTGGCGTTAAGTGAAGCGTAGCATTGAGGGTTTAGCCGAGAGGACAGAACGGAATGCTCTGTAGCGATTTCGAAAATCTATTAACTGATTATCTGGACGGCGCACTCGACTCAGAGGGGGCTCGAACTGTAGCCGAACATGCGCTGCAATGTCCTGTTTGTCATGAGACTTTGCTCGAGGTGAAGGCCACGCTACAGGCATGTCGCTCCGCAAATGTTCCGGCGCCTTCCCGGGAATTAGAGGCTCGAATTCTTCAGCAGACAATTCCAGAATCAGCTATGTCTTGCGATGACTTTGAAGCCTATCTAACAGACTATCTTGATGGATTCCTTCCGGCCCCGCTCTATCACCGTTGGGAAAGTCACGCAGTTCTCTGCGACCGGTGCACGGAACTTCCAGGTGACGTAGTCCGCGCCATAGGAGCCTGTTATACGTACATAAACGAAGAGAAAGTCGTGCCATTGGGCCTCAATGAGAGAATTCTGCAAGCGACTCTTGGAACTGTAAGATCCGAGGAAGTCCGGGCTCCGCTGGGGGCCAGGATAGCTTCAAGGTTGCGTCTATGGCTTGATCCAATCGTTTCTCCTCAACTGGCGACCGTAGCCTCGATGTTACTCGTAGCTGTATTTGTGCTTACTAATACGGTGTCGGCGGATGGTTCGATTAGTGGTGTTTATCGCGCTAGTCTCCTGCTAGCCGAGCAGAGTCGTTCGGGAAACGGAACTGGCGGTATACGGGATATTACTGAGGGCATTAGAGTACTTGTTGGGGGCCAAAAGGGAGGAAGCAACAAAGCGGAAGCAAATGCAAAATAAAGGGTCCCTATTTCAGTTGTTGGTTGGTAGGTTGGTAAGCGGTATAGGTGTCTAAATTGATGTACTGTGGCTTTCATCCAAAGAACCCTGCGGTCGTGCAGTGCAATCAGTGCGCTCGGCCTCTTTGCCCAGCCTGCGACCACCGAATCCGCGGGTTCCCATTCTGTCAAGACTGTATCGTCGCCGGGGTTGAACTCTTGGGCCAACAGTCTCAGCAAAATGCGTCGAATGTGCTTCGAAGAAAAAACTCGCCTTTTGTCGCGACTTTGCTTTCTTTCGTTCCTGGTTTAGGAGCGGCTTACAACGGGCAGACATCAAAGGCCATTGTGCACTTTGCCATCTTTGCAAGTTTCTTCCAGATGGCTGTGATAACACAAGGAGTTCATTTCTTTATTCTTGGCGTCTTGGGAACATGGTTGTTTGCCGCAGTAGACGCTTGTCGGACAGCCCAACTAATGCGAGCTGGCTTAAGACCAGACGAGGAAGAGGATGCTATTGCTAGACGCCTTTACGGAAATCCATTTGCTTGGGGTATCACTTTGATTATTATTGGCACCACCTTCCTGCTTCATACACTTTTAGGAATTAGATTGCCAGTTCGAGAGCTTTTACCTGTTGCTCTCGTCGGACTTGGAGCTTACATGTTGTTCGATTACATTAGGCGCCGTAGGCAGTCTGATCGAGTAGTGCGTTTCGACTCACGAAGACCACCCCCTTCTGTAGTCGCAACAAGCTTTGAACCTCGAGCAGTGCGAAGTGGAGAGACCACTCAGCTATCGCGGCGACAGAGTGCCCCCATCCAGTTTGAGAGACGTACATAGCAACTACTACTGAGTTCTTTGGTTTAAAGGAAGTAGACATGAAAAGTTTTTTGGTGACCTTTGGCCGCTTAGGTGGAATAATTGCACTGATTCTCCTCATTATCACACTCCTCCGACAGTTGATTGCTATGGTGGGTTTCCTTCTCGCCATCATCAAAATCGCAATAGTAGTAATATTTGTGGCAATGGTTATCTTGATTGTTTTGGCGATCCTTCGTGATCGTTCCCGCCATCGACGCGAGGAAAAGGATTTTTAGAAGGACAAAAGCCCATCCCGGTATTTAAGGGTCCCCATCGTGAGGCGTTTAGGGCGTTTGCACCTTCAGCAAGCGTGTGATAGGGTCTCAATTCTTGCAGCACCGGCCGGATGGGTTTTTCACCTCAGAACTATACGGAGGTTTCAACCTGTCCGCTGCAAATTCTTCAAGCAGGTTCTATTCAAATAGACAAGACCTCGTAAATTTTTAGCCTTGCACTAGTCGGCTTTTTGCAGGCTGTGCCTTTCTGGTTACGCTCGCCCGATTGCGCGGGAACCCGGAGCACGTGAAGATGACTCGAGACGACCGCTTCTATGCTTTTATCATTGCTCACACTTCAAGTTCCCGGTCCCGAATCCGCCGGTTTGGTGTTCAAAAACGCTCGCTAAAACTGTTTGGTCTGGCTTTGGTGCTGATTTTCGCTGGCACTGTGTATGGCTTTTACGGACTAACACAGCATATCGTCCATTTCCAAATCGAAAGGGAAAACAGGCGGTTGAAGGCTGAAAATGAACGTCAGCGGTTTGAGCTAAATAAATTGAATAACCGCGTTGAGGCTGTTGAAGACACCTCACGAAAATTGGCCGAGAAATCCGGCGTTGTGCAAGACGGCGGTCCCCGCCCTGGTGCGGGCGGGGGGCCAGCTTTACATCTGGATTCAGAAAGCTTGGCAAGTCTTGAGGACAAGACACGACGCCTTGAGTTGGAATTGCTTGAATATGAAGCCGTGCTACGTGAAAAGGGTTATACACCAACGGCTTGGCCGGTCGAAGGGAGGCTGGAAAGTGGTTTTGGTGGTCGTAAGAACCCTTTTGGAGGTGCGACCTATGAGTTTCACTCGGGCCAGGACATAGATGCTCCCCATGGAGCCCCAGTAGTATCAGGGGCGAGTGGGAAAGTTACATTCACCGGTTGGCAAAATGGATATGGTCAGATTGTAGTGCTTGATCATGGCGGAGGATTAACAACCCGATATGCGCACCTTTCCAGTATCGGTGTGGTCCTGGGGCAGAATATGGAACGAGGTCAGTTTCTTGGGAGAGTAGGCTCGACGGGTCGCTCAACCGGACCACACCTTCATTATGAGGTTCGAATCAATGACCAACCGGTTAACCCGTTGCTTTACTTGGTCGTACCGCCTAATAAGCTGAACTGAAACCAAAGCTACGATTGTGGGCCGATCCTTCGTGTCCTAGCCCTGAAGTGAGCAGGCTTAGATGAACATAGGCTTTTTTTCTTCGATTTTTTCCTACTTTCAAGCTTGACAGCTATACAGGTTTCGCTTAGTATGCGCGGGCGTTTTAGTGAGGGTTTCATTTAGAACTAGCCCCGAGCATTTTTCGATCCTTAAGCTTTACAGCAATGAGTTTGTGGCTTTGCCCCGTAAGTGTGCATGATGAATTGCGTACCGAACGCTCTTCAGCATGCATTTTTTGTTGTGTGTCTCAATTTAGCGCTTTCAATAAGGGCTTTGACTCACAGAGCATTTAACCTGGTCGGTGCGAGAGTCTGATTAACTCGCGCCCGTTTTACCGAATCGTTAGGAGGATTCGTCTGTCATGTCTAGAATAACCGGTAAAGTCAAGTGGTTTAACAACTCGAAGGGTTATGGTTTCATCGAGCAGCCAGGCTCTTCGGACATCTTTGTTCACTATAGCGCCATTCAGGGCGACGGCTTCAAAACTTTGGAGGAGGGTCAGGAAGTCGAGTTCGAAGTGACCCAGGGACCAAAGGGGCCACAAGCCGAGAAGGTTACAAAGATGTGAGAGTCTCCCCGGCTTGCATTAGCAAAGCCACTGACTGCTTCCGGTCTCCGGGTCCGGTAAGCGCCAAAATGATGAAGGCGGCCAATTGGTCGCCTTCATTATTTTGCGTTCCTTTCGGCTTTGGCCTTAAACCTTACATGTCCACCTTCAACGTCCACTGAGAAGCTAACTCTCTCGCAACCGAGACGTTCCTTGATTCCATCAGCTTTCGAGGCAATGAGTCTATGAAACTTCGGGAATGATAGAGCCTCGATAGACTCGCCACAAACCTTCTTCGCTTCTACCACCGCGTCGTAAAGGCTCCTTACAATTTCTATTTCTCGCTTAGCATCAGCGCAAACAAAGCTCATATGCGTGAAACCCTGTATCGCTGCCTGTTTCGACTGAGCACGAGCTGCTGATGCAGGATCCCGACCCTCTTCCCGGCCCTGCATAACTCGTCTCCATAGGTCGCGAAAGGCATTGTATCGGGCAGTTAGAGAATTATGACGATAGCGCTGTGCAAATGTCAGAGTTCGATCATCTCCTAGTCGTTTCAATAGAGTCTCAACGCGGCCTTTTGTATCGTAAGGTGGACGCTTGGATGCTCCATTGAAGTAGATGTCGAACTCCACTTTGAGACGACGGATGTCTTCTTCGAGTCTGGTTAACTGTTCGTCGGGCGTTACTTGTTGTTCCTTGTTTCGATTTTTGGCCCTATTCTGAGCTCGGAGTAGCTTATTATCACGAAGTGTCACTGAGGTTTCTCCTCGGAAGGCGGGCGCGCCTGAGACCGACGCTTTCGGCGAGTCTAGGAGTTTCAAAAGGTACATGTCAATTGATTTCTTCAGAAATCGATAAACCTTTGATTCGGCGGGTTGAAAAGTTATCCTTGCGCTGCCTACACTCGGCTTCATCATGTCCAAACCTACAAGGAGATCAGATTTGCCACTAAGGGCCCTCCCATCTGTCGATCAGTTGCTTAAGACTGATAAGGTTGAAGTATTAAAACGCTCAGTAGGAATAGGGCGGGTAACGGCAATCGCACGGCGGGTGACCCAAGAACTTCGAGCAGAACTTTTGGCTGGCAGCACGCCGTTGCAAAGTGGAGCCACTCGAGAGTCGCTGCTCGCAGAAGCTATTCGACGCCTTGACGCGATGTGTAGGCTGGATGAACTCTCGGGTGTGCGGCGGGTAATTAATGCAACTGGAGTTATCTTGCACACTAATCTAGGTCGTGCCCCCTTATCCAAGGGAGCCCAGGAAGCCGTCGCTCAGGAGGCGACGGGATATTGCACAATTGAATTCGACTTGGTGAGCGGGGCACGCGGCAGGCGAGGTGGTCGAGTCGAACAACTACTGCAAGAATTAATTGGAGCCGAAGATGCGCTTGTTGTTAACAACTGTGCTTCCGCGGCCCTGCTAATCCTTTTGGAACTTGCAACCAACGGCGAAGTGGTTGTTTCGCGGGGAGAGTTGGTTGAGATTGGTGGTGACTTTAGAGTTCCGGACATCATGTCTATCTCAGGAGCGAGAATGATTGAGGTCGGGACCACCAACCGAACTAGATTGGATGATTATCGCCACGCTCTTACCCAACGAACTCGGCTGCTAATGAGAGTTCACCAATCGAACTATCGGATCATCGGATTTACATCAGCGCCATCGCTTAATGAACTTGTTTCATTAGCTCATGAAGTCGGAGTTCCTTTTTATCTTGATGCCGGCTCAGGAGCTCTAAACGATTTAACTGATGTCGGCCTAACCGACGAGCCGATTATCAAAGACTGTATCGCCGCTGGAGTTGACGTCGTTTCGTTTAGTGGTGACAAATTACTCGGGGGACCACAAAGCGGAATAATTGTTGGCAAGGCCAGTACGATCCACAGGCTAAGACGACACCCACTGTATAGGGCTTTGCGAGCCGATAAGCTTTGTCTCGCGGCGCTGGAAGCCACACTGTTGTCGTATGCGCGCGATGCCGAACGTTCGGAAATCCCAGTATTGCAAATGCTTACAATGGAGAAAGAGCAGATCGAAAGCAGAGCAAGTGAATTTATTATGAGGCTTGACAGCGAGAAGCCGGAGCTCAGTGTGAAACTGGTTTCAGGCGAATCTGCCGTGGGGGGAGGCTCGGGACCAAATGTGTGTCCACCTAGTGCGCTTATTGCGATAAGTCACGCCTTCCTTTCTCCTACAGAACTTGAGGGCCAGCTCAGATTGTCAAATCCTCCTATAATTGCTCGAATAAAGGATGGGCAGGTCCTACTAGACCTACGAACGGTTTCTGCCGAGGAAGAAAATGAATTATTTCGGGGACTAATCGAATTAGCTCTCTTAGGATAGTTCGCAGGGTCCGTTGCCTCAGGTAAAAATCTACTCCAAATGTGATTCGTTGCCTCACGTAAAATCTACTTC